>JAVSMU010000001.1:810645-1110645 GCA_032027045.1 Truepera sp. | reverse complement strand
GCGAGCCCACCAGGTATGCCGTCAACAGCGGTAAGACCCATGTGCTCAGCAGCTCCATCAGGGCCCCATTCTATCCGCCGCCGACCTCCCACGGGCCCTCCGGGGGTGCCTCCGGGCTCCGGGCTCCGGGTAAGATGCCGGGGTGGAAGGCCGCACACCGCCGCACAACCTAGAGGCAGAACAGAGCGTCCTGGGCAGCATCCTGCTGGACAACGAGGCCTATGGGAACCTCGAGGGGACGCTTCAAGCCGAACAGTTCTACAAGGAAGCACACCGCAAGGTCTTCCTGGCCCTCGAGAGGCTCCACCGGCGCGGCGAGCCCATGGACCTGGTGACCCTGACCGAGGAGCTCCGGCAGTCCGGCGACCTCGAGGGCGTGGGTTCCGTGGCGTACGTGGTCGGCCTCGCCGACTCCGTCCCCACGGCGGCGTACGCGGAGAGTTACGCCCGGATCGTCAAGGAGAAGGCCACGCTGCGCGACCTGATCAGCGCCGGCGGGCGCATCATGCAGGCGGCCTACGACCAGGCGGGGCCACTTGAAGAGGTGCTCGACACGGCCGAGAAGGCCATCTTCGACCTCACCACCCGCAAGCGCCGCAGCAACTTCGCCGGCATGCGAACCCTCGTCACCGAGACCTTCCAGGACATCAACGAACGCTTCGCGAACCCGAACCCCGTCTCGGGGCTCCGTGCCGGCTTCCGCGAACTCGACGGCCTGACCGGCGGCTTGCAACCTTCCAGCCTGAACGTCCTGGCCGCCCGCCCGTCCATGGGCAAGACGGCGCTGGCCCTCACGATCGGCCTCAACGCCGCCCTCAAGGAGGGCGCCTCCGTTGGCATCTTCTCCCTGGAGATGTCGGGGGTGCAGCTCGTGCAGCGCATGTTGTGCGCGGAGGCGCGGGTCGACATGTCGCGCGTGCGCTCCGGCCAACTCTCCGACCGCGACTTCCAACGCCTCGCCGACACCGCCGGGCGGCTGTCGGAAGCCAAGATGTACATCGATGACCACGCCGACCTGACCGTGATGGAGCTGCGCTCCAGGGCGCGCCGCCTGCAGGCGGAGCACGGCCTCGACCTGCTGATCATCGACTACCTCCAACTCATGTCCGGCAGCGCCCGCAGCGCGAGCGAGAACCGGCAGCAGGAGATCTCTGCCATCTCGCGCGGCCTCAAGGGCCTCGCCCGCGAGCTCGAGGTGCCGGTGCTCGTCCTGTCCCAGCTCTCGCGCGCCGTCGAGGCCCGCCCCAACAAGCGCCCCATGCTCTCGGACCTGCGCGAGTCCGGCGCCATCGAACAGGACGCCGACCTCGTGATGTTCATCTACCGCGACGAGTACTACGATCCCCACAGCGAGAAGCACGGGATCGCCGAGATCATCATCGGCAAGCAGCGCAACGGCCCCACCGGCAGCCTCGAGCTGCAGTTCCACAACGCGCACGTGCGCTTCAACGACCTCGCCAAGGGCCCTCACTGAGCGGCCCGCAACGGTAGGCGCCCGCTTCCCTCATGAGCGATGCAAGATTCCTTACACGAGCCGCTCACGAACGACTCATCGGCGGTTGCCGTGGTGGACGCGATACTGGCACGCAGGCGGGTCGTTGGGGGTAGCGGCTCAGAAGGCATTTTTCACGTGGTGGCGCGAAGCGCCCGTGATAGACTCCCCCAGATTTACGAGGAGGAGACGCTTATGGTCTCATTGCGCGAGCGGATGTCCCGCTTGCTAAGTCCCAAGATCGAGGCAGTAGGGCTCGAGGTCGGGACCAGTGCGCTGAAGGTGGTGGAGCTTCGCGCCGGCAACCCGCCCACTTTGGGTGCTCTGGCTGTGCGGCCGATGCCTCCCGGCCTCGTCACCGAGGACGAAGTCACCGATCCGCAAGGCCTAGCTGAAGAGATCAAGGCGCTCTTCCACGAAGCCGGGATCCAGAAGCGCTTCACGGTCACGGCCGTCAGCAACCGTCAGGCGATCACGCGTAACATCCACGTGCCGCGCATGACGGTCGCCGAACTCGACGAGGCGATCCGCTGGGAAGCAGAGCGCTACATCCCTTTCCCCATCGACGAGGTGGTCCTCGACTACTTCGTCCTCGACAACCCGGAGGACGTCGAAGAAGGCGGCCAGCTGGAGGTCGTGATCGCGGCGGCCCGCCTCGACGAGGTCTCGCAGCAGGTCGAGTACCTGAAACAAGCCGGCCTCGAACCGCACGTGATCGACGTCAAGCCGTTCTCCCTCCTGCGGGCGCTGCGCGGCTCGCTCCACGGGGAGCACCTCACGAAACAGACGCTCTCGGGCCAGAACTTCACCGAGGCCAACGAGATCGGCGTCGTGCTCGAGATCGCCGCCAGCACCTCGACCATCACGCTCGTGCGCGGCCAACGCGTGCTCATGAACCGCAACATCAACGTCAGCGGGGATGACTTCACGACCGCCGTCCAGCGCGCCTTCGGCCTCGATTTCGACGCGGCCGAGGACGTGAAGACCGAATACGGCACGGCCACCATCCCCACCGAGGACGAGGAAGACCTCCTCAACTTCGACGTCAAGCGCGAACAGTTCTCGGCTCCCAGGGTCTACGAGGCCCTGCGCCCCGTGCTCGTCGAGCTGACCACGGAGATCCGCCGGTCACTCGAGTTCTTCCGCGTGCAGTCCGGCGACGCCACGATCAGCCGCATGCTGGTCACCGGCGGCGGCGCCAAGCTGCGGGGCTTACCCGAGGCCATCGGCGACGCCCTGGGCATCAAGGTCGAGCTCGGCGACCCATGGCTGAGCGTCACGGTGGACGAGGGCCGCTTCGATGCGCACTACCTCAAGAAGGTGGCGGCGGAGTTCGCGGTGCCCCTCGGCCTCGCCCTGAGGGGGGTGGCGGGCCTTGATTAACATCAACCTACTTCCCAAGAACCTTCGCCGCGTACGCGAGCCCGGCTACTGGCGACTGTTGGCGGTCGCCTTCCCCCTGCTCGTCTTGGTGGTCGCCGGCATCATGCAGTACTCGGCCAACACCACGGCCAACAACCTGGCCAGGGAGAAGCTGGCCCGCGAGGACCAGCTCGCCCTGCTGCAGCCGTTCCTCCGCGAGCAGCGCGACCTGTTGTCAAGGCAGCAGCAACTCAACCAGCTCATCTCCGTGGCGCGCTCCGTGCGCGAGAACACCATCGTCTGGTCGGGCGAGATAGCGGGGTTGCTCGAGACACTGCCGGTGGGCGGGGGCACGCGGCCCGATATCGACTTCCGCTCGCTCTCGATGCAGAGCGTCACGAGGCCGAGCCCCGATCCACAGCGTTACGAGGGCAAGCCGGTGTCCGCCGAGATGACGGTGTCGGGCACGGTCGTCAATCCGGAGGTGCTGGCCGAGTTCATCAGGGCCCTGGAGCACAGCGCCAACTACGGTGTGGTGTTCCAGAACGCGCAGCGCGATAGCGACAAGGGCCTCTACCAGTACTCGCTGACCGTCGGCGCCCTGCAAGAGGGTGCCCAATGAGCCGCTCGTTCGATATCCGCAAGCTGAGGCAGCGCGACTGGGCCATCATCTTCCTCGTCCTGTCGATCCTGGCGGCGGTGGTCTGGTACTTCTACCTCTACTCGCCAACCCAGGACCGCATCGCGACGCTCGAGACGAACATCACCCAGCTGGACGCCGACATAAGGCGCGGCGAAGACGCCAGGCGCAACCTGCCCAACCTGCGCTTGGCGGTCTCGGAGCTGGAGGCCGACCGCCGCGACTTCCTGGCTCAGTTGCCGCGTGAAAGCGACATCGCGGGCCTCATAGACTCCTTGCGCACCAACGCGCTGGAGTCCGACGTCGCCATCCAGTCGTTCAGCCAGGGATCGGCCCAGGAGCAAGTACAAGACGTGCGGCCCATCGGCTTCAACATCGCCACCCAAGGCACCTACGCCGAGACCATGGCGTACCTCGACCGGCTCGAGGCCATGCAGCGCTTCGCCAAGATCGGAAGCGTCTCGTTGGACATCGAAGACAACACGTCGAGCGACCCCAACCTCAACGCCGCCTTCTCGTTCACCGTCTACGTGTACACCGGTAGCGATCCAGGGGAGCAGTAGGCCATGTCTCTTTCTAGAACCGCACGCATCCTGATCGCCCTCCTGCTGGTCGCCGCGGCCGCGTTCTTCTGGGTCAACTTCCTCAGCCAGCCCGAGACGCCGACGCCCGTGAGCGCGCAGTCCAGCACGCCAAGCGCGCAACCCGGCGTGCCGACTCCATCACCCGCCACCAGCGAGGCCGGTGAGGCAGCGGCGCCCGGCGCCGCTGGCCAAGCTCCAGCCGGGACCGAGGACGCCGCCGCGGCGGGCGCCGCCGAGGGCGGTGCGGCAGGGGCCTCCGGCGCGACCGTCACCACGACCCCCGGCGCCGCGCCGGGCGTGGTCACCGCGCCGGCCGTGGTCACCCCGCCAACCGTCGTGCTCCGCGACCTCGTCGTGGACGACCTGCCCTTCCTCGTCACCTCGCCGCCCGTGGCCGAGACGCCCGAGGCGGAAGCCGAGGGTACCGGCGCCACGCGCCCGCAGGGGAGCCGCCGCGGCAGCATCAACCCGTTCTCCCCCGTCGTCGTGCAGGCGCCGCCCGCACCGCCGGCTCAACCCGTGGCAGCGGCCCCGGCCGAACCCGGGAGCCTGGCCGCGGCGCCGAGCGAGGAGCCGACAGTCGTGGTAGTGAACTCGGACGGTACCCCGCAGGCAGGCGCCACAACGGCGGAAGCGGGCACCTCGCCCACCACGGCGCCCGGCGCTACTACCGCCAAGCCGGTTCAGGCGCCCGCGCCCCGCGCGTTGGCTCCCGCACCGACCCGCGCCTCCGACCTACCGCGGCCCCTGCCCAGCGGCACCTTGCCGATCACGCCCGACATCTTGCGTGACGCGCGCACGGCGCCGACCACGCCGTCGGGCCCGGCGAACCTGGCCGACGTGGCGGCCGTCAGGCTGCCCCCGGACAGTGCACCTTCCGCGCTTCCCGCCTCGGGCAGCGAGGCGAGCACTACCGTTGCGCCGACCGGAGTAGACGTGCTCGGACCCGGCCAGCCGACCGCCGAGTCGGTCAGCAAGCCGAGCGCTCCCACGCTTCCGCTGGTGGTAGGCGCGGACGCTCTCAGCAGGTACTTGCGCGACAACGACGTGCGCTTCACGGGCACCGCACTGGGTCCATTGAGCGTCGGAGTGTTCCGCTCCAAGCAGTTCGACCAGCCGGTCGTCCTGACCCTCGGTCAGTCCCTGCCGGAAACCGAGATCGTGCTTGCTGACCTGCGCGGCTACGAAGCTAAGTTCTCGCTGGGCGACAACACCCAGGTGCTCTCCTTGGATATCAGGCGGTGATCATGAAGCGAACCTTCCTCCTTCTTACCCTCCTCGCGACTCTGGCGATCGCGACAGCACAGGGAACCCTTACGCCCCTGCCGGACGACGCGCGCTACGACGCGCCGGTGGAGTTCAGCACGGGCACCAACGGCGAGCAACTGTCGGTCATGATCACGGCGTTGGCCAAGGCCATCGGGCTCACGGCCGTGACCGACGACGTGCCCGACTCGACCATCGTCTACGACATAGGCGATCCGAAGCCCTTCCGCCAGGTGTGGAACCTCGTCCTCACCCTCAACGACCTCGATTACGTCCTCCTCGACAACGACCTCGTGGTCGTGGGGCCGCCCGCGTCCGTCAACAAGCTGCGGGCCCCGGCGACCGCCGAGGCCGTGGGCGAGGCGCCTGCCCCGGCGGAGGCCCCCGCGGCCGTCCCCACGGAGCAGCGTTTCTACCGCGTCAACTCCGACCCGGCGCAGGTCGTCCAGATCCTGACGCAGGCGATCCCGGGCCTCGACGCCCAGGGCCTGCCCGGAGTCAACAGCGTGATGGTGGTCGGCACCGAGGCCGAGCATGACCGCGTGACCAGGCTCCTCGAGCAGTTCGACACGGCGGCCGAGCAGGTGCAGCTGGAGCAGCGCACCTACTTCCTCAACAACGCGGTCGCGACCGACCTGGCCACCGTCTTGCAATCGACCAACCTGGTGACTACCGCCGCCGACGGCACCAGCGCCCCCACAGCAGAGTTCACCGTAGTGGCGGAGCCCCGCGCCAACGCCCTGATAGTCACGGGCTCGCGCGCGGTGCAGGCGCGCTTCGCGGAACTGATCCCGCAGCTCGACGAGGCCCGTAAGCAGGTCAACGTCCAGGTGCGCATCCAGGAAGTCGCGCACAGCATCACCTACGACCTGGGACTCGACCTCACGGGTGGCTTCGGCCAGCTGTCGGCGAGCATCCTCGACACCGGCCTGAACTTCATCTTCGACACTGCCGCGGCAGTCTCCTCCTTCAACATCTCGGCGGTGCTCGACGCCCTCGAGACACAGGGCCTCTCGCGGCGCGTGGACGACGGCAACGTGACGGTCCTCGACAACCAGAAGGGGCGCATCCAATCGGGCGGCACCATCTTCATCAGCATCCCGGGCGCCAGCGAGAACATCGAGCGCGAGATCCCCTACGGCGTGCAGCTCGACATCACTCCGAGAGTGGCCAACGACGGCAGCGTCACGCTGACCATCGAGGCGAAGGTCGAGGACGTGCTCTCCAAGACCAACGACCCGAGCTTCCTCAACCTCTCGAACCGCTCCGTCACCTCGACCATCAACCTGAAGCCAGGGCAAACGGCGCTGCTGGGCGGCCTCATGCAGAACCAGCTCACGCTCACGAAGAAGCGCGTCCCGCTGCTCGGCTACATCCCGGTCATCGGCGAGCTCTTCGGCTCCACCACTTCCGAGGACACGACCACCGACCTGCTCCTGATCGTCACCGCGCAGGTGGTCGACTGAGCGTCGGCTGAAGCTTCGCTTTACCGCCTGGGCGCCAGGTCCTTTCGGGCCTGGCGCCTTCTCGTCGCTCCTGGCGGGGCAACGGCAGACGGGCGTCCGGTGACCGCCGCCCGCGCCCGCTCGTGAGCGCGACTCCAGCGTGCGGGCGGCAGCAAACCGGGCATCCGGCCGGCCGACGAACCGCCGTTTGCCCCCACCTGCACGCGATTGCGCGCGTGCTACGCTTAGCGGATGCTCAGGTACTTAAGCGCCGGTGAGTCACACGGCCCCGCCTTGACGGTCCTCCTCGACGGCGTCCCGGCCGGCCTTCCCCTCGTGGCCGCGGAACACATCGACCCCTGGTTGCGGCGCCGCCAGGGCGGCTATGGCCGCGGGCAACGCATGATCATCGAGCAGGACCGCGCCACCTTCAAGGGCGGTGTGCGCGCCGGCCGCACCACGGGCGCGCCCCTCGCCATGGAGATCCTCAACCGCGACTGGGCCAACTGGCAAGACGTCATGGCGCCCGAGCCGGGCAACGAGCCACGCAAGCGCGCCCTCACGCAACCCCGCCCGGGGCATGCGGACTTATCGGGCGGCATCAAGTACGGCCACAAGGACCTGCGCGACGTGCTCGAGCGGGCGTCCGCGCGTGAGACCGCGTCTCGCGTGGCCGCCGGCGCGGTGGCCATACGGCTGCTGGAGGAGCTCGGCATAGACGCCTGCGCCCGCGTCATGAGCCTTGGCGGCGTCGACTGCAGCGGTGACATGGACTGGGACCGCCTGTCCGACCTGGACGCCAGCCCGCTGCGCTCGTTCGACTCGGGCGCCGAGGAGCGCATCATCGACCTGATCGACGCCGCCAAGGAGCGCGGGGACACGCTGGGCGGGGTGGTGGAGGCCCGGTTCCGAGGCGTCCCCGTGGGCCTCGGCAGCTTCACCCAGTGGGACCGCAAGCTGGATGGCCGGTTGGCGCAGGCGGTCATGAGCATCCACGCCATCAAGGGCATGGAGATCGGTGAAGGTTGGCGCGCCGCCACCATCCCAGGCAGCCAGGTGCACGACGCCATCGTGGGCGGCGCCGAACGTTACGGCCGCGCCTCCAACCGCTCGGGCGGCCTGGAGGGCGGCATGAGCAACGGCGAGGAGCTCGTCGTGCGCGCCGCCATGAAGCCGATCGCCACCCTCATGCGACCGTTGGCAACGGTCGACGTGGTGACTCACGAGGTCGCCGACGCCGCCCGCGAACGCTCGGACGTCACGGCCGTGCCGGCCGCCTCCATCGTGGTGCTCGCCATGGCCGCGCTCACGCTCGCCAACGCCGTCATGGAGAAGTTCGGCGGCGATACCCTGAGCGAGCTCAGCGAGCGCATGAGCGCCCACCGCGCCTACGCGGCGGCTTTCTGAGTCGCGAGCCGGCCTCATGTCTCCCCGCCACCGTCACCTCCCACCCGAGCGGGTGGTCACTTGGTTGGCCATGGCCGGGTTCATGGGTACCGGCAAGAGCCGCATCGGCTGGGAGCTATCGCGGCGACTACAGTTGACCTTCATCGACACCGACCGCGTCATCGAGCGCGTGAGTTGCCTGCGCATCGCGGACCTCTTCGAGCTGTACGGGGAGGCCGTCTTCCGCGACTACGAGACGGAGGTCGTGCGCCGCTCCGTCAGGCTGGACGAGGTCGTGGTGTCGACGGGAGGCGGCACGGTCGTGAGGCCCGAGAACCGCGCCATGCTCCGCGCGCGCGGACCGGTGATCGTCCTCACGGCCAGCGCCGAGACCGTCCTGCGCCGCACGCGCCGCCACCGCCGCGTGCTGCTGGAGCACGAGGACCCACTCGCGCGTATAACCGAGCTCATGGCCGCGCGCGCCGAGGCCTACGACGAGGTGGCCTCCTTCAAGGTCTCGACGGACGGTCGCCCGTCCACGGAGGTCGTCGAGGAGATCGTAGAGCGGCTGGTGGCCTGGAAACAAGACCAGGACGCGGCGGCCGGCCATGACGATGGGGGCCGCGCATGAGCCGCGAGACGCCATCGTCGACGTCATCGTCGGCGTCATCATCTTCGTCCTCGTCGGCGTCTTCGTCGGTGAGCGGTCGGCGGTCCGGCAGGGTCGCCGTGCAGGTCGCGGTCGAGCCGCCCTATTCCGTCACCGTCGGCCCTGGTCTGTTGCAGGAGTTGCTGCCGGAGGCCGTCGTTCAGGAGCGCGTCGCGCTCATCACCGACGAGAACGTCGGCCGCGCCCACGGCCAGCGGGTCGTCGACGCCCTTACGGCGGCGGGCAAGTCCGTGCAGCTCCTCGTGGTGCCAGCCGGTGAGGGAAGCAAGTCGTTGGCACTCTACTCGTCGCTGCTACAGGACCTGGCCGCGGCCGGACTGCCTCGCGACGGCGCCGTCATCGCGTTGGGTGGCGGGGTCGTGGGCGACCTTGGCGGGTTCGTCGCCGCAACCTACATGCGCGGCGTCGCCTTCTACCAGGCCCCCACGTCGCTGTTGGCGATGGTCGACGCCAGCGTGGGCGGGAAGACCGGACTCGACCTGCCACAAGGCAAGAACCTCGTCGGGGCGTTCTGGCAACCTCGGGCGGTGGTGGCGGACGTCGCGACCCTGCGCACCCTCCCCCTGCGCGAGTTCCAACAGGGCACGGTGGAGGCCTTCAAGCACGGGCTGCTTGCCGCTCCCGACCTCCTGGGCGCCCTGGGGCGGGGCTGGGCGCCGGACGCGCCCGTAGAGCGCCTGACGGACGTGGTGGCGCGCTCGGCCGCGGTCAAGGCGGCCGTGGTCGCCAGCGACGAGCGCGAGCATGGTGCGCGCGCGCACCTCAACCTGGGCCACACGCTGGCCCACGCCCTGGAAGCTGCCAGCGGGCACGCCCTTGCACACGGCGACGCCGTGGCGTACGGCCTCGTCTACGCCGCCCTGGTGGGCCGCGGACGCGGTTACGCAGACCTGGTGGAACGCACGCTGGAGTTCTTGCGCTGGGTGGCTCCTGCTCCCCTGCCCCGCACGGACTTCGCCACCCTGTCGGCGTTCATGAGACGCGACAAGAAGGCGCTTGGCGGCCAACTGCGCATGGTGCTCCTCGAGAACGTGGGCCGACCCGTGATCGTCTCCGACCTTAGTGACTTAGAACTCGAGGCCGCCTGGGCCCAACTGGAGGCAGACCTGTGATCCTCGTACTCAACGGACCCAACCTGAACCTGCTCGGAAGCCGCGAGCCCGACGTCTACGGCAGCTTCACTCTGGAGGACGTGGACCGCTCGTGCCGGCAGGCCGCCTCCGAGCTGGGGACGTCGGCCACGTGCCGGCAGAGCAACCACGAGGGCCAGCTCATCGACTGGCTCCACGGCGCGCGCGCCGACGGGGCGACCGGCATCGTCTTGAACCCCGGCGGCTACACGCACACCAGCGTCGCCCTGCGCGACGCGATCAAGGCCATCGACCTTCCGGTCGTCGAGGTCCACCTGAGCAACACCGCGGCGCGCGAGGAGTTCCGCCACCGCAGCCTCGTGGCGGCCGCGTGTGCGGGCAGCATAATCGGGCTGGGCTTGGCCGGCTACCGCCTGGCCGTCCGCTTCCTCGCAGAGCTGGAGCCCGGCGCGGCCTGAGCCGGTCAACCTCGAAGGAAGTTGGCCGCCTGATCGCTCTCCATGGGCGGTAGGTCCGCCAGCGAAGCCAGGCCGAACTCGAGCAGGAACCGCTCGGTGGTGGCGTAGAGCATGGGCCGCCCGACCACCTCGCGCTGGCCGACGATCTTGATGAGTTCGCGCTCCTGGAGCGTCTCCAGCGTCGAGGAGCAAGACGCGCCCCTGGCGGCCTCCAACTCCCCTCGCGTCACGGGCTGGTGGTACGCCACGAGGGCGAGAGTTTCGAGGGCAGCCTGGCTGAGCCGCGGCAGCGGCGCCGGCGACAGCAGCGTGGCAAGCGCGGGGACCAGCACGGAGTCGACGACGAGGCGATAGCCTCCCGCGACGTGCTCCACGACTATCCCCAGCCCGGCCTCGGCCAACGTGGTCCGCAGCGCTGCCACCTCACGCTCGACGGCGTCCGCGCTGACGCCGAGCAAGGACTCGAGTTCCCTCCCGGCGACCGGCCGGCCACTGGCCAGGAGCGCGGCGCAAAGGAGTGCCCGGGTCGTGTCTTGGGTGCTCGTCACGCCGTATCGTTTCAGCCTCCTCCACTCGTGTCAAGGCGAGCGCCTCGGCGCGGTTCAGGGCCGCCACCGCACCACCAGCTCGGGCTCGAGCTGCAGCACGAGCTGCGCCGCCCGCGCGGGCTCGGCGGCGCCTAGCCGAGCGACCAGGTGAACGGTGCCGGGCCCGACCTCGCTCACGCTCACCCGCGCGGGCACCCCGTGGCGCGGCCAGGGCCCCAACTCCTTGGGCGGTGGCCAACCGCCGCCAACCAGCTCCGCGGCGGCCAGACCAAGGGCGCCTTGCAAGGCGGCGCCCTCGGTCGTCGCCCGGGCGGCGCTACGGGCCGCCATGGCGCCTAGCGTGGTGGCGAACACGGCGGCGAAGATGAGAGCCGCCACCAGCAGCATGGCGCCCAGCACCGCCACCAGCACGAAGCCCCGCTTCTCGAAGCTCACGGCAAGGCCCCGACGCTGACGAGGGGCCGCGACGGCAGCTCGACGACGAACTCCCGTACTACGTCGGCGACCACGACCTCCACCCCGAGCGCCGCCAGCCGCGAACCGTCGGCGGCGTAAGGTGGCAGGCGCACGCCTGCCGCATCGATCACCCAAGCCACGCGTAGGGCCTCCACCTGCTCGACGAGCGGTTGCTTGCTGGCGCCGCTCGGCCGCCGGTAGAGCTGCGCCTCGCCCCGCGCGTCGGTGCCGACCTCGAAGGTGAGGTCGCGCGGGACCAGGCCGGCGGCGCCGCGGTGATCCACCGCCCGCATGCCGATCGCGTGGCCCGGCCCTCGCGCCGTCAAGGTGAGGGCCGGCGCAAGCCAAGCCAGGGGGTCCGGCTCCACTCCGGGCAGGCCTACGGGCACTGGCCACGGCACGCTGCCGGCCAGGCGCAACTCCTCGCTCAGGAGCTCGGCGGCGAGGCGCAGCGCGGTGTTGGTGTCGGCCTTGGCTTCCAGCTCGGCGGAGTACTTCCTGCCCGCGGCCAACGACGGCCCGAGCAAGCCGAAGAGAATACCGCCCACGGCGAGTGCCACCAGCAGTTCGACCAGCGTGAAGCCGCCTCGCCCACTCACGGGGTGCGCTCCAAACTGGGGAACGTGGCGGAGCGAACCACGTACGCGGGGCCGAGCGGCCGCGAGACGCGTACCGTCAACGCTACGGCGGAGCAAGGACCGAGCGCGCCGGGTACGCAGGTGCGCTCCACTTCGCAGGCGAAGTCGGGGTTGGGCGGCGGCGTCAGGCACGCCCCACCCTGTGCGGAAGCCGCGACGCGCTGGAGGACGAGCTCGCTGGACGCCATGGCGGCCGCTGAGTGCAGAGCGTCGGAAGCGCGCTGCGCCTTGAGGGTCGCCTGCTGTAACCCCGCCAGCGCGCCCCCAACCGCAGCCAGGATGGCCAGCGCCACGAGCACCTCCACCAGCGTGAAGCCGGACCTCACGGCGCCTCCAGCCGCACGCGCCCGAGCGCCGAGACGATCACCCTGGCGCCGGCGCGACCGTCGGTGAGTTCGATGGTGCCCGATATCACCCCGCCTCCGTTGCAACTCCTGCCCGACCCGGTGGGCAACCAAACGAGGCCGCGTGGCAGGCCCGCGACCAGGCGCACGCCCGGATGCTCCGATAGCCGCACGCGAGTAAGCTCCGTGCCGCTTTCGCAGGGCCTCTCCCGGTCGGAGGCGGCGCTGACCACGAAGCCCGAGCGGTCCGGTAGCTCGATGATGCTGACGGGCAGGCCGCGCCACATGGCCTCGGTGCGCGCCCACAAGATGGCGGCCCGGACGCTGCGGGCGGCCCTCGCCGAGTGGCTCGGCCGGCCGAAGGCGTACGCCAGGGAGGCCAGGATGGCCAAGAGGGCGAGGGCGACGATCAGTTCGAGCAGGACCAGCCCCGAGCGGGGCGCGCGTGGCCTGCGCCCGGGGGTGGAGGTTGGCGTTCGGCCCATGGCGTCACCGTAGCCGTGGCCGCCTTCGGCGCAGCCGCGCGCTGGGTCCGAGCCCAACGGTTCTTGGTTCGTGCCTGGCCGTGCGCTACCCGGGTGCGGCGCTTCGGCTAGCGTCGACGCATGCTAGTGGCTCACTCGTCAGCCGGCAACCAGCCCGAGTTCGGCGGCGCGCCTCACAGCGCTCACCCGGTCACGGACGTCCAGCTTGCGGTAGACGTTCTCGAGGTAGTCCTTTACGGTCTCGGGGCTGATGCCGAGCTCCGCGGCTATGGCCTTGTTGCTGAGGCCGCGGGCCAGGGCGGCCAGCGCCTCCGCCTCTCGCGGCGTCAGTTCTGGCACCGACACCTCGGGCAGCCAGTCGCGCTCGGGGTCGGCGAGGATCTGGCGCAGCATGCGGGCGAGTTCTCGCGGGCTCGTCTCCTTGGACAGGTAGGCGGTGGCCCCCGCCGCCCGCGCCGCCAACACTACCGCCGGTTCCTCGAACGTGGTGAGCATGACGACCACCGGCGCGTCGGCCGCGCTGGTGATGATGGTGCACGCGTCTATGCCATCGAGCTCGGGCATGCGGACGTCGAGCACCACGACGTCCACGCCCGCGTGCCTGGCACGCTCCACGGCCTGGCGGCCGTTCTCGGCCTCGGCCACCACCTCGAACCCATCCGCCTTCAGCGCCAGGGCCAACCCCATGCGAAAGAGCGGGTGGTCGTCGGCTATGAGGACGCGCAAGGGAGCGTTGGCCGCGTCACCCTCGGCACCGTTCGATCGGTCGACCATCGCCTTCCCCCTTCCTCAGCCGCCGAAGTAGGCCAGCAGGGCCGTGCCGCTGCTGCCAGTGGCCTCGCACACGAGCCGGCCCCCGTGAGCCTCGAGCACCCGCCTGGCTATGAAGAGCCCCAGCCCGCCCGTGCCGCTGGCGTACTCCTTGCCGGCTATCTCGACGTTGCGGCCAACGAACGGCTGGGCCAGCTTCTCGAGTGGTGCGGGGAGTCCGGGACCGTCATCTTGCACCCTCACCATGGCGTTGAAGACCTCGATGTGAATGCTCGTGCGCGCATAACGCACGGCGTTGCTGAAGAGGTTGTAGAGTGCCCGCTCGGCTTCGCGCAGGTCCACGCGTGCGCGCCCGTCGCCGGTCACCGTGCACTCTATCCCTCGCTCCGCCGCGAGGGGAGCGAGGCGTTGCATCACGACCTCGGCGAGCTCGAGAAGGCTCGTGTCGCGGGGCGCGAGCGGCACGTCGGCACGCTCGAGCCGGTGAGCGTCCACCAGCTTCTGCACGAGGTCGATAAGCGCCTCCATCTCGCTGCCGATGCGCGCCACCAGCTCTACCCTGCTGGCACGTGGGAGCGCGTCGTCGTCGCGCACGACCGTAAGGAGGTTGTTGGCGGCTATGAGGGGCGTCTTCAGGTCGTGCATGAGGGCGGCCGTGAAGGCGTTGCGCCGGCTCTCCTGCAGCTCCACTTGGGCAAGGAGGGTGTTGAAGGAGCGTTTGAGGGCGACGACCTCGGGAGGGTCGTCCGGGCTCAGCGGAACGCGCGCGGCAGCGAGCCGCGAGGCGGCGCGCGGCAGCGCTTCCACTTCACGCGCGGCGCGGATGAGCGGTGCCAGCAGTTGGCCGGAGAGCACGTAGCCGACTAGCGCCGAGAGCACCACGACTCCCACCAACCAGAGCACGACCGGCCACCCGAGCACCGCGCCCGCGGCGCCACCTGGACCGCGGTAAACGGGCAATAGTGCCGTGACCACCAGGATCACGTTGGGCAGAGCGGATAGTAGCGCGATCACTAGGGCGACCTGCAGGCGCAGCCTGAGCGGTCCGCCGCGCCGCCGCGCCGGCTCTTGCTCGGAAACGCCGGTACTGCCGGCCGACCTGCTAGTCAACCGTCACTCCTCCGTGCTCAGCACCGCCAGGAAGGCCTCCTGCGGCACCTCGACCGTGCCGATCTGCTTCATGCGGGCCTTGCCTTTCTTCTGCTTCTCGAGAAGCTTCTTCTTGCGGGTTATGTCGCCACCGTAGCACTTCGCCAGCACGTCCTTGCGGAAGGCTTTCACCGTCGCACGCGCGAGGATCTTGCCCCCGATGGCCGCCTGCACCGGGATGGGGAACATCTGGCGGGGAATGACCTCGGCCATGCGGTCGACCATCTTCCGGCCGACCTCGTACGCCTTGTCGACGTGGGCGATGATGGAGAGGGCGTCCACCCGCTCCTCGTTCACCAGCACGTCGATCTTCACCAGGTCGCCCTCGCGGTAGCCGAGGAACTGGTAGTCCATCGAGGCGTAACCGCGCGACAACGACTTGAGGCGGTCGTGGAAGTCGTAGAGGATCTCGCCGAACGGCACCTCGTACCTGAGCTCGACACGGTGCCCGTGGTAGACGATGTCCTTCATCTCGCCGCGCTTCTCCTGGAGCAGGCCCATCGCGGGCCCCACGTACTCCTCCGGCAGGAACACCGACAGGTTCACGAAGGGTTCCGAGATCGACTCGAGCCGGTCGGGCGTGGGCAGCTCGCTTGGGTTCTGCACGTCGAAAGCCTGGCCGTCGGTGGTGACCACCTTGTAGACGACCCCGGGCGCGGTAGCTATGAGGGAGAGGTCGAACTCGCGCTCCAGGCGCGACTGGACGATGTCGGCGTGCAGCAGGCCCAGGAAGCCGCAGCGGAAGCCGAAGCCGAGTGCCTCGGACGTCTCCGGCTCGAACGAGAAGGCGGCGTCGTTGAGGCGCAGCTTCTCGAGCGCCTCGCGGAGTCGCCGGTAATCCTCGGTGTCCGTCGGGTAGAGGCCCGAGAACACGACCGGCATGGCGGGTTTGAAGCCGGGGATGGGCTGCTTGATTGGCCGTTCGGCGCTGGTGATGGTCTC
This sequence comes from Truepera sp., assembly GCA_032027045.1. Lineage (NCBI taxonomy): Bacteria > Thermotogati > Deinococcota > Deinococci > Trueperales > Trueperaceae > Truepera > Truepera sp. Next base: position 1,094,918 of record JAVSMU010000001.1, on the reverse strand, counting down.
CCCGATCTGCGTCTCGGAGATCTCCTTGATGCCGGCGGTGAACCAGCCCACCTCGCCCACGCCAAGTTGCGCCGCCACCGTGGGTTCGGGTCTGAAGAAGCCGACCTTGTCGACCTCCACGACGTTCTGGGTCGAGTAGATGAGCACTTGGTCCTTGGGCTTGATGGTGCCATCGAACACCCTGATGAACGCGATGACGCCCTGGTAGGCGTCGTACACCGCGTCGAAGACCAGGGCCCTAAGTGGCGCGTTGGGGTCGCCCTTAGGCGCGGGAAGGTGGGCCACCACGCCCTCGAGCACGGCCCGGACGTTCTCGCCCGTCTTGGCCGAGACGGCCACGGCGTGGTCGCCGGGCACGCCGATGATGTCCTCTAGTTCCTCTATCGCCGCCGGCACGTCGGCGGCCGGCAGGTCGATCTTGTTGATGACGGGCAGGATCTCCAGGCCGTTGTCTGAGGCGAGGTAGGCGTTCTGGATGGTCTGCGCCTCCACGCCCTGCGCGGCGTCTATCACCAGCAAGACGCCCTCGCAGGCCCTCAGGGCGCGGGAGACCTCGTAGTTGAAGTCGACGTGACCCGGCGTGTCGATGAGGTTGAACTGATAGGTGACGCCGTCGTCGGCCGTATAGAACAGGCGCATGGGGGTCGCCTTGATGGTGATGCCGCGCTCACGCTCCAACTCGAGGGAGTCGAGCATCTGATCACGGCGGCCGCGCTCGGAGACGCTCTGGGTGAGTTCGAGGATACGATCCGCCAGCGTCGACTTGCCGTGGTCGACGTGCGCGATGATCGAGAAGTTACGGATCTCCACCGGGCAAGTGTATCCCACCCCCCGGTGCTACTTCGTGCCGCCCTGCTGGGAATCATCCGGTTGAGGCTCCTCGCTGGGCTGGGTACCGGCGCCCGGTTCGGGCGGCGGGACAGGCGCCGCCGTGGCGCCCGCCGCGGAGGCCGCCCTCTTCGCCGCGAACGCGCGCTTGAGGAGGGCCGCCGCTTCCGCCGCCCGAACGCCGCCCCGAACCACGGGCACGCGCTTCCAGCCGGCCGCTGCCAGATCGACCACCCCGCCCAGGGCGCCCTCGCGCACGTTCGTCGCGCCGTAAACGAGCCCGGCGGCGTGGGTCTGCAACGTGGCCCCCAGGCACATCGGGCACGGCTCCAGCGTCACGTAAAGCGTGGCGCCCTCCAGACGCCAATCACCCACCGCCTTGGCCGCCGCCCTTAGTGCCAGCACCTCGGCGTGGGCCGTGGGGTCGCTCTCGCTCTCGCTTTGGTTGTGAGCCGCCGCCACGACCTTGCCGTCCACGACCACCACGGCGCCAACCGGCACTTCGCCCGAGCTCAGCGCGAGGCGGGCCTCCGCGAGCGCCAGGCCCATGAAGTGTTCGTCCGTGCCGAGCGGGCTGGCCTCGCCCTGGCGCCTCGCCAGGCCGCTGGAGCGGGCGGCGGCGCTTGGCGAGGCACCGCTGGGCGACTCACCGCTTGGCGAGGCACCGCCAGGCGAGGCAACGCCAGGCGAAGCGACGCCAGGCGAAGCGACGCCAGGCGAGGCGACGCCAACAGCGGCGGCCACACCTTCCACCCACAAGACCTCGTTGCCTTCGGCCAGGATGGTGAGCCCGTCCCGGTCGGAGCGGGGCACCTTGCGGTCGATCAGCAGGTCGCTCACGAGCTTGCTCCCGAAGGGCAGCCGGATGCGATCGCCTGCCAGCCGCCGCCGCAGGACCAGGTCCGGATGGCCCTCCAGGACGCTCGGCGACACCCCAACGGGTAGCTGCTCCGCCGAGGTCACCCTCACGGCCGTCGGGTCCGGGGCGCCTTCGGGCGCGCGCCCGAGCGAGAAGCGCCCGTACGCCACCGTGGCCGTCACTCCCCTGCCCACGTCGCGGCGCCAAGGCGGCGCGCTGGTACCCATCCGCGCCGAGCGAAGCACCGCGTCCTCGAGCGCGGACACCAGGCGGGCGCTGGCCGGCACGCCGAGGGCCCTTAGCCTGGCAGCGAGGCCCACACGTAGCACGGCGGCGGGCGCGGCGGCGAGGGCGGCCGCGTCCAGCGACTCGCCACCGCCGAAGCGCCGGCTCGCCTCGGCCTCCAGTGCCTCCCGAGCGGCGGCCAGCTCGCCCGCCGTGTGAGCCAGACGCCCGCTGACTCCCACGAAGCGCGCTTCGAGAGCCGGGATGACCTCGTGCCGCAACCAGGCGCGGTTCCGGGAGAGGTCGAGGTTCGTCGGGTCGTCGCGCCAGGGTTGTGACGCCTCGCGGAGGTAATCGCGCAGGGCCTCGCGCCTCTCGGTCAGTAGCGGGCGCGCCACCGCGCCCCGCCGCGCCGCCATGCCTGCCGGGAAAGCGGCGCCGCGCAGGAGTTGCAACAAGAACGTCTCGGCCTGGTCGTCGGCGGTATGAGCCACCACAATCACACCGCCCCCGGACTCGCGGAGCACGCGGTGGAGGAAGGCGTAACGCAGGCGCCGCGCGGCGTCCTCCAGGTTCCAGCCCTTGGCCTCGGCCACTCGCGCCACGTCCGCGCCGCCAAGCCTGAACGGTGCGCCCAACGACTCGCTGAGGGTCTCGACGAACGCCGCGTCCTCCCCCGATCCGGCGCGGAGCCGGTGATCGAAGTGCGCCACCACGAATGGTCGCTCCGCCGCCTTCAACAGCAGCGCCGCCGCGACGGAGTCGGCGCCACCCGAGACCGCGGCCACCAACGGAGTGCCGGAAGGCGCCAGGCCATCCAGTCGCGCCGTGAACCTCTCGAGCAGGCCCGCCGCCGGCGTCATGTGCCCCGCCGCCGCATGCCCCGCAAGCCTGAGGAAGCGCACCACGCGCGAAGTTCGACCACGCCACATACTACCGGCGGGCGCGTCGCCTGCCGGGCCGCGGCTCTTATACTCTCCCAATGACCGTCACACTGGTGGTACTCGACTCGGTCGGCGTTGGCGCACTGGCGGACGCCGCGGCTTTCGGCGACGCCGGCTCGCACACGCTCGACCACACCCTCGCCGCCACCGGCGTGGAACTTCCGAACCTCGCGCGCCTGGGGTTGGGCCTCGTGGATGGCGTCACGAGCCTGCCAAGGGAGGCAGACCCGCTCGCCAGTTACGGCCGGCTCGCGGAGTTGAGCAAGGGCAAGGACACGACCACCGGGCACTGGGAGTTCATGGGCGTGGTGCTGGAGCATCCGTTCCGGACGTTCCAGCGTTTCCCGGACGACGTCATGGCGGCCTTCGACGCGGCGACGGGCCGGGGCCACCTCGGCAACTACCCCGCGTCGGGAACGGTCATCTTGGACGAACTTGGCGCCGAGCACCTGCGCACGAGCTTCCCGATCGTCTACACCAGCGCCGATTCCGTGTTCCAGGTGGCGGCGCACGTCGACGTCGTGCCGCTCGAGACCCTCTACGCCTGGTGCCTGGCGGCCCGCGAGATCCTGACGGGCGAGAACGCCGTTGCCCGCGTCATCGCGCGCCCGTTCACGGGCGGGCCTGGCGCCTTCGTGCGCCTGGGCGAGAAGCGCCACGACTACTCCCTCGCCCCGCCCGCCAACGTGCTCGACGCGCTCGCCGCCGCGGGCAAAGAGGTCGTCGGCGTCGGGAAGATCCCCGACATCTACGCCCACCGCGGCTTCACCCGCGAGGTGGCGGCGGGCACCAACTTGCTGGGGATCGAGCGCACGCTCGAACTCATGCGCGAGCGGCCCGCCGGGCTCGTGTTCACCAACCTGGTCGAGTTCGACTCGCTTTACGGACACCGCCGCGATCCGCGAGGGTACGCCGCGGCGCTCGCGGAGTTCGACGCTAGGCTCCCCGAACTCGTCGCCGCCACCGCGCCCGGCGACGCGCTCATGTTCGTGAGCGACCACGGCAACGACCCCACTTGGAAGGGCACCGATCACACGCGCGAACACGGGCTGTTGCTCTACTACCGCCCGGGCGAGGAGGCGCGGGCGTTGGGCACGCGCCGCACGTTCGCGGACGTGGGTGCAACCGTCGCGGACCTCCTCGGCGTCGCTTGGGGGGGCGTGGGCACGAGCTTCGCCTGAGGGTCCGCCCCCGCCGACCCCGACAGCCGCGCCCGCATGCTGCACCCATGCCCCACCAAGAAGACCCGACGCCCGCTCGAAAGTGAGCGCCGGGTCCTAGCGGCGGTTCGGCCCCGGTCTCGTTCAGCCGGGAGCCGTTGCCGGGGGTCTCAAAGGTTCAGTCGTTGACCAACTCGATGAGGGCCTCTTGCACGCCGTCACCGCGCCTCGAGGTGAGGCGGTAGATGCGCGTGTAGCCGCCGGGTCGCTCCAGGTACCGGGGCGCGATCTCGTCCATCAGCTTGCGCTGCACGGCGAGATCGTGGATCTCGCGGGCTACCAGCCGGCGCGAGTGGAGGTCGCCGCCGCGGGCGGTGGTGATCAGCTTCTCCACGAAGGGCTGCAGGTTCTTGGCCTTCGTGAGGGTGGTCTTGATGCGGCCGTGCCGCAGCAGTGCCGTGGCCTGGCTGCGTGCCAGGGCCGAGCGGTGACTGCTGGAGCGGTTCAGTTTGCGGCCGCGGATCAGGTGGCGCATCAGTTACTCCTTAAGGTTGTAGCCGCGCGCCGCGAGGCGCTCTTTGATCTCTTCGAGCGACTTCTCGCCGACCCCGCCGACCTTCTTGAGGTCGCGCTCCGAGAGGGCCAGGAGGGCGTTGACGGAGTCGATGCCTTCCTCTTGCAGGGAGTGGAGCACGCGGCTGGAGAGGTCGAGGCTCTCGAGGCTCAGCGTGACCGTCTCGGCGAGCGGCTCGACCTCTTCGGTCTTGCTGGGGCCCAGGACGAGCACCGGTGCGGCGTCCTCCTCCGCGAAGCCGTCGCCCGTGAAGACGTTCAGCTGGCTGCGGAGGGTGTCGACGGCGACGTCGAGCGCGTCCCTCGGGTCGACGCTGCCGTCGGTCCACACGCGCAGGGTGAGGCGGTCGAGGTCCGTCCGCTGGCCGACGCGGGTGTCCTCGACGCGGTAGGCGACGCGGCGGACCGGCGTGTAGATTGCGTCGACGGGGATGGAGTTGATGCGGTCCTTGGTGCCGTGCACCTCCGACGGGACGTAGCCCACTCCGCGCTCGACGCGCACTTCCATGACCAGCTTTCCGCCCTTGGCAAGGGTGGCGACGTGCAGATCGGGGTTGATTATGGCGGCGTTAGACGGGACGTCGAACATCTTGGCCGTCACTTCGCCCGGCTCGTCGACGCGCAGCGTGAGCGTGACCGGATCGTCGTCATGCATCTTCACGACGAGGTCCTTGAGGTTGAGGATGATCTGCATGACATCCTCCTTGACCCCGTCGATGGTCGAGAACTCGTGCAGAACGTCCTCGATGTAGACGCTAGTGACGGCCGTGCCGGGAACCGACGACAGCAGGATGCGCCGTAGCGGGTTGCCGAGCGTGACGCCGTAGCCGCGCGGAAGCGGCTCGACCACGAACTCGCCATAACTGCCCGTGACCTTGGCTTTGAACTCTGGGATGATGTGCACCGGTACCTCCTCGGTAGCGACTTGACTCGTTTGCTCGCCGCTTAGCGCGAGTAGTACTCGATGACCTGGAGCTCGTTGACGGGCACCATGATGTCCTCACGGGCCGGGCGGTGAAGGAACCTGCCCTTCATGGTTTCGCCGTCGAACTCGAGCCACGGGTTCAGCTTGCCCCGCCGACGATCCTCGATGTTGGCCTGGATCACGGGGTTCTTCTTGGCGTTGGGAGCCACTTCGATGACGTCGGCCGGACGCACGCGGTACGACGGGACGTCGACGCGCTTGCCGTTGACCAGGATGTGGCCGTGAGCCACGAACTGGCGCGCCTGCCGCCGCGTGTAGGCGATGCCCAGGCGGTAGACGACGTTGTCGAGGCGCGACTCGAGGAACTGCAGGAAGACGGTTCCCGTCGACCCCTCGGCGCGCTCGGCCTCCTCGAACAGGTTGTGGAACTGCTTCTCGCTCATGTTGTAGTAGAAGCGCAGCTTCTGCTTCTCGCGCAGACGCACGCCGTAGTCGCTCGGCTTGCGACGGCGACGCTGGCCGTGCTGCCCCGGGGGGTACGGGTGCCTCTCCATGTAGCGCTGCACCTTCGGCGTCTCCACCAGGTTGGCGCCCTCGCGTCTGCAGATCTTGACTATCGGTCCTCTGTATCGACCCATATCTCTCCTAGGCCCCCATCATGGGGCCGCGCCCCAAGCTCAGGGACGCTTCCGCTTGCGCGGGCGGCAGCCGTTGTGGGGTGTGGGGGTGTCGTCGATTATGGTGCGCACGGTGACGCCCGTCGCTTGGATGGAACGGATCGCCTGCTCGCGTCCGGAGCCCGTGCCCCTGATGACGATGTCGACCTGCGACACGCCCATGTTCTGGGCCTTGCGGGTGGCGTCGGCGGCCGCGAGCTGCGCCGCGTACGGCGTGCCCTTCTTGGATCCCTTGTAGCCGATGGAACCGGCCGACGACCAGGCCACGGTGTTGCCGGCCATGTCGGTGATGGTGACGATGGTGTTGTTGTAGGAAGCGTGGATGAACGCCTTGCCCTCGGTGAGGGAGCGCTTGACCCGCTTCTTCGTGGTCTTCGTGGGTTTTGCCATAGGTCAGCGTCCCTTACTTCTTCGGGGCCCTCTTCTTGCCGGCCACGGTGCGGCGCGGTCCCTTGCGGGTACGCGCGTTGGTCTTGGTGGACTGCCCACGGACCGGAAGGCCGCGACGGTGGCGGAGGCCACGGTAGCAACCGATGTCCATGAGGCGCTTGATGTTGAGCTGCACTTCGCGGCGCAGGTCACCCTCCACCTTGTAGTCGCGGTCGACGACTTCGCGCAGGCGCGAGACCTCGGAGTCCGTGAGGTCCTTGACGCGCGTGCCGGGGTCGACCGACGCCTTGGCGAGGATGTCCACGGAGCGGCTCCAGCCGATGCCGTAGATGTACGGGAGGGCGGCCTCGATGCGCTTGTCGCGCGGCAGGTCGATACCTGCGATACGAGCCACTCTCAGCCCTGCCTTTGCTTATGCGTCGGGTTGACCGAGCAGATGACGTAGACGCGACCGTGCCGGCGGATCACCTTGCACTTGTCGCACATTGGTTTGACTGAAGCCCTTACTTTCATGCCCCAACTCCTACTTGCGGTAGACGATCCGACCCTTCTCGGGGTCGTAAGTGCTGATCTCCAGGACGACGCGGTCGCCTGGGAGGATCCGGATGTAGTGACGGCGCATCTTGCCACCTACGTGGGCAAGGATCTCGGGCCCGGCGTCCAACTGGACCAGGAAGGTCGTGTTGGGGCGCGCTTCAAGTACCACGCCTTCAGTGCGGATAGTATCTTGAGTCGTTTCTTCCAACCGCTCCACGCGTGGTTTCTTGGTTCTGGGCGGACCCGACCTCTTACGCGCCATGCACACCTCCTGGGGCGGCCGGATGAGCGCTCTTGGCTCCGGTTCCGCCGATCGCTGTCAGCACCCAAGGGCCATCTTCGGTGATGGCTACGGTGTGCTCGAAATGTGCCGCCAGGCTCCCGTTCTCGGTGGAGGCCGTCCAGCCGTCGTCCGCGATGACGACGCGCGTGCGCCGCTGAGCCACCATGGGCTCGATCGCCAGGACGAGGCCGGGACGGAGAAGGGGTCCGGTACCGGCACTACCAAAGTTGGGCACTTCCGGTCCTTCGTGGAACTCCCGGCCGATGCCGTGTCCTACGAATTCCCTGATCACCCAGTAACCAGCCGCCTCGACGACATCCTGAATGGCCGCGGATATGTCGCCCAAGCGCTTGCCCGGCAGGGCCTTCTCGATGCCGGCGGTCAGCGACCGCTCGGTGACCTCGAGGAGGTTGCGGGCTTCGACGGAGACGTCGCCCACCGCGTAGGTGCGCGCCATGTCGGCCGCGTACCCGCGATAGAACGTCCCGATGTCGATCGAGATTATATCGCCTTCCCTTAGCCGGCGGTCGTCGGGGAAACCGTGAACGACCACCTCGTTCGGGCTGGCGCAGATAGAGGCGGGGAAACCGTTGTAACCCTTGAAAGCGGGCTTCCCGCCGCGTGAGAGGATAGCATCTTCGGCCAGCGCGTTCAACTCGCGCGTGGTGACGCCGGGGGCCACGGCCGCCTCGACCACCTCGAGGGCCTCGCGGTTGATGACGGCGGCCTCTGCCATGATGTCCAGCTCGCTTTGGCGCTTGACTACCATGCCAGGGCGCCTTCCAGGGCCGCTTCGATCCGCTCGAAGACGTCCTCGGTGGTGCCGACGCCGTCGACGTCATGGACCTTGCCCTGCCTGCGGTAGTAGTCGAGGAGCGGTTCGGTCTGCTCGCGGTAGACCGCCATTCGCCGGCGGATGGTCGCCTCGTTGTCGTCGGAGCGGCCCTCCTGCCGGGCGCGGCCCAGTAGCCGGCGGACCAGCTCCTGGTCGTCGACCCTGAGCTCGATGGCGGCGTCGATGGCGGCACCGTAGTCGGCCAGGAGCTCGTCGAGCGCCTCGGCCTGGACGGTGGTGCGCGGGAAGCCGTCGAGCAGCACGCGGATGGGGTCCAAGCGGTCCAGCTCGGCCTTCACCATCGCGATGATGATGTCGTCCGACACCAGGCCGCCTTCGTCCATGACGCGTTTCGCCCTGGTGCCCAGCTCGGTGCCGCCCTTGACGTGTGCGCGGAGCATGTCGCCCGTCGAGAGCTTCAGCAGGTCCCGGCTGGCGGCCAGCAGGTTGGCCTGCGTGCCCTTGCCGGCCCCCGGTGGGCCCATGAGCAGGACGACCTCAGGTCCGTGCGCGCTCACCTAGAAGCGCCTCCCACGGCCGCGGATGCGGCCCTTGGACACGAAGCCCTCGTAGTGGCGCATCATGAGTTGAGACTCGAGTTGACGCAGAGTGTCGAGCGCAACGCCCACCATGATGAGCAGGCCCGTCCCGGAGAAGACCAGGGAGAGCTGCTGCTGGCCGGTGAGCCACGAGAAGGTCTGCGGGAGCGCGTTGACCAGGCCCAGGAAGAGTGCGCCCCAGAGCGTGATCCTGTTCGTGATGCGGGTGAGGTGCTCAGTTGTCTGCTGACCCGGGCGCACGCCCGGCACGAAGCCGCCGTACTCGCGAAGGTTCTCGCTGATGCGGCGCGGGTCGAACGAGATCTGCGTGTAGAAGTAGGTGAACCCGACGATGAGCAGCGTGCTGAAGAGCAGCCCCTGCCACTGTGACGGGTTGAACCAGGCGCCCAGGCTCTGCAGCCAGGCCACTTCGGGGAAGCCGCCGATGAGCGTCTGCGGGAGCACGAGGATGGCGACGGCGAAGATGATGGGGATGACGCCGGCGGCGTTGAGCCGCAGCGGGATGTAGGTCGTCTGGCCGCCCATCACCTTGCGGCCGACGACCTTGCGGGCGTACTGCACCGGGATGCGGCGCTCGGCTTGCTGCACGAGCACCATGCCCGCGATCGCGACCACGAGCAGCACGAGGTAGAAGAGCAGGCCGAACACGTTGGATTCGCCCGCGCCGATGAGGGCGAACTGCTGCCCGAGCGCACCCGGGAACGCGGCCACGATGCCCGCGTAGATGATGAGCGAGATGCCGTTACCGATGCCGTACTCGGTGATCTTCTCGCCCAGCCACATGACGACCGTGATGCCGGCCACCTGCGTGACGAGGACGACGAACCAGAAGAACGGCCCGTTCGCCCAGCCCACCTTGAGGGCGCCGGAGGGCCCGATGAGGGCGACGGCCAGGAACAGCGCCTGGATGGCGCCCAGCGCCGTGGCGCCCCAGCGCGTGTACTGCGTGATCTTGCGCCGACCCTCCTCGCCCTCCTTGGAGAGCTTCTCAAGGGGCGGGTAGGTGCTTTGGAGCAGCTGGATGATGATGCTGGCCGTGATGTAGGGGATGACCCCGAGCGCGGCGATCGAGAAGACCTCGAAGTTGCCACCGGAGATGAAGTTGAGCAGGGAGAAGACGCCACCACCGAACCCGCCGGCCTTCAGCGCCTGGATGTCCACTCCCGGGGTGGGGATGTGGACCATCAGGCGGTATGCGGCCAGGAGTCCGATCGTGACGAGCAGCTTGGCCCGCAAGTCCGGTATCACCAGAGCGTTGCGAAAGGCCTTCAGCATATTTAAGCGCCCTCGGCCGGAGCGCCGGGTAGGACTACTCGACCGCCGGCGGCGGCGACGGCACTGAGGGCGCCCTTGGAGGCCCGATCGACCGTGATGACCAGGCCCTTGACCTCGAGCTCGCCGTCGGCGAGCAGCTTGACGGGGTGGTCGGTGCGGCGGATGACGCCGGCGGCCACGAGCTCCTCAGCGCCGACCTGTCCGCCCTCGGTGAAGCCGTTGAGGTCACGGAGGTTGACGAGCTGCAAGGGCTCCTTGACGCGCGTGAAGCCGCGCTTCGGCAGGCGCATGATCAGGCGCGAGCGCCCGCCTTCCCAACCGGCCCCTTGGCTGAAGCCGGAGCGGCTCGCCTGGCCCTTCTGCCCGCGGCCGGCGGTCTTGCCGCGACCGCTGCCCACGCCGCGGCCGACGCGCTTCCGCGACTTCTTCGAGCCCGCTGCTGGGGCGAGTTCGTTGAGCTTCACCGCTTCTCCTCCTCGATGACGACGAGGTGCTTGACCTTCTCGACCATCCCTCGGGTCGACTCGTTGTCGACCACCTTGCGCGCGTCCCCGATCTTCTTGAGACCCAGTGCGTTCACCGTGCCGCGCTGCCTTTTCGTGGAGCCTATGAGGCTACGGACCAGCTTGAGCTTCACTCGGCCGCCTCCCTCAAACGCTTGGAGTCCTCGTAGGTGCGCAGTTGCTTGAGGCCCTCGATGACGGCGTAGGCGACGTTCGTCTGGTTACGACTGCCGAGCTCCTTCGTGAGGAGGTTGCGGTAACCGGCGAGTTCCACGATGGCGCGAGGCACGCTGCCGGCGATGACGCCGGTCCCGGCGCCCGCGGGCTTCAGCATGACGCGGCTGGTGCCGTGCTCGCCGAGGACCTCGTGGGGGATGGTGCCACCCTCTTCGATGGGCACGTTGATGACGTTGCGGCGGGCCACGTACTGACCCTTCTGCACGGCCACGGGCACTTCGCGGGCCTTGCCCAGCCCGACGCCCACGCGGCCGTTACGGTCGCCGATGACGACCATGGCGCCGAAGCGGAACCTGCGGCCGCCCTTGTAGGTCTTGGCGGTGCGGCGGATGAAGATGACCTTATCTTCGAAGTCGGTATCAGCCATCAGAACTCGAGGCCTCCTTCACGGGCCCCTTCTGCCAGGGCCTTGACACGGCCGTGGTAGCGGAAGGCGCCACGGTCGAAAACGACGCTCTTGACGCCGGCGGCCAGGGCGCGTTCGGCGAGTAGCTTGCCGACTTCCTTGGCCTGCTCCGACTTGGTGCCGGTTGCGGCGAGCGTCTTGCTGTTGGCCTCTGCGACGGTGCGACCTTGCGCGTCGTCGATGACCTGCGCGTAGATGTGCTTGGCGCTGCGGAATACCGAGAGGCGCAGGCGTTCGGTTTCGACGGGCCTGCGTAACCGGCGGCGGGTCCGGTTGGCGCGACGTTCCTTGCGTACGGTAGCGTTCATGCTCATTCCTTGACCTGCGCTCAGCGAGCCGCGGACTTGCCGGGCTTGAGGCGGACGGTTTCTCCCGCGTACCTGACACCTTTGCCGTGGTACGAGTCGGGTGGACGCAGCGCGCGGATATCGGCGGCGACTTGGCCGACGAGTTGCTTGTCGATGCCGCTCACGGTGATGCGAGTGGGCTCGGTGGCCTGGATCGTGATGCCCGCGGGGGCCTCGACGGTGAGCGGGTGCGAGTAGCCGAGGGTCAACTCGAGGCTGCTGCCCTTGTTGGCGCAGCGAAAGCCCACACCGTGGATCTCGAGCTTCTTCTCGTAGCCCTGCGTGACGCCCGTGACGGCGTTGGCGATGAGGCTACGGGCGAGGCCGTGCTGGGCGCGGTCCTCCCGGTGATCCGTGGGGCGGGTGATGCTGAGGGTGCCGGCCTCTTGCAAGAGCCCCAGGCGCGTGCTGAAGACGACCTCCAGGTTTCCCTTGGGTCCCTTGACGGACACCTTGCCCGGCTCCATTAGCTTGGTCTCGACACCCTTGGGCAGCGGGATGGGTGAGCGGCCGATCCTCGACATCACCACACCTCGCAGACGATCTCCCCGCCGACGTTCTGGCGGCGAGCTTCGCGGTCGACCATGAGACCCTGGGAAGTGGAGACGATGGCGAGGCCGAGCCCGCCACGAACTACGGGCACGTGCGCGGCCTTGGCGTAGGCGCGGCGGCCCGGGGTCGAGACGCGCTTCAGGGAGTGGATGACCGGGGTGCGCTTGTGGCCGTACTTGAGCCCCATGCGCAAGTAGGGCTTGCCGTCCTTGTCGACCGACTCGATCGACTTGAGGTAGCCCTCGGAGACCAGCACCTGGCCCAGGGCCAGTTTGAACTTGCTCGCCGGCACGTCGACGCTTGCCTCGGCCTTGGCCACGGCGTTGCGGATGCGCGTGAGCATATCTGCGATTGGATCCGTCTGCATTTACCTTCCTCCGTGGGGGCGGTTTCGGCGCGTATGCGCCGACCTTTTCCCCGCTACTACTTCGACTCGATTGTCAGCGGGCGCGCTTCGCGCCTCACCAGCTCGCCTTGACGACGCCCGGCAGGTGCCCGGCGTGGGCAAGTTCTCGCATGCAGATACGGCAGACGCCGAAATCGCGCAGGTAGGCGCGCGACCGGCCGCAGCGCGAGCAGCGGTTGCCGGCGCGAACGGCGAACTTGGGGGTGCGCTTGGACTTCGCTATATGAGCCTTGGTGGCCACTCTTCCTCCTTCCCTTACTTCCTGAACGGCATGCCGAGGAGTTCGAGGAGCGAGCGCGCTTCCTCGTCGGTCTTAGCCGTGGTGACGATGGTGACGTCGAAGCCACGGGTGGCGTCGACCTGCTCGAAGCTGATCTCGGGGAAGACCATCTGCTCACGGATGCCGAGGCTGTAGTTGCCGCGGCCGTCGAAGCTGTTGGAAGGAACCCCGCGGAAGTCGCGGACGCGTGGGAGGGCGATGTTGACGAGGCGGTCGAGGAACGCCCACATCTTCACGCCGCGCAGGGTGACGCGCAGGCCGACCGGCATGCCGGCGCGGACCTTGAAGTTCGACACCGACTTCTTGGCGCGCGTGACCGCCGGGCGCTGCAGGGTGATGGCCGCGATCTCCTTGGAGGCCTTGTCGATGACCTTCGAGTCCTCGCGGGCTTCTCCGAGCCCCATGTTCACGACGATCTTCTCGACGCGCGGGATGGCCATGGGGTTGGTGTAACCGTGGCGTTCCGCCAGTTGCGGCTGGATGGCCGCGAAGCGCTTCTTGATTGGTAGTTCGATCTTCTCCACGTTGCTCACTCGTCCAACTGCGCGCCGCTCTTGACGGCGATGCGCACTTTGCGCCCGTCGTCGAGCTGGCGATAGGCGATGCGGGTGGGGGTGCCCGTCTGGGGGTCGACCAGTTGCACGTTGCTCAGGTGAAGCGAGGCCTCTTGCTCCAGGAAGCCGCCGCGCGGGTTCTCCTGCGTGGGGCGCTGCGCCTTCTTGATGACGTTCACGTTCTTGACGAGCACGCGGCCCTTGATGCGGTCGACGGAGATCACTTCGCCCTGGGACCCCTTGTGCTTCCCGGCGATGACCTTCACGTTGTCGCCCTTCTTGATCCGCGACTTGACCTGGGACATCAGAGGACCTCCGGGGCCAGCGATACGATGCGCATGAACTTCTTCTCGCGCAGTTCGCGCGCTACCGGCCCGAAGACGCGCGTGCCGCGCGGCTCGTTCTGGGGGTTCAGGAGGACCGCGGCGTTGGTGTCGAAGCGGATCGACGAGCCGTCTTTCCGGCTGACTTCCTTCTTGGTCCGCACGATGACGGCCTTCACGACGTCGCCCTTCTTGACGGCGGCGTGCGGGATGGCGTCCTTCACGGCCGCGACGATGACGTCGCCCACCGAACCGACCCACTGCTGGCCGGTGCCGAGGACGCGGATGCACTGGATGGTGCGGGCTCCCGAGTTGTCGGCCACGTCTAGGTAGCTTTCCTGTTGAATCATCTCAGCTCACTCCCGCGGCCTAAGCGCGCGCCTTCTCTATCAAGCGCGACACGACGAAGCGCTTGCGGCGACTGATGGGGCGGCTGGCGGCTATCTCCACGAGGTCACCGACCTGATAGGAGTTCTCTTCGTCGTGCGCGAGGTAGCGCTTCGAGACGGTGACGACCTTGCCGTAAAGCGGGTGCTTGAAGCGCCGCTCCACGTTGACCGTCACGGTCTTATCGGCCTTGTTGCTCACGACGCGGCCCTGCATGCTTGTCTTCGACTTCACCGTGTTCCCTCGGCCTTCTCTTTGGCGATGGTGAGGAGCCTAGCGATCTCGCGCTTGGCCATGCGGGCGCGGCGCGGGTTACTGGTGTGCCCCACGGCCGACTGGAGCCGCAGGTCGAACAGCTCCTCGCGGCGCTTCTCCACCTCGGCGGTGATCTCGCCGAGGCTCATGTTCCGCACCTCATTGGGCTTCATCGTAGATCTCCCGCTTGACCATCTTGACCTTGATCGGCAGCTTGTGAGACGCGAGGCGGAAGGCCTCCTTGGCCTGCTCTTCGGTCACGTTGGCGACCTCGAACATCACCCGCCCGGGCTTCACTACGCTGACCCAGTACTCGACAGCGCCCTTCCCCTTACCCATCCGCACTTCCTGCGGCTTCTTGGTGACGGGCTTGTCAGGGAAGATGCGAACGTAGATCTTACCGCCACGGCGGAAGTAACGGCTCATGGTCACGCGGACGGCCTCGATCTGGTTCGACTTGATCCAGGCCGGCTCCAGGGCCACCAGGCCGTAGTCGCCGAAGGCGACGTAGTCGCCCCCCTTGGTGGCGCCGGTCATGCGACCGCGCATCTGCTTGCGGTACTTGACACGCTTGGGTAGCAACATGGCTCAGCCACGCTCCTTACGGGCCCGCGGCCGGGCGTCGCGCGCGTCGCGGGCGCCCGGCTTGCCGGTGCCGTCGCGGCGCCTGGCGCCGGGCCGGCGCCTGCGCTTCTTGTCGTCGTCGGCCTTCGGCCGCGGCAGCACGGCCGCCTTGCGCTGCTTGTCGCCGACGATCTCGCCGTGGAACACCCACGCCTTGACGCCGATGACTCCGTAGGTGGTGTTCGCGCGGGCCGTGCCGTAATCGATGTCTGCGCGCAGCGTCTGCAGGGGCACGCGGCCGTCGGCGTACCACTCCGGGCGCGCCTGTTCGGAGCCGCCCAGGCGGCCGGAGCAGCGCACCTTGACGCCCCGTGCGCCCGACTCCATCGTGCGCTGAACGGCCTGCTTCATGGCCCGCCGGAACGCGAAGCGCCGCTCGAGCTGCTCGGCGATCCGCTGCGCGATGAGTGCGGCGTTGGTGTTCGGGTTGGAGACCTCTTGGACGTTGACGCCGATCGTGCCGGGGATCTTGGCGCCCAGCTTCGTGCGCAGCGCCTTGATGGCCTCGCCACCACGCCCGATGACCACACCCGGCTTGGCCGTGTGGATGGTCACGTTGATGTTGTGAGCGGCGCGCTCGATCTCGATGCGGGCGATGCCCGAGTGACCGACGTCCTTGATGACGACGGCACGAATCAGTTCGTCCTCTTGCAGGAGGCGCGGGTAGTCGGCGGGCGAAGCGTACCAGTGCGCCGAGGCGTCCTTGTTCACGCCGAGCCTGAAGCCGACGGGGTTGATCTTATTTCCCACTGCGTTCCTCCAAGGTGATCGAGATGTTGCAAGTGCGCTTGCGCAGGAGGTCCGCCCGGCCGCGGGCACGGGGCAGGAACCGCTTGAGCGTCGGCCCTTCGCTGACCTCGATCGCCTTGACGAAGAGGCTGTCCTCGAACATGTCGTGGTTGTTGACCGCGTTCGCCTTGGCGCTCCTCAGCACCTTCAGCATGGGCAACGCGGAGCGCTTGTCAGTGTAGCGCAGGATGTCCTCGGCCTTGGTAACGTCCTTGCCACGGATGAGGTCGGCCACGAGCCGCGTCTTGCGCGACGTGATCCTGAGCATGCGGAGGGAAGCCTTGGCTTGCTGGGGCATGCTCAGTCCTTCCGCGAGCCGGAGTGGCCACGGAACGTGCGCGTGGGCGAGAACTCGCCCAACTTGTGCCCGACCATGGTCTCCTGCACGAAAACGGGGACGTGCTGGCGGCCGTTGTAGACGCCGATCGTGTGTCCGACCATCTCGGGCACGACGGTGCTACGGCGGCTCCAGGTCTTGATGACGCGCCGGTCGCCGGAGGCGTTGGCCGCGTCGATCTTCTTGAGGAGGTGACCGTCTACGAACGGCCCCTTCTTGATGCTACGCGCCATGTTCAGCTCACCTTCCGGCGCCGCACGATGAAGCGGCTCGAACCCTTACGCTTGTTGCGCGTCTTGAGGCCCTTGGCCTGCTGGCCCCAGGGGCTGACCGGCGGGCGTCCGCCCGTGGAGCGACCCTCGCCGCCACCGTGCGGGTGATCGACCGGGTTCATGGACCGACCGCGCTGGTGGGGCTTACGGCCAAGCCAGCGCTTGCGGCCGGCCTTGCCGATGACGATGTTCTTGTGCTCGCTGTTGCCGACGCCGCCCACGGTGGCGTAGCACTCGCCGTGCACCTTGCGCAGCTCGCCCGAGGGCAGGCGCAGCGTCACGTAGATGCCGTCGCGGCCCTGGATCTGGATGCTGGTGCCGGCCGAACGGGCCAGTTGGGCGCCCTTGCCGGGGAGCAGCTCGACGGCGTGCACGACCGTGCCGACGGGCACGAACCGTAGCGGCATCGCGTTGCCAATCACGGGCTCGGAGTCGGCGCCGCTAACCACGAGGCTGCCCACGGAGAGCTTCTCTGGGGCCAGGATGTAGCGCTTCTCCCCGTCGCGGTAGTGGAGCAACGCGATGTTGGAGCTGCGGTTCGGGTCGTACTCGATGGCGGCGACCTTGGCGGGCACGCCCTCCTTGTCGCGGCGACGGAAGTCGATGACGCGGTAACGGCGCTTGTGGCCGCCGCCCCGGAAGCGCGAGGTGATGCGCCCGTGGTGGTTGCGACCGCCCGACTTCTTGATCGGGCGTACCAGCGACTTCTCTGGGGTTTCGCGAGTGATCTCGGCGAAGTCCAGCGTGGTCATGCTGCGACGGGAGGGGGTGTAGGGGCGATAACTCTTGGTAGGCATTACCTATCCCTCCTCCTTCACGACAGGCCCTCGAGCTGCTGAATGCGCTGCCCGGCCTTGAGAGTGACGATGGCCTTCTTCCGCTCTGGGCGGCGGCCGGAGAAGCGCCCCTGGCGCTTGACCTTGCCGGTGACGGTGAGCAAGTTGACCTTGGTCACGTCGACCTTGAAGACCGTCTCGATGGCCTCGCGGATCTGCACGCGGTTGGCCTGCGGATGGACGTAGAACGAGTACTTGCCGTCGGCGATGGCCTGGACGGCCTTCTCGCTGAGGACCGGCGCAAAGATGACGTCGTGCGGGTTCATGCGGACTCCTCGGCCGTGTCGAACAGCTTGGCGTCGGCGATCACGTGGCCGGCACGCAAGATGTCGTAGACGTTGAGCCCCGCCGTGGCGAGGACGTCGATCCACGGCAGGTTGCGCGCGGCGCGGCGCGCCAGCTCATCGTCGGTGACGAGAAGCACGCGCTCGTTGCCCTCGAAGCCGTTGCTCTTGGCCCAGGCCACGAACTCGCGCGTCTTGCCGTTGACCCCGAACGAATCGACCAGCGTGAGGCGGCCGTCCTGGGCACGCGCGGCGATGGCCATCTGGAGGCCCAGCCGCCGTACGCGCTTGGGAAGCGTGTAGGCGTACGAACGGGGGTGGGGGCCGAAGGCCTTGCTGCCACCCACGAATATCGGGGCCTTGCGGTCGCCGTGGCGAGCGCGGCCGGTGCCCTTCTGTGGGTAGATCTTGGCGGTGGAGCCCGTGATCATGCCCCGCGTCTTGGTGGCGGCGGTGCCGCGGCGCCGCTTGGCGAGCTGCCACATGACCACCTCGTGCAGCACCGACTCCTTGGGTTCCGGCAGGTCGAGCGTGACCTTGCGACCGCTGCCGACGACGTCGACGGTGACCGACATCAGCTCACCTTCCTGTTCGACTGCCGCACCTGCACCAGGGCGCCGTTCGGGCCCGGGATGGAGCCCTTCAGGAGGAGCAGGTTGTCTTCCACGCGGACTTCGACGACCTCGAGGCCGATGATCGTGACGACCTCATTGCCGTACTGGCCGGCCATGCGCTTGCCCTTGTAGACGCGGCCCGGGAACTTGCGTTGCCCGATGGAGCCGGGCGAACGGTGCTTCTTCTTCACGCCGTGAGAGGCGGGCAGGCCGCTGAAGTTCCAGCGCTTCATGACCCCCGCCGTGCCGCGGCCCTTGCTGATTCCCGTGACGTCGACGGCTTCGCCGGCGCTGAACACGTCCGCCTTGACCTCGTCGGTCTCGGGCGCGTAGTCGCGGAACTCGACCAGGTGCCGCTGGGGCGCCACGCCGGCGCGCTTGAAGTGACCCGCGGTCGGCTGGTTCACCGCCTTGGCGGGGAGCTCGTCCCACCCCAGCTGCACCGCGGAGTAACCGTCGGTGCCCGGGGTCTTGCGTTGCACCACGGGGCACGGACCGGCGAGCACGACGGTCACCGGCACGAGCCGGTCGCCTTGCCACACCTGGGTCATGCCCACCTTGGTGCCGAGGATTCCTTTCACTGTCAACGGCCTCCGACGGTCTTTATCTCGATGTCGACCCCGGTCGGGAGGTCGAGGTGCATGAGCGAGTCGATGGTGCTCTTGGTCGGCGCCTTGATGTCGATGAGCCGGTTGTGCGTCCGGATCTCGAAGTGTTCCCTGCTGTCCTTGTCGGTGAAGGGGCTCCGAAGGACGCAGAAGCGCCTGATGCGAGTGGGCAGCGGAACGGGGCCGACGACCTTGGCGCCACTGCGGCGCACGGTCTCGACGATCTTGGTAGCCGAGGTGTCGAGGCTACGATGATCGAAGGCCTTCAGTTTGATGCGAATGCGTGGGGCTGCCATGATTACTTGACGACGGTGGTCACGACACCCGCACCCACCGTACGACCACCCTCACGAATCGCAAACCGCAACCCCTCCTCCATCGCAATCGGCTTGATCAACTCAACCGACAACTCAACATTATCCCCAGGCATAACCATCTCCACCCCACCCGGCAAAGACACCACACCCGTCACATCAGTCGTCCGAAAATAAAACTGCGGACGATAACCAGAGAAAAAAGCAGAATGACGACCACCCTCCTCCTTCCTCAAAATGTACACACTCGCACCAAACACCGTATGCGGCGTAATCGAACCCGGCCGAGCCAACACCTGACCCCGCTCAACATCATCACGCCCCACACCCCGCAACAAAACCCCCACATTATCCCCAGCCATCCCCGAATCCAACGTCTTCCTATGCATCTCCACACCCGTCACGACACTCTTACGAGTATCAGACAACCCCACGATCTCAACCTCATCCCCCGTCCTCACCACACCCCGCTCAATACGACCAGTCGCCACCGTCCCACGACCCGTAATCGTAAACACATCCTCCACCGGCATCAAAAACGCCTTATCCACATCCCGCACCGGCGTCGGAATATAAGCATCAACCGCATCCAACAACTCCCACACCCCATCAACCCAAACATTCTCACCACGCGGCAACTTAGGCGACGCCACCAACGCCTCCAACGCCCGCAACGCCGACCCCCTCACCACCGGCAAATCATCCCCCGGAAACTCATACGCAGACAGAAGCTCACGCACCTCCATCTCCACCAACTCCAACAACTCCACATCCTCAACCATGTCAACCTTATTCAAAAACACCACAATAAACGGCACACCCACCTGACGCGCCAACACAATATGCTCACGCGTCTGCGGCATCGGACCATCAGCAGCCGACACCACCAAAATCGCACCATCCATCTGCGCCGCACCCGTAATCATATTCTTCACATAATCCGCATGCCCCGGACAATCAACATGCGAATAATGCCGCGCCGCAGTCTGATACTCAACATGCGAAGTATTAATCGTAATACCCCGAGCCCGCTCCTCCGGCGCCTTATCAATCGCATCATAAGACTGCACCTCAACCGAAGCATCAGCCGAACCCGCAGTAAACGTAATCGCCGCCGTCAACGTCGTCTTCCCATGATCAACATGACCAATCGTCCCAACATTCACATGCGGCTTCGTACGCTCAAAAACACCCTTAGCCATGATCAAAGCTCCTTAAGTACTACCTAGAATCCTGATTATTTCTTCAACAGTTCTTCTTGCACGCCACGAGGCACTGCCTCGTAGTGATCGAAGAACATCGAGAACGTAGCGCGACCCTGGCTAAGACTGCGCAGGTCGGTGGCGTAGCCGAACATCTCGGCGAGCGGAACGTTGGCGGTCACGATGTGGGCATTACCGCGAGGTGTCATGCCCTGGATCTGGCCGCGCCTGGAGTTGAGGCTCCCGATGACGTCGCCCATGTACTGGTCGGGCGTGGTCGCCTCGACGCGCATGATGGGCTCCAGCACCTGGGCGCCGCCTTGCTTCATGGCCTCGCGAACGGCCATGGAGGACGCGATCTTGAACGACATCTCCGAGGAGTCGACCTCGTGGTAAGAGCCGTCGTAGAGCATGACCTTGATGTCGACGATCGGGAAACCGAGGAGCGGGCCGCTCTGCATGGCCTCTTCCACGCCCTTCTGGACCGCGGGGAGGAACTCCTTGGGGATGGTGCCGCCCACCACCTGGTTCTCGAACACGTTGCCGGTGCCGCGCGGCAGGGGTTCGGCCTTGATCTTGACGTGGCCGTACTGACCGCGGCCGCCGGACTGGCGCACGAACTTGCCCTCGACGTCGACCGGCTTGGAGATGGTCTCGCGGTAGGCGACCTGGGGCGCGCCGACGTTGGCCTTCACGTGGAACTCGCGCTTCAGGCGGTCCACGATGATCTCGAGGTGCAGCTCACCCATGCCCGAGATCTTGGTCTGGCCCGTCTCGGGGTCCGACTCGACGCGGAAGGTGGGGTCCTCCTCTGTCAGCTTCACTAGCCCGTTGGAGAGCTTGTCCTGGTCGGCCTTCGAGGCGGGCTCGATGGCCACCGTGATGACGGGCTCGGGGACCTCGATGGACTCGAGGATGATGGGGTGTTCCATGTCGCTGAGGCTGTCACCCGTGGTGGTGTCCTTGAGACCCACCACCGCGCCCAGCGAGCCGGCCTCGATGACGTCGACTTCCTCGCGCGAGTTGGCGTGCATCTTCAGCAGGCGCCCGATGCGCTCGCGGCGGCCCTTGGTGACGTTGTAGATGTACGTGCCGGCCTTGAGCGCACCCGAGTAGACGCGCACGAAGACGAGGCGACCGACGTAGGGGTCCGTGGCGATCTTGAACGCCAGCGCCGCCGTGGGGCCATCGATCTCGGCCGGACGGCTGTCGGGTTGGCCCGTTTCGGGGTTGACGCCCGGCACGGGTGGGATGTCGAGTGGCGACGGCAGGTACGCGGCGATGGCGTCGAGCAGCCGCTGCACGCCCTTGTTCTTCAGGGCGGAGCCGCAGCACACGGGGAAGAAGTCGAGGGCGATGGTGCCCTTGCGGATCGCCTCGCGCAGCAGGTCGTTCGGCACGTCCTGGCCCTCGAGGTAGTACATCGCGACGTCGTCGTTGAACTCCGCCACGCGCTCGACCATGAGGGCGCGCTTCTCGTCGGCCAGGGCCTGAAGCTCGGCGGGTATGTCCTCGATCTCGATCTTCACGCCGAGGTCGTCGTGATAGTAGATGGCCTTCATGTCGAGCAGGTCGATCATGCCCTCGAAGGAGTCTTCGGCGCCGATGGGCCACTGGAGCGGGACGGCGACCGCTCCGAGGCGGTCCTGCATGGAATCGAGGACGAGCTCGAAGGATGCCCCGGTCTTGTCCATCTTGTTGGCGAAGGCGATGCGGGGCACGTGGTACTTGTCGGCCTGCCGCCATACGGTCTCGCTCTGCGGTTCGACTCCCTGGCTGGCGTCGAACACCGCGACGGCGCCGTCGAGCACGCGCATGCTGCGCTCGACTTCCATGGTGAAGTCCACGTGGCCGGGCGTGTCGATGACGTTGATGCGCGTGTCGTGCCAGAAGGCCTGCGTCACGGCGGACGTGATGGTGATGCCGCGTTCGCGTTCCTGCGCCATCCAGTCCATCTGGGCCGCGCCCTCGTGGGTCTCGCCGGTCTTGTGTATGCGGCCGGTGTAGTAAAGGATCCGCTCCGTGAGCGTGGTCTTGCCGGCGTCGATGTGCGCGGCGATACCGATGTTGCGCGTCTTGTGAAGATCCGTGATCGTTGTCGTCATATCAGTTCTGTCGTGGTCGCTCTACTCGTGCTCGGCGGCCGCATAGGGCCGGCCGGCGGGCGAGTTCACCAACGGTAGTGGGCGTAGGCGCGGTTCGCCTCGGCCATCCGCTCGACGTCCTCCTTCTTCTTCACGGCGCCACCCCGGCCGGCGGCGGCGTCGAGGAGTTCCCCCGCGACGCGTTCGACAGCGGTGCGCTCGGGTCGCGCGTCACAAGCGGCCACCAGCCAGCGGAGGCTGAGGGACTGTGAGCGGCGGGGGATGACCTCGACGGGCACCTGGTAGGTGGAGCCGCCGACCCGGCGGCTACGGACCTCTATGCGAGGCCGGATGTTATCGAGCGCCTGGCGGAAGACCTTGAGCGGCTCCTGGCCGGAGCGTTCCTGGATGAGGCGGCAAGCGCCGTAGAAGATGCGGCTGGCCGTGTTCTTCTTGCCGTCTCGCATCAGCTTGTTCACCAGGGCGGTCACGGTCGTGTCGGAGTAGACCAGGTCGGGTTGAAGCTTCCGGATCTCTGCGCGCCTTCTACGTCCCATGGCTTACTTCCCTGCCTTCGGCTTCTTGGTGCCGTACTTGCTGCGGCCCTTGTTGCGCTGCACGTAGCGGCCCACACCGACGCCCTGGGCGTCGAGTGCACCGCGGACGATGTGGTAACGAACGCCGGGGAGGTCCTTCACACGGCCGCCACGGATGAGCACGACGGAGTGCTCCTGGAGGTTGTGCTTCTCGCCCGGGATGTAGGCCGTGACCTCTTGGCCGCCGGCCAGGCGCACACGCGCGATCTTGCGAAGCGCCGAGTTCGGCTTCTTCGGAGTCTGCGTCTTGACGGCGGTGCACACGCCACGCCGCTGCGGCGACCCCTTCAGTGCGGGGGTCTTGCTCTTCTTTTCGATCTTCCTGCGCCCCTTGCGGAGCAACTGGTTTACGGTCGGCAGAACGATCACTCCCTCGTGTGGTCTCGCGCCCTGAACGTTCCCGGGTGCGGCGATAAGGCCTCGAACTCTGTGTAGCTTGACGTCGTTCACGGCCTGCGCCGCAGCACACGACAAACTCGCCCTGGGCCCAACGCTGCGGGCCGAGGGCAGACAAACCTAGTTACTATATACCCCGCGCCGGGGTGTTGGCAAGCAGCAGCCCACCCCCCGGTACGAATTAGTTTTGAGTTGACACGGCAGCTGCCTACTGGTCACGTGCGCGCCAAGGAGGCGCGAGCGGCCAGCGCCGCGCGCTCGGCCTCTTCCAGCGTGCCCGCGACGGCCGTGAGGTGCCCCATCTTCCGGCCCGGCCTCGGCTCCGCCTTGCCGTAGAGGTGGAGGCTCACGCCGCCCTGCTCCAGGGCCCTCTCCCAGCGGGGCTCCCCAGCGTTCCAGACGTCTCCCAAGAGGTTGACCATCGCGGCGGGCGCGAGGGGCCGCACGCTGCCGAGCGGCAGTCCGCAGACCGCCCGCCACTGCAGTTCGAACTGGCTCATGGAGCAGGCCTCGATGGTGAGGTGCCCGGAGTTGTGTGGCCGGGGGGCGATCTCGTTGACCAGCAGCTCGTCCCCGTCGGTTACGAAGAACTCCACGCAGGCCACGCCAACGAAGTCCAGCAGCGCGAGTACCTCGGCCGCCGCGTCCTGCGCCTCAGCGACCAGCCTGGGCCAGGTGGCGCCGGCCGGCAGGCCCATGGGGGCGTCGCCGCTGGGCCACGGGAACAGCGTGGTGTCGAGCACACCCTCGCGGTGGTGGTTGATGAAGGGCGGGTACGAGACTACCCGCCCGGAGGCTGAGCGCGCGGCCACGACAGACAGCTCGGCCTGCAGCTCGACGCGCTCCTCCAACACGATGGGCCCGCCGGTCAGGAGCGCCTCCGCCGCGGGCAGCCCGTCCGGACCCGCCACCACGGCCTGGCCCTTGCCGTCGTAGCCGAAGCCGGCCGACTTGGCCACGAAGGGGAACCAGCTCGGGGCGAGCTCCTGGAGAACGGCCGCGTCGGAAACGGCCACGAAGCGCGCGTGCGCGAAGCCGTTGGCGCGCAGGAACTCCTTCTCGCGCAGCCGGTTCTGGCTGACGTGCAGCGCCCCGGCCGATGGGCGCGCCGGTGTGATGCGACCGGCGGCCTCGAGGGCCACACTCGAGACGTTCTCGAACTCGATCGTGATCACGTCGACCCCGCTCGCGAACTCGGCGACGGCGTCGACATCGTCGTAACTCGCCACCACGTGACGGTCGGCCACCTGGGCCGCCGGTGACTCCGCAGAGTCGGTGAGCACGTGCAAGCGGTAACCGGCGCGGCGCGCCGACAGCGCCAGCATGCGGCCGAGCTGCCCTCCGCCCAGCACACCGATGGTGCCTCCCGGGAGTACGGGCCGCGTCACTTGCGCCAAGGCGTCACTCCGCCGCGAAGTTGGGGCTCGGAAGGGTGCTCGCGGCGGCCGCGGCCGTCTGCTCGGCGCGGTACCGGCTTAGGCGCGCCCGCAGTTCGGGCCGCGTCAGGGCCAGGATGCTCGTCGCCAGTAGGCCCGCGTTCAGGGCGCCGGCCGGGCCGATCGCCAGCGTGCCCACGGGTACGCCGCGGGGCATCTGGACGATGGACAGGAGCGAATCGAGCCCGCGCAGCGCGTCGCTGAGGACCGGCACGCCGAGGACCGGTAGGGTCGTGTTGGCTGCCAGCATCCCGGGCAGGTGCGCGGCGCCGCCGGCCCCGGCCACGATCACCTCGAGGCCCCGCGCCTCCGCCCCCTTGGCGAACTCGGCCAGCCTGTCGGGGGTGCGGTGCGCCGAGACCACCTGACAGACGTGCGGTACGGCCAAGCGCTCGAGCAGCTCGGCGGCATGACGCATGGTCTCCCAGTCGCTCGTCGAGCCCATCACGACGGCTACCAGGGCGGCAGCAGAAGTGGGCCCCGTCTCGGGGTCGGTCATGCGCTCCTCCTCGGCAAGGTCGCACCAGGACGCGGCGCGCTGGCGCGCGTCAGCCGGTCTCGTACCGCCAGCCATTCGGGTCGGTCGGGCACGCTCTCTATGAGTATGGCCTTCGGGTGGGTGGCGTCGAGCCGCCTGAGGGCGGCGTACATCCCAGCCGCGTAACCCGCCGCGTCGTCGGGGAGCCTCTGCCACACGCCGCCCCAGCCTCGCGGCGCCTCACCCCGTGCCAGTACGGCGAGGCCGTCGCCCTCCATCTGCGCCAGCTCGGCTGCGCTTACGAGCGCGGTCGGCGCTCCGGGGGCGTAATGGCTGGCGTGGCTGCCGGGCACGCGCGGCGTGCCGTGGTCGGCGGCTACCGGCAGCTCGACGACGCGCCCCAGGAGGGCTTCCAGCTCCTCGCGGGAAACGCCGCCGGGCCTCAACAGCCGCGTTGCCGGGGTGGTGAGGTCGACGATGGTCGATTCCAGGCCGACGGACGAGGGCCCGCCGTCGAGCACCAGCAGGTCCTCACCGGCGAACTCCGCCACGACGTCCGCGGCCGCCGTGGGGCTGAGGCGACCGAACCGGTTGGCCGACGGCGCGGCCACCCCGTCTCCGAACGCCCGCAAGAGCTCGTTGGCCACCGGGTGAGAAGGCACGCGCAGCGCCACCGTCGGTTGTCCGCCGGTGACGCTGTCGGGCACCCCCTTGGCCCGTGGCAAGACGAGGGTCAGCGGGCCCGGCCACAGGGCGTCCGCCAGCAGGCCGGCTCGGTCATCAAGCGGCTCTCCCCAGGAAAGCAGCTGCGCCGCGGACCCGAGGTGAACGATGAGGGGGTGATTGCGGGGCCGCCCCTTGAGCTCGAAGACGCGGTTCACCGCCGCCTCGTCACGGGCAGCGGCGGCCAGGCCGTACACCGTCTCGGTGGGCATGCCCACGAGGCCGCCCACGCGCAGCCGCTGGGTGGCACGCGCCACGTTGGCCGGCGTGGGGGCGAGCACTTCCATCGGTCGTGAGCATAACCGCAAGGCGCCCGCCCGGCGAGCCTCGGGGCAACCCCCTGGGGCTCAGACGCGGGGCGGGAAGAGCGCGATGCGGAGGGCGTTGACGTTCGTGCGGGTCGGGCCGGTGCTTACCAGACCGCCCACGGCGCTCAGCAGGGTGTGAGAGTCGTGGCGGCGCAGGTAGTCGGCTACCTGGACGAGGCTCAGGTGACTCAACTGGCGGGGCCCCAGCAGGGCACCCGCGGCGTCGGAGTCGCCGTCGATCCCGTCGGTGTCGACGGCGAGAAGCCACATCGGCGGTCCGCCGGACATGGCGCTGGCGAACGCCAGCGCCCACTCGCCGTTGGGTCCTCCTCTGACGGGGGGTTCCACGGGCCGGCCGTCGGCCATACCGAAGGCGAGGCGGCCGGTGCGGCGGTTCACCGTCGTCTCGCCGCCGTACACGAACGCGACGGCTTCGCCTGCGGGGGCGGCCGCCAGGGCGCGCTTGACCTCGTCCGCCTGGCGCAGCGCGGTCTCGGCGGAGTCGCCGGTGACCAGCGGGTCCTCGGCGAGCACAACCACCCCCGCGGCGCGCAGTCTGGCCACGGCGGCTCCGACAGCGTCGGCGCCCGAGGCCACCAGCACGAAACGCGACTCCTCGAGGCGTTCGTCCCCGGGCTTGGGGGTCTCGGGCCTCTCCCCCCTCAGCCCGGCCTCCAACGCGGCGCGCGCGGCGGCGGCGCCGGGGGCCAGGTCGGTGACCACCTCGAGGGCCTGCTGGAACGTGGTCTCGTCGGCGACGGTCGGCCCCGAGGCTATGGTGGCGGGGTCGTCGCCCACGACGTCGGAGACGGCAAGCGTCACGACGGGGGCGCCGGAGACGGCGGCCAACCAGCCGCCCTTTACCTTGGAGAGGTGCTTACGCACGGCGTTCATTGAGTGTATGTCCGCCCCTGCCGCGAGTAGTTCCCTCGTTAGCGAGGCCTTGTCGTCCAGGGTCAGGCCACTCGGGGCGCAGGCCAGTGCCGATCCGCCGCCCGACAGTAGGCACAAGACGAGGTCGTCTTCGCCGGCGCTCTTCACCAGGTCCAGCAGCTTGCGCGTGGCCGCCACCCCCGCCTCGTCGGGCACGGGATGCGCCGCCTCCAACACCTCGACTCGCTCGGTAGGTAGCGCGTGGCCGTAACTGGTGATGACCAGGCCCTCCGGTCGGGCCCGGCCGCGGTAACCCTGCTCGGCGGCCAGCGCCATCGACGCCGCTGCCTTGCCGGCGCCAACTACCATCAGGCGCCCTTTGGGCGGCGGCGGCAGGTTGAGGCGCGTTGCGGTGGTCGGGTCGGCGGCCTTCAGCGCATCGGCCAGCGCCTCTTTCAGCAGGTCGGCTTCGAGAGCACTCACGCTGGCTACAATAGTCTCATGTTCGGACTGTTCAGGCGCCAGGACCCGCGGTTCCGCGAAGACCCCAACGCGCTGTTCTGCCAGGTGCGCACCGACCGCAACGGGGAGATAATCCACGTTCGGCTCTCCAAGACGAGCGAGATGAGCCTGCAGGGCAACTCGTACTTCGTGCGCAAGGCGCTGGTGGGGCCGAACACGCTCGATAACGCCGTCCTCGAGGTGACGATGACGCGCGCTCACAAGGTGACCCTCGCTACGGTGGATGGCGGCAGCCTGCTTCCAGTGCGCGACTGGGAATGACGGACGCCGAACCAGGCGAAGGAGTCCTGGGCCCGCGCGAGGGGCCGGCCGAGCTGGTGATCAGGCCGGCGGCCGTGATCGAGTTGTGCTACGCCTACTACCGACTGCTGGGCCCATCCAGTCCGAACACCCCGCTGCCGTGGCTGCGGGAACTCAGGGACCACCCGCCGAAGTGGCTTGCGACCCTTCCCGCCGCGGACACCGGGTTCACGGGCTACGAGGCGCTCCTGTTGGCTTGCGCGTTCGGCTACGAAGACGACGAGTCGCCCGAGCGCTTCCTGGGCGACCTGCCCAGTTTGCCCGGCAGGCTCTTGGCGGAGTTCACCCGGGTGTTCGACCCGGCCCGCTTCGAGGACGATCCCGACGATCCCCGCGGCAGCTACGCCGCGCTCAAGGCGTCGTTCGAGGCGCTGGACGGGGCGGCGGCCTCGTGCCTGGCCGAGAACCTCGGACATCTCTGGAGTCACTTGCGAGCCGCCTGGGAGGACGGCGGCGTGCAGGTCACGGCGGCCGCGAGCCGCGACCTCCGCGCCGCCGTGCGCGCCAGCAACGACCTGGCCCGGTCGTTGCCGGTGCACCACTTCGTGAGCTTCGAGGAGAACGTGGCCGACATCCGGGCTTTCGGGCGGCAGGGGCGCACGCTCGTGGTGCCTCTCTACTTCGCGACGCGAGGTGGCTTCAAGTTCCAGGTCCGAAGCCGCCTGTGCATCGGCTACGGGGTGCGCTCGGAGGACATCTACGAGGAGCAGAAGGAGGGAGTGGTGCGTCTCGCGAACCGCCTCAAGGCCTTCGCCGACCCCACGCGGCTCCTGCTGCTGCTGCTCATTGCCCGCCTGCCACGCTTCCCGCTGACGGTGGGCGACCTCGCCAAGCAGCTGAACGTGACCCAGCCGACCGCCAGCGGCCACCTACGCCTCCTGCGTGAGCTGGAACTGGTCCAGGTCGTGAAGCGCGGCAACCGCTCCTACTATCGGCTCGACCGTGACGCGGTGAAGGAGATACTCGCGGCCCTGGAGGAGACCCTCGCGCCGCCTGACTGAGCCCCTACTGGGCGCTGACGAGATCCGGCCGCAGGCTCTTGGCCTCCCGCAGGTAGACGTGCCTCATGTCGGCCTGTTGCTTCGGGGTGTGCAGCAGGAGCATCACCCTGACACAGCGCGCCAGCCTGCCGGGCACCGGGATCTCCTGGAAGCAGAGGAGCGGGACCGAGGTCATGCCGATGGCCCGGGCGCCCTCCGCCGGGAAGGTGGAGGTGAGGTCCTCCGTGGCGGTGAAGAACACCGAGGAGATGAGTCCGAAGTCGGTTATGTCGTTCTGCTCGAGCATCGCCTCGAGCAGCTCACGGGTGGCCTCGAGGATGAGCTCGGGCTCGTCAGCCGCAACAGTGGTGGCCCCCCTGATGCCCCTGACCCACACCTGGTTCTCCATGGCGCGGAGTGTACCAGGCACGCCGGCCACGCACGGGCAGCCGCCCATTCGTGGGCATAGGTTGGGTGGATGGTAGATCCTGAACCGGCCGCGCCCGCGTGGTTCGACCTGACCGCGGACCAGCGCGCCATCCTGGGGCCCCTCAAGGCCTTCCTCAAGAGCGAGGTGGCGCCCGGGGCCATCACGCGAGACACGACCGGCGAGTTCCCCCACGCCATCGTCAAGGAACTCGGCGCCATGGGCATCTTCGGCCTGCAAGTACCCGAGGAGTACGGCGGGGCGGGGCTCGACACGACCACGGCGGCGCTGGTGATCGAGGAGATCGCCGCCGTCGACGGCTCCCTGGCGCTCACCGTGGCGTCTCACAACTCGCTGTGTGTGGGGCACCTGCTGGTGGCGGCGAACCCCGCGCAAAGGCGCGCCTACCTCCCGGCGTTGGCTACGGCCGAGAAGCTGGGCGCCTGGGCCCTGACCGAGCCGGAGGCGGGTTCGGACGCGGCGTCGCTGTCCATGCGCGCGGTGGCGGTGGAGGGCGGTTACGAGCTCAGCGGCAGCAAGCAGTTCATCACCCAGGGGACCGTTGCCGGAACGTACGTCGTCATGGCCCGCACCTCCGAAGCGGCGCCGGACGCCCCGCGCTCCGACGGCATAAGTGCCTTCGTGCTCGACGGCTCCACGCCCGGCCTCGTGCGCGGCAAGCCCGAGCACAAGTTGGGCCTCCACTCGTCCGACACGACGCCCCTCTCCTTCGAGGGCGCGCGGGTGGAGTCGGCGGCCCTCCTCGGCGAGGAAGGCGCCGCGTTCGCCGACGTCTCCACGGTCCTTTCAGGCGGCCGCATCGGGATCGGCGCCATGGGCATCGGTCTGGGCCGGGCGGCGCTGGAGCGGGCAGCGGCCTACGCGCAGGAACGGCGCCAGTTCGACCGGCCCCTGTGGCGGCATCAGGCCGTGGCGTTCAAGCTCGCCGAGGCCGCCACGGAACTGGAAGCCGCGCGCCTGCTCGTGCGCAAGGCGGCGGTGCTGCGCGACCAGCGGCGCGACTACACGATGGCCGCCGCCATGGCCAAGCTGAAGGGCAGCGTGGCCGGGGTGAACGCCTGCGACGCCGCCATCCAGGTGCTCGGGGGTTACGGCTACTTGCGGGACTTCGAGGTGGAACGCTTCTGGCGCGATGCGCGCCTCACCCGGATCGGCGAGGGTACGGACGAGATCCAGCACCTGATCATCTCGCGCGAGTACCTGCGGCAACTCGGCTGAGCCCGCCGTCGGCGACGTCCGCGGGCAGCGCCGCCAGGGCGGCCGCCAACACCCGGACGCCGGCGCCCGGCTCGTGCGAGCCCTCCGAGAGCATGCGGCGCCAAGCCCTGGCGCCTGGGCGACCCCGGAACAGGCCCAGCATGTGCCTGGTGATCGCGTGCAGCGGCACGCCCTGCGCCAGTTGTGCCTCGACGTACGGGTACATGCCCTCCACCACCGCCCGCGGGCTGGGGCCGACCCCTGGCGCGCCGGGCGCGTCGCCCCCCTGGGGCCCTGGATCAAAGCGGGAGAGGAGGTCGTCGGCTCCCGCCAGCACGAACGGGTCCTCGTACACGGCGCGGCCGAGCATGACCCCGTCTACGTGCCTCAGGTGCTCCGCCGCGGCTTCGAGGTCGGGCACTCCCCCGTTCAGCTCGATCACCAGCTCCGGCCTCTCCCGCTTGAGGCGGTAAACCGCGCCGTAGTCGAGCGGAGGCACGCTGCGGTTCGCCTTCGGGCTGAGGCCCTTCAGCCACGCCTTGCGCGCGTGCACCACGAAGGCGTCGGCACCCGCGCCGGCAGCTTCGTCGACGAACGCGAGCAGCTCCTCGAACGAGTCCCTGTCGTCCACCCCGGTGCGGTGCTTCACCGTCACGGGTACCCCGACCGCCGCACGCATGGCCATGACCGCCGCGCCGACGCGCTCCGGCTCCTTCATCAGGCAAGCGCCGAAGTTGCCGCTACTGACGCGCGGGGAGGGGCAACCGACGTTGAGGTTCACCTCCGCGTAGCCGTACTCCGCCCCTATCCCGGCCGCCTCCGCCAGCGCCACTGGATCATCGCCGCCGAGCTGCAAGACGACGGGGCTCTCCTCCGGGTCGAAGCCCAGCAGCCGGTCGCGGTCGCCACGCAGAACGGCGGCGGCCGTCAGCATCTCGCCATACAGAAGCGTGCGCCGCGTGACTCTACGCACGAGGTAGCGGAAGTGGCGGTCCGTAAGGTCCATCATCGGCGCTACCGACAGTGGCCTCGTCATGTGGCGTCGCAGCGTGCTCAGGCTTCGCCTTTCAGCGTTTCTGGTATTCGGATATCGGGCCTCTGCGCCTCGGGCCCTCGTGTAGCGGGCCTCTGCGCTTCCGAGTTCGACGCAGGTGGCGGGACTCTGCGGGGTTTGCGGAACGTGATGTTCTCCCACGCGCCCTCCTCTACGACCTCCAGGGCCGGGTTGAGGGCGCGGAAGTGAGCCACCACGGCCTGTACGAGATCGTCGGGGGTGCTGGCCGCAGAGCTCAGGCCCAAGGTCCTGGCGCCCTCCAGCCACTCCGGCCTTACGTCGGCGACCGACTCGATGCGGTGCGCGTTGCCGGTAAGCTCGGCCGCCAGCTCCAACAGCCGCATGCCGTTGGAACTCGCCTCGCTCGTGACGACGAGGAACACGTCGGAGCGCGGCGCTATCGACCTGACGGCGTCCTGCCGGTTCTTGGTGGCGAAACAGAGGTCGTCGGAGGGTGGCACGAGGAGTTTGGGGAACCGCTCCTTGAGGAGCCTGACGGTGCGCATGGTGTCGTCTACCGAGAGGGTCGTCTGGGTCAGCACCACGACCTTCTCCGGGTCGGGAACCGTGACCGTCCGCGGGTCGGCGAGCTCGGGGTCGTGTTTCCGGTTGCCGAGCACCGCCACGACCGTGGTCTGCTCAGGGGCCTCGCCGAGAGTGCCGATCACCTCCTGGTGACGCGTGGAGTCGCCGACCAGCAGGATATGGAAACCCTGCGCCGCGTACTTCTTGGCCTCGTTGTGAACCTTCGTCACGAGCGGACAGGTGGCGTCTATCGTCGTGAGCCCCAACTGGGCCGCCCGTTGCCGGACCACGGGGCTCACGCCGTGAGCGCTGAAGACGACCGTGGTGCCGATCTCGCGGCCCACCGCGGCGGCCTCCGAGCGGGCCGCCTCGAGGTCACTCAGGCGCTCGACGAAGGTCACGCCGTGCTCGTCCTCGAGGCGCTCGACCACCGTCTTGTTGTGCACTATGTCGTGGTAAACGGCGATGTCACCCTCGCGCCGGGCTCGAGCCTCGGTGGCCGCTTCCTCGACCGCGTCGATCGCCATGACCACGCCGGCGCAGAAGCCGCGCGGTTTGGCAAGGTAGAGGCGTTCGATGCTCACGGCCGCATTGTACCGGCGGCGTGGGTTCCCGGAAGTAACCTTGGGACTCAAGGACGCTTCCCGCCTTCAGGCGTTGGCGCGTCAGCTGAACATGTTCCTTGCCGGCTGATGGTTGGTTGCGCACCCCTGTGGCCCGTGATATCCTCCGCTTCGCTCGGGCCCGGCCTTCTCGGCTTGCGGACTACCGGCACGAGCGCACGTGGGCGATTAGCTCAGCTGGTTAGAGCGCGTCGCTGATAACGACGAGGTCAGTGGTTCGAGTCCACTATCGCCCACCACCCGCGTCCTATTCGGGCGCCGCTGAAGCGCACCCTACTTACTTGAAATCCGCGGGCTCTAGCCCTTCGCGAACACCGACGACCTGGCGCGCAGCTCGAGCTGTACGCGGAAGGTCGCGTTCCCTCGTTGGACGGTGAGCGTGACGACGTCGCCTATGTTCTTGGAACGTATGAGCGACAGGAGGTCGTAGAAGGTCGGGGTGGGGGTGCCGTCGACGGCGACGATCACGTCACCGACCGGCTCGAGCGAGACCGTGCCGTCGGCGTTGGTGACGGTGGTCTGCCGCAGCCCCCGCAGGCCCGCGAGGTCGGCGGGCCCACCGGCCTCCACGCTGTCGACGATGGGGCCGGGACGAGCGCCCAGGTAGTGCGGGCTGGTCGCAGGGTCGTAATCCATGCCCTCGAGCCACCGGAACCCGACCACCGGCACGTCGCGGCGGTGGCCCGCCAGGACGGCGTTCACGAGGTCGCTTCGCTGCGTGACGGGCACCGCGTAACCGGCGAAGTCCCGCGTGAGGCTCAGGCCTTGCAAGAAGGGCGGCACGAATGATTGCGAGCTCATGGCCGCCGGGTTGAAGCTGATGTAACTGACGACTCCCACGGCCTCCCCGCGGCCGTTGACCACGGGGCCGCCGGAATCACCGGGCGCCAGCGAGTTGGTGAGTTCGATGGTGTCGTCGGCGAAGTCGGCGCGCCCGGCATGAACACCCAACCGGGTGACGCGACCGGCCCTTGCCCCCATGAAGTCGTCGCGACTGTTGCCGATCGCCACCACGCCGGTGCCCGGGCTCGGCAGGCGCGTGGCAAGGGGGATGTAGGGCACCAGGGTCGTCACGTTCGCCCTGAGCGCCGCGAGGTCCATGTAGGCGTCGAACCCCACCAGTTCCACCGAGTACTCCAGGTGGTCGGTGGTGATGGCCACGAGTTGGGCGCGGCAGCGGGTCGTCTCCTCGGCCGTCACCACGTGGTAGGCGGTCAGCAGCAACCCGTCTTCGGAGACGAAGAAGCCGGTGCCTACGCCGAGCACGCTGTCGGAGCAGCGCGCCTCGAGCCTCACGGTGGCGTCGCGCGCCCTCTCGAACGCGGTCAGCAGCGCGCCCGTGGGAGCCTCGATGACCGGTGGCGTGCCGGCCACGTGCACGAGCCTGGGTTCCGGCCTGAGTTGGCTTCCCAGCACGGCCGCCAGCGCCAAGACCCCTAGCAACAACCAGGTGAATACCCTGACCTGACCCAGCCGCTTGGACCTCGTCAGCGCACGGTCGTCGCTCCCAACCGCGCCGGCACTGAACGGTTCCTCGCCGGCCACCGCCGGCCCTTCGCCGGCCTTGAACGCATCCTCCTCGGTCCCGGCCGTGTGCCCTCCGGCCCTGAGCGCATCCTCTTCGGCCCTGAGCTTCTCGGGGTCGTCCATTGGCTCCATGGTCACATTATGAAGGGAGATCGCGGGTGCCGAGTATCATGGCTCTCATGTCCTCTTTCGTCGACAACCGCGGCGACGCCGCCTACTCCGAGGTTCTGGCCGAGATGGCCGACCGCGCCCGCGCCTGGGAGGGCCCCATCGTAGTGGTCGCTCACGTCGACCCCGACGGCGACGCTCTCGGTAGTTCCCTGGCGCTTACCCGCGCGCTCGGCTCACTCGGCAAGGATGTCACCGTCCCGCTTACGCCACCCGCGTTCCTCCAGTTCCTCGCCGAACCCGGCGAGCTCTCCGGCCCACTCGAGGTCTTACCCCCGGACTCGCTGCTGTTCGTGCTCGACGTCGGGGAACCCTCGCGCGCCGCCGGAGCTCCCCTGGATGGGGCGGCAGCGCTCTTCAACATCGACCATCACGGTACCAACGAGCGCTTCGGCGACCTGGCGGTGGTGGAGCCGAGCAAGGCCGCCACGGCCGTGTTGATCAAGGAGTTCATCGACGCCCTGGGCGTCCGCTGGACCCCCGCCATCGCAACGCCATGCCTGGCGGGCATCCTCATGGACACGGGCAACTTCCGCTTCGGGAACACGAACAAGGAGACGCTCAACGTGGCCGGCGAACTCCTCGAGGCCGGTGTGGACCTGGGTGACCTCACGGACCGACTGCAGTGGCGCCCCCGCTCATACTTCGCCCTCCTGGCCAAGGTGATGGCGACCGTCGAGTTCGCGTACGGCGGCCGCCTGGTGTACGCCAAACTCACGAGCGAGATGCGCGGGGAGGGTGCGGACGACGATTCCGACGACTTCGTCGGCGTCATCCGCTACGCGGAGGGCGCTTTGGTGGCGGTGCTGCTGAAGGAGCGCGGCGACGTCGTGAAGGTCAGCGTTCGCACCCGCGCCGGCGTCTCCGCGCAGCGGATCTGCTTGGCCCTGGGCGGCGGCGGCCACGTGGCGGCTGCCGGAGCCACGCTGCCGGGCCCGATGGCGGCGGCCGAGGCCAAGATGCTCGCGGCCGTGCGCGCGGAGCTGGAGCGCGAGGCGGTTACGGCCGACTGAGCCCCTAGTTCCGCAGGCCTGCCAGCCTCCGGGCCTCCACCGCCAGGTCGGGTAGGGCCGTGAGGTCGGGCGCCACGGCCAGACCCTCGCCTTCCAACCACGGAAGCACGCGCTCCGTCGGTAGGTTGCCTACCAGCTCGTCGGCGGCGAAGGGGCAGCCTCCCACCCCCGCCAGCGCACCCTCGAACCACCTGACGCCGTGGCGCAGCGCCACCTGGAGCAGCGGTCGCCAGTCGTTGCCGGCGGCATGCAGGTGCAGGCCGAGCCCGGCCGGGTCGGTCACTTCCGCCAGGACCGCCTCGACTTCGTCGGGCCCGGCGTTACCTACCGTATCGGCCAGTGCGATGCGCCCGACCCCCATGGCCCTCAGCCGCTCCACCGCGGCCGCGGTCGCCTTCGGGCTCCACGGGTCGCCGTAGGGGTTCCCGAACCCCATCGACACGTACACGACGAGGTCGAGGCCGAGCCGCTCCGCCTGGGCGCACAGGGCGCTCAGCTCGTCCCACGACTCCAGGATCGAGCGACCGAGGTTGCGGTGCTGGAACGTGTCACTGATCGAAAGGGGGTATCCGACGCTCGTTACGCCCTTGGCGGCAGCAGCGCGGGTGAGTCCACGCTCGTTACCGATGATGCATAGCAGGTCAACGCCCGGCCGGGCGCTCAGGGACTCGAGCACGGCCTCGGTGTCGGCCATCTGCGGCACGGCCTTGGGCGAGACGAAGGAACCGAGGTCGAGGTGATCGAACCCCGCGGCCAGGAGGTTCCGCAGGTGGGCCACCTTCTCGGCCGTCGCCGGCACCCGCTCGAGGCCCTGCCACGCGTCTCTCGGGCACTCGACCCACGTGACCTGATCGGGAGCGCTCATGCGGCGAGTCTACCCACGCCAAACGGGCGAGATGGTCGCCCCGTCGCCGCTCCCTGCACCAAGGGCCCCTAGGCTTCGGCCCGGCGCACCACCCTGGCGCCCAGCGCGTTCCCTATACTTGTAGGCGTGCTGCACACGCTCGAACTGCGCGATTTCGCCATCGTGGACGAGTTGGAGCTGGACCTCGCGGAAGGCCTCAACGTCCTCACGGGCGAGACTGGCGCCGGCAAGTCCATCGTGGTCGACGCCCTCGAGCTCCTGAGCGGCGGCCGGCCCGACGCCGCCATGATCCGCACCGGCGCCGAAGCGGCGCTGGTGCAAGCGACCTTCGAGGCGGCGCCCCTGGCCTCGGCGTCGCGTCGCGTTGCCGCGAACGGGCGCCACGGCGCCAGGCTGAACGGCGAGCTGGTGAGCGTCGCTGAACTTGCCGAGGCCGTCGGGGGGCAGCTGCAAGTGTTCGGTCAGCACTCCGCTGGGGAGTTGCTCTCGCCCGCATCACAGCGTGAGCAACTCGACAGGCTCCTGCCGGCCGCCGACGCCGCCGTTCTGGAGAGGCACCGCTCGGCGTACGCGGAACTGCAGGCCGCCACCAACGCCTTGGAGCGTCTGGAGGGCGCTCGGCTCGAACGTATGCGCAGGCTCGACACCTTGGCCTTCGAGCTGCGGGAGATCGACAGTGGGGGGCCGCGGTTGGGAGAGGACGAGCGCCTTAGTGAGGAGCTGGCCACCCTGCAACACGCGGAGCGCGTCATGCTGGCCGGCTCGGCGGCGTTCGCGGCGCTGGGTGGCGAGGATGACAACGCCGTCTCCTTCGCGGCCGCGGCGCTGCGGGAGCTCGAGGGCGTCGGCCGCTACGCTCCGGCGCTGGCAGATCTGGCGCGCGACCTTCGAGAACTCGTGAGCGGGCTGAGCGCGGTGAGCGCGGAGGTGGAGAGCTTCCTGTCCGACTTCCAGGCCGACCCACAGCGTCTCGATGCGGTGCAGGCCCGGCTCTCCACCTTGGAGGCCCTGAAGCGCAAGTACGGTCACGACCTGGCGGCGGTCATCGCCTACCGCGACGCGGCCGCGGCCGAGACTGAGGCCCTGGGTGGGGCCGACGACGAGATCCAGCGATTGCAGGCCGAGTCTTCGCGCCTGACGGCAGAGCTTGACGGTCTCGCCACGAGGCTCACCGCCGCCCGCGAGACCGCCGGCGCCGCGCTCGCGGCCGGCGTCCTGCCACTGCTGCACCAACTGGGCCTGCCCAAGGCCGCCTTCGCCGCCGTGGTGAGGCCCGCCGCCCGACCCGGCAAGCACGGCAACGACGAGGTGGCGTTCGAGTTCAGCGCCAACCCGGGCGAAGCCCGGCGGCGGGTGGCCGACGTGGCCTCGGGGGGCGAACTCTCGCGCATCATGCTCGCCTTGCACCTGGTCACGGGCTCCGACCTCAGCGCGGTGGTTTTCGACGAGGTCGACGCCGGCGTGGCCGGCGAGACCGGCAACCACGTGGGGGCGCTGCTGGCGCGGCTCGCAACCAAGCGCCAGGTACTGGTCGTCACGCACCTGGCCCAGGTGGCCGCCTTCGCCGACGCCCACTTCAAGGTCGAGAAGGTGCAGGCCGGTGGCAGGACCGTCGCGCGCGTTCAACGGTTGGCGCCCGAGGCGCGCATCGCCGAGTTGGCACGGCTGCTCTCGGGAACGCTCACAGACACGTCCTTACGCCACGCAGAGGAGCTCCTCGAGCGCGCCCGCGCCACGGTAATCGAGGGGCAGCAAGGCCCCGGGCGAGCCCGGGCGCGTCACACCTAGGCGCCGGCGTCACTGCTATATGCTGGGGCCATGAGAGCGCGCCCGAGCCCCCGCCACAAGGAACGCTAGTGGACGCCGAGGGCTTCCACGAAGGCGTTCGCTGCCCGCGCTGTGGCGGCGTGAACACCATCACGTACCACTACGTCGAGGGCTTCTCGGAGCTCGAGTGCCCAACCTGCGGTTACCGTTCGGACGCCGCCGAACTAGACGCCCTCACGAGGTTCGAATCGGACCTCGCCGAGGGTCGCACGCTCGGGGCGACGGGCGGCCAGGCCCATGGACCAGCCAACCCGGACCCAGACTTGCCGTCGATCCCACGGCGCGGCCTCAAGGCCTGAGCCGCGTGGGACCCCTGCTCGCGCCACCCTGCCCTCCGCAACGGTGGTCGGCCGGGTGTGGCGCTTCACGGCGGGCGCCCCACGAGAGACGCCCCGTGAGATCCCACGAGAAGCCCCACGAGAAATCAGGGTCCGATCGCCCTCCCGCTCCCGGCTCGGCCGGCGCGGACGCGTGGACCCGGAAGGAGACAGCATGGATGTGAAGGTCGTTCTCAACTCGGAGGAGATCATCCGTGGCCTCAAGCATTACCGGCGCATCGCCCGGCAGGATCTTCTCAGGGCGCCCGAGACCGACGACCCCGAGGGCTTCCGCATCCACGCCGAGGCGCGCCGTCACGTGTACGCCGAACTCAGCGAACTCGCCGAGATCAAGAGCCCCGACGAGGTGGCGGCAGAGGCCCTGCGCGTCTACAAGGAGCTCCCGTTCGTCACGGGCTCCCAGCTCCCCGAACACACGGAGATCAAGGGCCGCGAGAACGCCCTCGAGAACTTCTTCCTCATGATCGGGCTCGAGCCGCGCATCAGGCGAGAAGCGCGCAGCATGCGCCCGAGCCTGACTGAACAAGGCGGCCAGAACGGGCACGAAGCCGGCGCGGAAGTGGGCTGATCGTGGCCCGTCCGCTCCCGCTCTAGCGCTCGTCCGTCCGCGCTGGGTGCGTGGTATGACGGGGCCCGTGACGCTGGCCGAGCTAGAGCGCCGAGCTGCCAGGCGGCCGGAGGCGCTGAACGAACTGTCGGAGAACCTCGTCTTCGGCGAGGGCAACCCGGACGCGCAAGCCATGTTGGTGGGCGAGGCGCCGGGCGAGGACGAAGACCTTAGCGGCAGGCCGTTCGTTGGCCGCGCCGGGCAGTTGCTGGACAAGGTGCTGGCGTCCGTCGGCATCGCACGAGACGACGTCTACATCACGAACATCGTGAAGTTCCGCCCACCGGGCAACCGCAACCCGCGGCCCGAGGAGGTGGCGGCCGGCGAGTGGGTCCTGCTCGAGCAGATCAAGCTCGTCCGGCCACAAGTGATCGTGCCGCTGGGCAACGTGCCCACGCAGTACTTCCTCGGCACCACCCAAGGCATCACCAAGACGCGCGGCAAGTGGTACGACTGGCACGGCGTCAAAGTGTTCCCCGTCTTCCACCCGGCCTACCTGCTACGTAACGCCAGCCGCGAGCGTGGCGCGCCCAAGTGGATAACGTGGACCGACATGAAAGAGCTCAAGCTGACGCTCGACTCCCTGCCACCCAAGGATCAGGCCTTCCATCTCGACACGGCCGAGCAGGAAGCGCTCTTTTGAGCGCGTCCGAGCAGGACGACGCGGCGCGCCTGGCGCCCGAGCAGCACGACGACGCGGCGCGCCTGGCGCGTGAGCAACAGGAGGCCGAGGCAGCGGCCGAGGAGGCGGCGAGCGTTCGCCTCATGGGGCTCATTCACGCGCTGACGGCTTCTGCAGAGGCCGCGCTGGGTGACGACAGCAGCCCGCTGCGGCTGGCGTCTCGCGACGGCGTGGCGGGCCGCAAGGCGGCGCGCCGCAGCCTCGACCTCCTCGAGATGCTACAGGTCAAGACGCTGGGGAACTTGCGGGCCGGCGAACGCGAGGCGCTCTGGGACGCCCTGCGGGCCGTGAGGCGCAGGTTGCAGGAGACTGCCACGGAGCTACCGGTGATGGACGCCGGCGCGGCCGGCCTGTTCACGGGCGACGAGCCCTCTTGAGGGCGCTCGTCCAGCGCGTCAGCCGCGCCTCGGTGCGGGTGGCCGGCGAAACGGTGGGCGAGGTGGGGCTTGGCTTCCTCGTCCTCCTGGGTGTCATGCCGGGGGACGACGCGCCGCTGGCGGGCCGCCTCGCCGAGAAGGTGCGGAAGCTACGCCTGTTCGAGGATGACGCCGGCAAGATGAACCTGAGCCTGGACCAGGTGGGTGGCGCCTGTCTCGTCGTCAGCCAGTTCACGCTCTACGGCTCGGTCAAAGACGGCAACCGCCCGGGCTTCAGCGGCGCCGCGCGCCCCGAGGCGGCCGAGGCGGTCTACCTGGAGTTCGTGGCCGCGCTCAGAGGCGCGGGGGTGCAGGTGGCGACGGGCGAGTTCGGCGCCATGATGGAGGTTGAGCTCGTCAACTCCGGGCCCACGACCATCTGGCTCGACACCGACGAGCTGTTCGCCTGAGGTCGTCAGATCGCGAAGCCCGAGGCCGCCGGAACCGCCGTGGCGCCCTCGAACAGGTTGACTTCCTCTATGAAGCGCTTGAAGTGATACGAGGCGTCGTGTGGGCCCGGGCTCGCCTCGGGGTGGTACTGCACGCTGAACACGGGGTAGCGCACGTGAGCCATGCCCTCGAGCGTGCCGTCGTTCAGGTTCACGTGCGTGGCGACGAACTGGCCACCGGGGATGGACGCGACGTCGACCACGTAGTTGTGGTTCTGGCTCGTGATCTCGACGTCGCCCGTGATGAGGTTCTTGACGGGCGTGTTGGCGCCATGGTGGCCGAAGGCCAGCTTGTAGGTGCGCCCGCCGACCGCCAGACCCAGGAGCTGGTGCCCCAAGCAGATGCCGTACGTGGGCAGCAGCCCTAGCAGCTGCCACACCGCGTCATGTGCGTACTTCGGCCCGCCGGGGTCGCCGGGCCCGTTCGAGAGCACGAGCCCGTACGGGTTCAGGGCCATGATCTGCGCGGGCGTGGTCTGCGCGGGCACGACGATGACCTCCGCGCCCGACTGCTCGAGCTTGTAGACGATCGAGTGCTTGATGCCGAAGTCGACGAGCACCACGCGCGGGTGGTCCTGGAACGTGGGGCGTGCGTAGGGCAGCGGCGTCGTGACCTCGGGCGTCATGTCGCGTCCGTCGATGTCCTCGTGATCCCGCGCCTCCTCCACGAGCCGCGCCTCGAGGTCATCGTCGGTGCGGCCATGATAGATGACGCCCTTGACCACCCCGCCAGAGCGCAGGCGGCGCGTGAGGGCGCGGGTGTCGATGCCCTCGATGCCTACTATGCCGTGCTGCTCCATGAACGCCTGCAGGTCCTGGTTGGCCCGGTGGTTGGAGGCGACGCGAGAGAACTCGCGCACTATGAAGCCC
Source organism: Truepera sp. (assembly GCA_032027045.1). NCBI lineage: Bacteria > Thermotogati > Deinococcota > Deinococci > Trueperales > Trueperaceae > Truepera > Truepera sp. The sequence goes on along the minus strand of JAVSMU010000001.1, from coordinate 1,053,412 downwards.
CGGGCGTAGGGCCGGTTCGACTCCATGTCGTACACGCTCACCCCGTAGTTGCCGATGTGCGGGTACGTCATCGTGACGATCTGGCCGTGATAACTGGGGTCCGTGAGGATCTCCTGGTACCCGGTCATCGAGGTGTTGAAGACGATTTCGCCCACGGACTTGCCGTGCGCGCCGAAGGCGTAACCGTAGTAGACGGTGCCGTCTTCGAGGGCGAGGAGCGCGGGGGGTTTCTCCAGCAAAGACATACCGACGAGCAGGTTAGCAGCTTGGACCCCGTACCGTATGCGGTGCGGTTACCTCGCCCGGCGCCACCACCGCGTCGGTCAGCACGCTGTAGGCACCCACCCTGGCGCCCTCGCCCACGTGGGTCGCGCCCCGCAGCACGACTCCCTGTTCCAGCACCACGTCGCCGCTCAACTCCACGTCCTGGTCTATGTAGGTCGTGTCCGGGTCGAGCATGGTGACGCCGGCGCGCAACCAGCGCTCCCGCAGTCGTTGCCGCATGACGCGCTCGGCCACGGCGAGCTGGGCGCGGTCGTTCACGCCGAGCAGCTCGCGCTCGTCGGCCAGCAGTGTGCTGACGCGGCGGCCGTCCGCCAGGTAGGCCTTCGGCAGGTCGGTGATGTAGTACTCGTTGGCCGCGTTGTCGGCGCGCAGGAGGGCCGCGCGGCCGAACACGTCCGCACCGAAGAGGTAAACGCCCGGGTTGACCTCGCGGATGGCGCGCTGCTCGGGCGTGGCGTCACCCTCCTCCACGATGGCCTCGAGGCGGCCGTCCTCACCGCGCACGATGCGCCCCAGGCCACTGGGGTCGGTGGCGACGCAGGTGAGGAGCGCCATGCCGTCGTCGTCACCGAGCGTGTCGACCAGGGCCTCCAAGGTGGCGCTCGTGAGGAGCGGGCCGTCACCGTTCAGGACCAGCACGTTGCCCGCGAAGCCGTCGAGGCCCTTGCTGCTCTCCTTGAGCGCGTGTCCCGTCCCGTAACCGGTGGTGAAATCCTGCGTCACGAACGTCAGACCGCGGCCGGCGAAGCGCGAACGGACCGCATCGCCGGCGTAGCCCACCACCACGACGGTGCGCTCGGGGGCGAGGGGCCGGGTGGCGGCTAGGATGTGCTCGAGCAGTGGCTTCCCGGCAACCTCGTGTAGCACCTTGTGCGTCCTGGAGCGCATGCGCGTGCCCTCGCCGGCCGCCAGCACCACGACCGCCAGCGGCGGCCCGGCAGGCGTTTCGCCCGCGCTCACCGCTTCTTACCCGCCCCGGGTTTGCCGGCCTTGCCCGCCTTGCCCGCCTTGCCCGCCTTGCCCGCCTTGCCGGCCTTGCCGGTCGTAGGGGGGCCGCCACCGGCCGGCCCCGGGGCGACGGCCTGGCGAAGAACCGGGGGCGGGAACGGCGCAGCGGCGCTTCGCCCGATCATGAACGCGGCCACGACGATCAGCACCACGCTGGCGAGCTGGGTAACCGTGAACAGGCCGATGCCGGCCTTGTCGAGACCGTCCTCGAGCACGGCCTTGATTATGAGCGGGTTGTCGCGGAAGGTCTCTTCCAGCACCGCGCGCAGCACGGAGTACCAGAGCACCATCTGCCAGAAGGCGTAGCCCGGGCCCCGCCGTCTGTTGAGCGCCCAGAGCGTGATGAGCAACACGATTGCGCCGATGAGCACGCCGTACATCTGCGTCAGGTGTACCGGGCCGCGCACTATCTCCCCCGTGCACTGATAGAAGGGGATGTACGACCCGTCGGAACAGACGCCGGGAAAGGCGCTCCACAGGTCGCGGCCGAACACGACGCGCCCGAAGGCGCCGAACGTCTCGGTGCCCGGGTCCGGCCAGGTGAAGCCGATGGGCCAGTTGGTGAGCCTGCCGCCCGTGTCGGTGCCGTTCATGAAGTTGCCGATGCGGCCGCCGATGATGCCGAGGCCGGCGATCGGCGACATGGCGTCGAGGTAGGCCCACATGTTGAGCTTGTGGGCGCGGCAGTACAGCCACGTCGCCACCACGATGCCGATCACGCCACCGTGGATACTGATGCCCCCCTGCCACACCTTGAGGGCGTCCAGCAGGTTGCCGTTGGGCCCGAAGAAGGCGGCAGGGCTCGTGATCACGTAAACGACGCGCGCGCCGACGACACCGGCGATGACCAGCCACGGCGCGAGATCGAGCAACCGCTCGGGGTCGAGGCCGCGGCGTTCCGCGTACCGCAGGGCCAACGCCGAGCCGACGAGAACGCCAAGCGCGATGAGGAGGCCGTACCACCTGATGGAAAGAGGCCCTAACTGGACGAGGATCGGGTCCATATAGCTCCTAGGCCGCGCGTCCTCTCATCTGGGGCCGATGGCCGCCCTTTACGTCGGCCGGAACCATCACCCTGCGAAGAAGCGTGGGAACACGATTACACCTATCACTACCATTATCACCAGCTTCGCGACGCTGCCCCCCAAAGTGCCCACAAACGCCCCGATGCCGGAGCGCACCGCCTGCCGCAACTCCCGACCAACCAACAGTTCGGCGCCGACCGCGCCCGCTACGGCTCCCAACAAGAAACCCCATGGCGGGAACACGAAGAGCCCCACGAACGAGCCGATGACCCCGCCCCACGTGCCCGCCCGCCCGGCGCCGTAGACCTTGGATCCCAGGTACGTGCCGGCCAGGTCGATCAGCTGGGAGAGGACGGCGAGCAGGGCGACCTGAATCAGGATCTGCACGCCGAAACGCTCGAAACCCATGATGGCGGCCGCCGCCAGCGCCCCCGCCGCCGCGATCGGGACACCGGGCAGCACCGGCACGACGACGCCGACCGTGGCCACGGCGAACGCGATCAGGAAGACGAGGAACGCGAGGATCGTCACGCACGAACTATAAGCGGCGTCAGCCGGCCGGTGGCACGACCTTCTCGCCCCGCAACTCCTCGACCGCGAACGCGAGCGCGGTGATTACGGCGGCGAGCGCGGAACTTGCCGCGTCGGGCATCGGCGGGAGGTTCACTATCAACGTGGAGCGCCTGACCCCCGCGAGTCCGCGTGAGAGCACCGCGAGAGGCCTGTCCTTGGCGAGCGCCGCGCGCATGGCCTCTGGCAGCCCGGGCACCTCGCGCTCGATGACCTCGGCCGTAGCCTCCGGCGTGCGGTCCTTCTTTCCCAGCCCCACCCCGCCGGTGGTGAGGATCAGGTCGACGTTGCCCTGGTCGCACCACACGCGCAACTTGGCGCGTATGGGCGCCTGCTGGTCTTGCACCGACTGGTAGTCGACCTCCACGAACGGGCCGCCCTTCAAGACCTGGCGGATGGCCTGAGCGGCGCGGTCCTCGCTCTCGTCCCCGGCGCCGGAGTCCGAAACGGTGAGGATGGCTGTGCGCACCATGACCCGACTGTATCCGGCCGTCACCGTGACGCGAGAGGGCATCTGCCACATCGCGGCGCCAGGCGTGGGTGCCTTGCGGGCCGACGGGGTGTACCTTGGGAAAGACTGTTCTTTAGCGCCACCGCGGCGCCTCACGGTAGCCTGTCGCGGCGCTGAGTTCCCTGGAGGTTCCCTTGAAGATCCACGAGTACCAAGCCAAAGAGCTGATGAAGCAGCGCGGCATCGCCGTGCCCATCGGCCGCGTAGCGCGGACCACCGAAGAGGCCGTCGAGGCCGTGCGGCCCATCGTCGAGGCCAGCGGCAACCCCGTCGTGGTCGTAAAGTCGCAGATCCATGCCGGCGGCCGCGGCAAGGGGCGGTTCGTGGAGCACCCGGAGGTGGCCGGCGTCAACGTGGTCACGGACGGCATCAAGGGCGGCCTCGGCGCAACCGAGGAGCGCGTGCGCGAGCTGGCCGAGGCCATGCTCGGCTCCACGCTCGTGACCATCCAGACTGGCGCCGCCGGCAAGCAGGTGAACCGCCTCTACATCGAGCAGGGCATCGACATCGACCGTGAACTCTACCTGTCGGTCGTGCTGGACCGCGCCAGCGGCCGCAACGTCGTAATGGCCTCCACCGCGGGTGGGATGGACATCGAGGAGGTCGCTCACAGGGCGCCCGAGAAGATCCTGCGCGAGAGCATCGACCCCTCGGTGGGCCTCCTCGACTTCCAGGCCCGGCGCCTGGCCTTCGCCCTCGGGCTCTCGGGCGACGCCCACAAGAACGGCGTGCGCTTCATGCTCGCCCTCGCGTCCCTGGCTACGGACCTCGACACGGACATGGTCGAGATCAACCCGTTGGTCGTCACGAAGAGCGGTCAGGTCATGGCCCTCGACGGCAAGATGAGCTTCGACAACAACGCCCTCTTCCGTCACAAGAACGTCCTGGAGATGCGCGACCTGAGCGAGGAGGACGCCGCCGAGGTGGAGGCGAGCAAGTTCGGCCTCTCGTTCATCAAGCTCGAGGGCTCCATCGGCTGCCTCGTGAACGGCGCGGGGCTCGCGATGGCCACCATGGACACCATCAAGCAGGTCGGCGGCGAACCCGCCAACTTCCTGGATGTCGGAGGCGGCGCCACCACCGAGAACGTGACCGCGGCGTTCAAGATAATCACGCGCGACCCTAACGTGAAGGGGATCTTCGTCAACATCTTCGGCGGCATCATGAAGTGCGACACCATCGCCACCGGCGTCGTCGAGGCCGTGAAGGAGGTCGGGCTCGAGGTTCCGCTCGTGGTCCGGCTGGAAGGCACGAACGTGGACCTGGGCAAGGCGATAATCGACTCCTCGGGCCTCAACGTCGTCAGCGCGTCCGACATGAAGGACGGCGCCCGTAAGATCGTCGAGCTTGCCGGAGGTGCCCAGTGAGCGTCTTGGTCGACAGCGACACCCGCCTGATAGTGCAGGGCCTCGGCGAGGCCGGCACGTTCCACACCGACAAGGCGATCGCCTACGGCACCAACGTGGTGGGCGCCGTGCGGCCCGGAAAGGGCGGTCAGCTCGTGCGCTTCGAGGGCGAGACCGACCACTCCGGCGTGCCGGGCCGCGCCGACCGCTACCGGGTCGACGTGCCGAGCTTCAACACCGTCAGGGACGCCCTCGAAGCCACCGGCGCCAACGCCACGGTGGTCTTCGTACCACCGCCGTTCGCGGCCGACGCCATCATGGAGGCTGCGGAGGCCGGGCTGAAGCTGATCATCACCATCACCGAGGGCATCCCGATCGGCGACATGGTGAAGGTCAAGCGCTACCTGGTGGGCAAGGACGTGCGCCTGGTGGGTCCGAACTGCCCGGGCGTCATCACGCCGCACCAGTGCAAGATCGGGATAATGCCCGGCTACATACACCAGCACGGTCGCATCGGGGTGATCAGCCGCTCCGGCACCCTCACGTACGAGGCCGTCAAGCAGCTCACCGACAACGGGCTCGGGCAGACCACGGCCGTCGGCATAGGCGGCGACCCGGTCAACGGCACCAACTTCATAGACGTGTTGGAGTTGTTCAACGCCGATCCCGCCACGGAGGGCGTGATCATGATCGGCGAGATCGGCGGCAGCGCCGAGGAGCAGGCCGCGGCCTGGATCAGCGCCAACATGACGAAGCCCGTCGCCTCGTTCATCGCGGGCACCACCGCGCCCGCCGGCAAGCGTATGGGGCACGCGGGCGCCATAATCTCGGGAGGCCAGGGCACCGCGGCCGAGAAGATCGCGGCCCTGGAAGCGGCAGGCGTCGTGGTGGCGGCCACCCCGTCCGACATGGGCAGCGCCATGCTGGAGGCGATGCGCCGGGCCGGCCTGGCCTGAGAAGCGCCATGGCGCAGCCCGGGCCAACGCGCGGCGGCCACTACCGCGGCCGTTTCGCGCCCTCCCCCACGGGCTTCCTTCACCTGGGCAACGCCCGCACCGCGCTAGTGGCGTGGTTGCGGGCGCGCTCGTTCGGGGGCGACTTCGTCATCCGGGTGGAGGACCTGGACGGCCCACGCACGAAGCCGGAGGCGGTGTCGGGCAACCTGAGTGAGTTGCGCTGGCTCGGCCTGGACTGGGAGGAGGGGCCTGACGTCGGTGGCCCCCACGGGCCCTACCGCCAGAGTGAGCGCAGCGCCCTTTACGCGGCGGCGCTGGAACGTCTGAGGGCCGACGACCGCGTGTTCGAGTGCTACCTGTCACGAAAGGACCTGGCGGAGGCCTCGGGCGCACCCCACGGCCCGGCGCATACGCGCGTCTACAGCGACGCCGATCGAAGGCGCAGCGCGGCCATCGCCTCCATCAAGTTGGCGGCCGGCGCCACGCCAAGCTGGCGCTTCGCGGTGACGGACGAGGAGGTCTCGTTCGCGGATGCCTGCCTGGGTGAGACCCGCGTGCGCCTGGCGCGCGACTTCGGCCACTTCGTCGTGCGGCGCGCGGATGGCCTGTGGGCGTATCAACTGGCGGTGGTCGTCGACGACGCCGCCATGGAGGTGACCGAGGTCGTCAGGGGGGCCGACCTGCTCACCAGCACGGCCGCCCAACTGGCGTTATATGAGGCGCTGGCGCTGGAGCCCCCCGGCTTCGCGCACGTTGGACTGCTGCAAGACGTGGCGGGAGAGCGGCTGGCAAAGCGGAGCGGGGCGCTCGCCCTCACCGAGCTACGCACCGCGGGCGTTCGGCCGGAGCGCGTGTTGGGGCTCTTGGGCCACCTTCTGGGAGTGACGGAGGCGAGAACCGAGCTCTCGCCGGCCGAGCTTCTCGCGGCCTTCGACCCCGCGCGCCACTCCTGTGACCCCGCGCGGCTGACGCCCGCGGACCTCGGGTGGCTGACGGCCGGCTGAACGCCCCGCCGGCCCCCTGAACACTTGTCACCCACGGCCCGCTCGCGTAGACTTCGACGATGCGCCCGAGACCCCGCGTTCGCACTCCACGCGCGTTCAAGCGACGCCACCAACGGTGGTGGCGGCACGGCCCAGGCTGACCGAGCCCGACCCGATCGCGCGGAACCCGGTTGCGCTGCTCCCGATCGGATAGTTGCCGATCCAAAGCTTCCCGCTCGAACGGTTCCCGACCCAGCAGTTCCCGATCGAATCCTTCGCGATCGCCGCGCGCCTCGATCAGCCGTACCCGGAGCTTGCTCCCGCCGCACCCGGAGCCCGCTCCAGGCGTACCCGGAGTCTGCTCCTGCCGTACCCGAAGCCTGATCCAGCCGTACCCGGGTGAACCGCCGGCCCCGTGCCGGTGCACCCACCCGACCGACACCTCCCTCACTTTCACCGAGCGCGCCCTCGTCCGTGGCCGCCCGTAACCGACCGGCCGCCGGCGTCCATGACGACCGGGGTGCACGAACCGGAGGACACATGCACATAACCCAGCCGAACCCGTCGCCCGCGGAAGCCGGCGTCAAGGAACCCTTCCCGCTGCCGGACGCCCGTGGCCGCTTCGGCATGTTCGGTGGCCGCTACGTCCCGGAGACCCTCATCCCCGCCCTCGACGAGTTGCAGACCGCTTACCTCGCGGCGCGCGAGGACCCCGAGTTCCTCGGCGAGTACGGCGCCGTGCTCCGCGACTACGCCGGCCGGCCGAGCCTCCTCTACCTGGCGCGCAACCTCACCGCGGCGCTGGGCGGGGCGCGCATCTACCTCAAGCGCGAGGACCTGAACCACACGGGGGCGCACAAGATCAACAACACCCTGGGCCAGGCGCTGCTGGCCAAGCGCATGGGCAAGCAGCGCGTGATAGCCGAGACGGGCGCGGGTCAGCACGGCGTTGCGACCGCGACGGCCGCCGCGCTCTACGGCCTCGAGTGCCGCGTCTACATGGGCGAGGAGGACGTCCGGCGCCAGGCGCTGAACGTCTACCGCATGGAACTGCTGGGCGCCGAGGTGATCCCCGTCTCCAGCGGCACCAAGACGCTCAAGGACGCCACCAACGAAGCCATCCGTGACTGGGTCACCAACGTCAGGGACACGTTCTACATCCTGGGGTCGGTGGTTGGACCGCACCCCTACCCCATGCTGGTGCGCGACTTCCAGGCCGTGATAGGGCGCGAAGTCGCCCGGCAGCTGGAGCAAGCCGAGGGCCGCGCCATACCGGACGCGATAGTGGCGTGCGTGGGTGGCGGCAGCAACGCCGTGGGCATCTTCGCGCCGTTCGCCTACTTGGCCGCGAACGTGCGGCCGCGCCTCGTGGGGGTAGAAGCCGGCGGCCACGGTCTCGGCAGCGGGCTTCACGCCGCGTCGGTCTCGGGTGGCAAGACGGGCGTCCTGCACGGCTCGCTCATGTACCTGCTCTCGGACGCGGACGGGCAGGTGTCGCCGCCGCATAGCGTTTCGGCGGGCCTCGATTACCCGGGCGTGGGGCCCGAGCACAGCTACTACCACCAGCACGGCCTCGCCGAGTACGTGGCCGTCACCGATGACGAGGCCCTCGCCGCCTTCGAGGTGCTCGCCCACACGGAGGGCATAGTGCCTGCGCTCGAGAGCGCTCACGCGGTGGCTCACGTCTTGCGGTTAGCGCCCACCATGCGCCCCGAGCAAGTGATCGTCGTGAGCCTCTCGGGCCGCGGCGACAAGGACGTCGCGGAAGTGCAGAGGTTGCGCGAGGGGGCGGGTCACTCGTGAGCCGACTGGCCGCTGCCTTCGCCCGCGCGGAATCGGAAGGCCGCGCGGCGTTCATCGCCTTCCTGACCGCGTCGTACCCCGACGACGCACGGTTCCTGCGGGCCGCCACGGACGTGTTGCGCCACGCCGACGTCCTGGAGGTCGGGCTACCGTTCTCCGACCCGCTGGGCGACGGGCCGGTCATCCAACGCGCCAGCGAGGCCGCGCTGGCGGGCGGCGCAAGCGGCGCGCGCACCCTCGCGCTCGTGAAGACGCTCAGGGCCACGACCGACAAGCCCCTCCTGGTGATGACCTACTACAACCCTGTCTACTGCTTCCCGGGCGGCGAGGCCGGGTTCGTGCGCGCGGCAAAGGCCGCGGGCGCCGACGGACTCATCTTGCCCGACCTGCCGCCCGACGAGGGGGAGGAACTCATCGCGGCCGCCCGCGAAGCCGACCTGGACACCGTCTTCTTGGTAGCGCCCACCTCCACCACCGCCAGGCTGCGCCTGGTCACCGCCGCCTGCCGCGGCTTCGTGTACGCGGTCTCGGTCACCGGCGTCACGGGCGCCAGGGAGAGCGTGCCCACCGAAGTGGCGAACCTGGTCGCGGCCACGAAGGCCGTCACCGACCTGCCCGTGGCCGTCGGCTTCGGCGTCGCGAACGCGGAGAGCGCGCGGCGCGTCGCCGGGGTGGCGGACGGCGTGATCGTGGGTTCGGCGCTGGTCCGGACGTTGTCGGACGGCGGTGACCTGGGAGCACTGGCCGCGGAGCTGGCGGCGGGGTGCCGACGTGATTAGCCGGGCGTGAGATTCACCCTGACGTGAGACTCAGCCTGGCGTGAGGTTCAGCCCGACTTGAGAATCCGCCTGACGTGAGGATCAGCCTGACGTGAGGCTCGGTCCGGCATGCGACCGCGACGGCCGATGCCCGCTGTTCGAGGAGCCCGCCGGCTTCAGTCCCCGCTGACCTTGGCTTCCGATCCGACGCTGGCGTACAGCTCGAGGCCCACGAGGACGTCGGCGGGGCTCTCGATGGGCAGGTCCTGAGAGACCACCCGCACGACGATCGGCTCTCCACCCTGGACGGGGGTGAGCGCCAGCAGCGTGCCCACCGCGTGTTGGCGGGAGACGATGTCGAAGTCGCTGAGCGTGCGCAGCGTGCCCACTCGCACCGTCCCGGGCGGCAGCGTCAGCACCTCGAGGCGCACACGGGCGACTCCACTGCCGATCATGCCGACTGCCTCGGCCGCCGCGCGGGAAAGGTCGATGATGCGGCCCCCCTTGAACGGCCCCCGGTCGTTGATGCGCACGACGACGCTCTCGCCGTTCGTCTCGTTGACGACCCGCACGAGCGTGTTGAAGGGCAGTTCCCGGTGAGCGGCGGTGAGTTGGCTCGGGTCGAAGACCTCGCCGTTGGCCGTGCGCCGACCGGCGAAACCCGGGCCATACCAGGACGCCATGCCGCTCTGCGCCCGCGGGGCCCCTGCGGTGGGCGGCGAGGGCGGCTTGCCGACAACGGCCCTGGTCGCGCTGGCGTCGGCGCGTGCCACCGCCGGCGCACAGCCGGCGAACAGCGGCGAGGCCACTAGCAACAGAGCCGCCGCACGTAAGGCAGCGGCCGCGCCGCGGTGAAGGCCCGCGTCACGTGAAGAAGCGCGCGTGAGCATCCCTAATGCTACGCGCGCTTACACCGTGTTGGATGTGAGGTAACCCTGCCTACCGCCCGCTAGGCTCACTCGTCAGGCCCAAGTACGGCGGGCGAGCTCCTTCTGGCAGACGACGAACGCCTCGTAGTCGCCGATCTCCGCGCTGCCGTCGCCGATGGCTCCTTCGCACTTCGAGATGATCTCGCCCAACTCTTCGTTGCTCAGGTACCGCACGTCCGGGGTCTCGGGTCGCTCTTGTAGCATCATGCTCGCCTGGCCTCTCTCTTTAGCCCTTGTCGTTTCGACCGCTGGGGCCGGTGAGGGCGTTCGCCCTCGTTGAGTAACGAGAAGGTAGCAAGCGCGTTATTACAGAACTTGCACAAGCCTCTTACGCAATACTCACAAACGGCCTGGGCGACCCCGGCGCGGCCCGCTCGGGGCCGGTGAATCGCGCCTCCGACGTGGTTTCCCTACATGAGAGCGCCTCACGGAAGCCACCGAGACACGCCGCTCAAGCACCCGGCGGTAAGGTGCGCACGTGACCGACAGCCATTGCCACTTGGACCGCTGCCCGGACCCCGACGCCGCCGTGGACCCGACGCTTGCCGCCCTGGTGACGGTCGGGACGGACTTGCCGAGCAGCGAGCGCGCGCTGCTCGCTGCCCGTTCCCACCCCAACGTCTTCGCGGCGGTGGGCGTGCACCCGAACGATGCCGGTCTGGCGGCGGACCCGGCCGTGCGAGAGGGCATCGCCGCTCTCGCGCGCCACCCCCTGGTGGTGGCCATAGGCGAGACGGGCTTCGACCAGTACTGGGACGACGAGACCCTCGAGTCCCAACGGGCCGCGTTCGATTGGCAACTCGAGCTGGCCCGGAGCCTTGGCAAGCCACTCGTGTTGCACGTACGCGACAAGCAGGGGCGCGAGGACGCGGCGCTGGCGGCCGTCGCCGCCCTGCGCGCCGGAGGATACGAGAAGGGCGTCCTCCACTGTTTCGGCGGCCACGAGCTCCTGCTGGCCGTGGGCCTCGAGCTGGGCTGGATGGTGTCGTTCGCCGGCAACCTCACCTACAAGAGCGCAGGCGACCTGCGTAACATCGCGCGGCGGGTGCCCCTCGACCGCCTGCTGGTGGAGACCGACAGCCCATACCTCGCTCCCGTGCCACACCGCGGCAAGAAGAACACCCCCGCGTACGTCCGTTACACGGCCGCCGTTCTCGCACAGGCGGTCGAGGCCGCGCCGGACGAGCTGGAGGCCGTTCTGGACGCCAACGCGGAGCGCTTCTTCGGTTTCGCCGCCGCCCGCGCCGCGGCCTAGACTGGACGCATGAGCGGATCCCCACGGTTCATCGACGACTCGCGTTACGTGTTGACGACCGGCGCCGAGTTGTACGCGGAGCGGGTCGGCCCCGACGCCGCGCCGGCCGTCTACTACCTTCACGGTGGGCCCGGCTACAACAGCCACTCGTTCCGCGAGCTCATGGGCGACGACTTGGAGGAGTGGCTCGTCGTCTACGCCGACGAGCGGGGCGGCGGAAGGTCTTACGCCCAGGCCGGCACGAGTGATGACCTCGCCACCCTGGCAGCCGACGTCGTGACGATCATGGACGCCTTCGAGCTGGACCGCGCCGCCCTCCTGGCGCACGGCTTCGGGGCGATGATCGCGGTACAAGCGGCGCTCGCTAACCCCGAGCGAGTCAGCGGCCTGGTGCTGGTGAACCCGTGGCTGTCGCTGCCGCTACTTGCCCGGCGCCTGCTGGCCGCCGCCGAGGCCGCCTCCGGCTTGGAGGCCGGCGCGGGCGCCCGGGTGCCGGACACGGCCGAGCCTAGCGGTGCTGCCGACGCGGCAGCCACCGCAGACGCCGCCTTCTCCCTGCAGAACCCGAAGGCCCTCTTCGATTCGCTGCAGTTCCCCACGCCCTCGTCGCGCCTAAGGCTGGAGCACGTGGACGCGGAAGCGCTCCTCGGCCCCCAGGAAGAGGACGACAGCGACGCGGTGTGGGGCCTCGAGGTGCTGTCGAGCCTGAAGGAGCTGGCCCGGGCGGGCACCAAGGTCGTGATACTCGCCGGCAGGTTGGACGCGACCTCCTACCCGGAACAAGTAGAGGCCGCGCTGGAGGACCTCCCGGACGCGCTCTTCAGCGCGCTTGACGCCGGGCATTACCCGTGGCTCGACGACCCGGAGACCTTCACCGACGTGCTGCGCCAGTCGCTGACGCACGCCACGTCGTGACGCCGCGCGCGTGAGTTCTTACTCTCCCCGCCCCCGTGGCGCATGCTACGCTCCCCGCGTGTTGCAACCCGACGCCCGAGTAACCTCGGTTCACGAGGTGACCCCGGCGTGGCTGGCCTCTCGAGGCATTCGAGGACTGCTGGTCGACCTCGACGACACGCTCCTTCCCGCCGCGGCCCAAGGCGTCGAGGACAGCGTTTACGAGTGGCTCGAAAGTCTGGTCGGCGCGGGAGTGAGAGTGGCCATCTTGTCCAACGGTGAGAGAGCAAGGGTGGGGGCGGTCGCGGAGCGGGCCGGAGTCCCGGCGCTGGCGTTGGCGGGGAAGCCGTTCCGTTACGCCTTCAGGCGCGCCCTGAGGCTCCTCGACCTGCCGCCCGGGCACGTCGCCATGCTGGGAGACCAACTGTTCACCGACGTCCTGGGCGCCAAGAGCGCGGGTCTCCTCGCCGTACTGGTCGAGCCGCTGTCGCCGGGTAAGCTTCCTCATACGCGCCTAGCGCGACGACTGGAAAGATGGGTGTTGAAGGAGAGATGAGCGTGGCCGTGCTATCGATCGGTGACAAGAGGCTCGGAGCCGTGTTGCTCGAGCGCGGTTACGTCACCGACGACGCCCTGCAGCAAGCGATCAGCCGCCACGGTGAGGTGGGTGGCCGGCTCGCCGACATCCTGGTGGACCTGGGTGTGCTTTCCGAGCAGCGCATCGCTCGCGCCGTTGAGGAATCGATCGGGATCCCGCTGGTCACCCTGCCGCGCGTCGACATCATGTCCGACGCCCTAGCGAAGGTGCCGGCCGACCTGGCGGCGGAGCTCCGCGCCGTGCCGTTCGCCATCGATCAGGACCGCCTGCGCGTAGCGTTCGTGGACCCGCTGGACGCCTTAGCCATCGAGGAGGTCGAGGACGCGTCGGGTTGCCTGGTGGAGCCTTACCTGGCCCTCAAGAAGGAGATGCAGTGGGCGCTCTCCACCTACTACCCCGAACTCGGCCTCGAGCCGCCGGTGGACCTCGAGGTGGATCCCGCCCAACGCCTTGGCAACCTGGCCGTAGGGGCGGGACTGCTGACCCCGGCACAACTCACGGAGGCCATCGACGAGCAACAGCGCACCGGCGGCCTGCTCGGGCGCATCCTGGTCGCGAAGGACCTCCTGACCGAGGAACAGCTCACGCGCCTGCTCGCCGACCAGTACCAGATCCCGTTCGTCGCGGAGCTGTCCGACGAGCCCATCAGCGATCGGCTCGCCGCCAAGCTCCTGAGGCTCGACGCCGTGCAGTTCTCGGCGGTCCCTTACCGCCTCGACGGCGAGAACCTCGTCGTGGCCATCGCCGACCCACGCCGCATGGCGGACGTCGAGTCGATCGTCTCGGGCGAGGTGTCGTTCGTGGCGGCTTCTGGACCCGCAGTGCAGTCGCGGATCGACGAGATGTACGCCCAGGACCAGGGTCGCCTGGGTGAGACGCTGCTGCAGAACCGGCGCCTCAAGCGCGAGCAACTGCGCCGCGCGCTCGAGGAGCAAGCCAAGCTCGGCCGCATCAAGCCGCTGGGCGAGATCCTGGTGGACCTGGGTTATGTGACCCAGACCGACGTCGACGAGGCGCTCAACAAGCAGCGCTCCGGCGGCGGGCGCCTCGAGGACACCCTGGTGCAGTCCGGCAAGATCAGCCCCGACATGCTGGCGCGGAGTCTGGCCATGCAGCTCGGCTTCGAGTTCATCGAGGAGAACGCCCTCATCGACGCCTACGCCGTCAGCCTCGTGCCGGAGCCGACGGCGCGGCGCTACACCGCCATGCCGGTTCGCCTGGAAGGCGAAGTGCTGGTGGTGGCCATGAAGGACCCCCGCCACGTCTTCGCCCTCGACGACATCCACTTGATAACGGGTCGCGAGATCCGCCCCGCCGTGGCCACCGAGGAGTCGCTCACGCGCATGCTCAACCGGTTCTACCGGGAGGGCACCGACATGGACGAGCTCGCGAAGGCCGTCGTCGAGGAGGTCGGCGCCGGCAGCGTGCAGGAGGACGAGGACACCAGCGCGATCGACGACAACGCGCTGGTCAAGGTCGTCAACAACATCATCCGCGAAGCCGTCCTGAACGACATCTCCGACATCCACATCGAGCCCAGGCCCGACAAGGTGATCGTGCGCGTGCGCAAGGACGGCTCGCTGCGCGAGTACATGACGATGCCCAAGGTGACGGCGCCCGCGCTCGCCTCGCGCATCAAGATCATGGGCGGCCTCAACATCGCCGAGCGGCGCCTGCCGCAAGACGGTCGCGTTCGGTTCAAAGACCGCAACCTCGAGGTCGACCTGCGCCTCTCGACCCTGCCCACCGTCTACGGCGAGAAGTCGGTGATGCGTATCTTGCGCAAGGCCGCCGACATCCCGGAGATCGAGCAGCTGGGCTTCGCCGACTACAACTACCAGCGCTTCACGGACGTGATCCAGAAGCCCTACGGCATGTTCCTCATCACCGGGCCGACCGGCTCGGGCAAGTCGTACACGACGTTCTCCGTCTTGAAGCGCCTGGCGACGCCCGACGTGAACGTGACCACCATCGAGGACCCGGTGGAGTACGAGATCCCGGGCATCAACCAGACGCAGGTGAACACCAAGGCGGGCCTCGACTTCGCGCGTGCCCTGCGCTCCTTCCTGCGCCAGGACCCCGACATCATCATGGTCGGTGAGATCCGCGACCACGAGACCGCCAAGATCTCGATGGAGGCCGCCCTCACCGGCCACCTCCTCATCGCCACGCTGCACACCAACGACTCCGCCGGCGCCATCACCCGGCTGCAGGAGATGGGCATAGAGCCTTTCAACGTGTCGGCGTCGCTCATCGGGGTGCTGGCCCAGCGCCTCGTGAGGCGCGTGTGCCGCGACTGCAAGGTGGCGTCCTCCGCGGACCCCGACGTCCTCAGGCGCCTGGGGCTGAGCGAACGCGAGATGGCAGGCAAGAGCCTCTACCGCGGCGTCGGCTGCGACAAGTGCGGCGGCAGCGGCTACAACGGGCGTTACGCCATCCACGAGCTGCTCGTCGTGGACGACGAGCTCGAGAAGGCGATCGTGCGCGAGGCCTCGGCGCAGGAACTGCGCGACCTGGCCATCAAGCGCGGCATGAAGACGCTCCGCGACGACGGCATCAACAAGGCGTTCGAGGGGATCACGACGCTCGAAGAGGTGCTCGCACGTACCGCCGAGTGACGCTTTGCAACGTGGCGGACCGGGCCCTATGCGCGGCCGTCGCCTGGGGCCGAGCGATCGGCTGAGAGGACGATAGAGAATGGCAGACCAGATTCGCTCGACCCAGATCCAGGCCGACATCGTCGACCTGCTGAAGCTCGCCATCGAGAGGCGCGCCTCCGACCTGCTCCTGACCGTGGGACTCCCGCCCATGCTGCGGCTCGACGGCGAGTGGCGCCCCACCGAGTACGAGGTGCTCACGACGACCATGACCCGGCGCCTCATGTACGCGCTGATGGACGAGAAGAAGCAGAGGAACTTCGAGGAACGCAAGGACCTCGACTTCTCCTTCAGCCTCTCCGGGCACGGCCGCTTCCGCGTGAACGTGTTCATGCAGCGGGGGTCGGTCGGCGGCGTCATGCGCACCATCGCGGACGAGGTCCTCACCTTCGCCGACCTCGGCCTGCCCGACGAGGTGGGCGCCATCGCGCGGCTCCCACGCGGGCTCGTGCTCGTGACCGGACCGACCGGCTCCGGCAAGTCGACGACCCTGGCGACCATGCTCAACCTCATCAACGACGAGTACTCCAAGCACATCGTGACGATCGAGGACCCCATCGAGTTCTTCCACCGCCACAAGACGTCAATCGTCAACCAGCGCGAGGTGGGTGAGGACACGGCCAACTTCGGAGCGGCCCTCAGGAGCGTGTTGCGTCAGGCGCCAGACGTGATCCTCGTCGGCGAGATGCGGGACTACGAGACCATCGGCGCCGCGGTGACCGCGGCCGAGACGGGCCACCTGGTGCTAGGGACCCTGCACACCAACACCGCGGCCGAAGCCATCGACCGCATCATCGACGTCTTCCCCGAGGCCCAACAGTCGCAGGTGCGCGTGCAGCTCGCGAACAACCTCCAAGCCATCCTCACCCAGCAGCTCCTCCCCCGCAACAGCGGCGACGGCCGCGCGTTGGCGTACGAGTTCCTCATCGCCACGCCGGGCATCCGCAACCTGATCCGCGAGGGCAAGACTCACCAGATCCCCGCCCAGATCCAGATGGGCGGAGCCATCGGCATGCTGACGATGGACGCCTGCCTGGCCGAGCTGCACCTGCGGAAGGTCATCTCCTTCGAGACCGGCCTCGCGCGCTCGGTGGACGCGAAGGAGTTCGAGCGTCTCATCACGACGGGCGGCCAGGCGCAGGGTGCCAGCGCGCCGCAGACCGCCCAACGCGCCGTCCCTCCCGCCTCGACGGGCGGCTCTCGCGGCGGCACACCGCCCGTGGGGCGCAGCGGTCGCGGCTGACGACCCTCCTCGCGCCAACCACCTGCTTGTTGACTGACGCGGCCCACGCTCATATACTTCGCCGCATGATGCGTTCGGGCGATCACCCCAGCTGCGTGAGGCGCCGCCTGGCGTTCATCCAAGGGCGCGCCGTGGTGCTCCTACCCCGGCGGGAGGCGTGAGCCGACGTTGAGCCGGCGCCCCGCGCGGCGCCACCACTCGAGCGTTTCACGACCCCCGGCTCAACCTGCGGCCGGGGGTCGTTCAGTTCCCTCAAGGCGGGTCGGTACCGGAAAGGTCTTATGAGTCAAACCAGCAGCCTCTTCGACAAGGTCTGGGAATCACACACGGTAGGCAAGTTGCGTAACGGGCAGGACCAGCTGTTCATCGACACCCACCTGATCCACGAGGTGACGAGCCCGCAGGCCTTCGGCATGCTCGCCGACCTCGGGGTGGGCGTGCTGATGCCCGAACGGACGTTCGCCACGGTCGATCACATCGTCCCGACCCACACGCGCGTCGAGCCGTTCGCCGACCCGCTCGCCGCCGCCATGATCGCCGAGTTGCGCAAGAACACGGCAGCGCACGACGTCACGTTCTTCGACATCGGCGGGGGCAAACAGGGCATCGTGCACATGGTGGGCCCCGAGCAGGGGATCACGCAACCGGGAACCACGATCGCCTGCGGTGACTCCCACACGAGCACTCACGGTGCCTTCGGCGCCATAGCGTTCGGCATCGGCACCTCGCAGGTGCGGGACGTGCTCGCCACCCAGACGTTGGCGATGAGCAAGCCCAAGCTGCGGCGCATCGAGGTGAACGGCCGCCTAAGGCCGGGCGTCTACGCGAAGGACGTCATCTTGCACATCATCCGCACCTTGGGCGTCAAGGGCGGCATCGGGTACGCCTACGAGTACGGCGGCACGACGTTCGACGCCATGACCATGGAGGAGCGGATGACCGTCTGCAACATGTCGATCGAGGGTGGGGCGCGGTGCGGCTACGTGAACCCCGACGCGACGACCTTCGCCTACCTGGAGGGGCGCCCGTACGCGCCCAAGGGTGCCGACTGGGACAGGGCGGTGGAGCGCTGGCAAGGCCTGGCGTCGGGACCCGATTGCCACTACGACGACGTCGTCGTCTTCGACGCCGCCGACGTCCCGCCCACCGTCACGTGGGGCCTCAACCCCGGCCAGGCCATCGCCGTGGACGAGCTCATCCCCACCGTCGAGGGCGCACCCGAGCACGACAAGGCCGGCGTCGCCGAGGCCCTGGCCCACATGAAGCTCGAGGGTGGCACGCCCATCAAGGGCACCAGGGTCGACGTGGCTTTCTTCGGTTCCTGCACCAACGCGCGTGTTTCCGACTTCGTGGAGGTCGCCAGGCTCATCGCGGGGCACAAGGTGCAACCGCACGTCAGGGCCATCGCGGTGCCCGGCTCACACCTCGTGAAGCTCGAGTGCGAGCGCCTCGGCGTCGACAAGGTGCTCGAGGACGCCGGCTTCGAGTGGCGTGAGGCCGGCTGCAGCATGTGCCTGGCCATGAACCCCGACAAGCTCGAGGGCGACGAACTCTGCGCGTCTTCAAGCAACCGCAACTTCAAGGGGCGTCAGGGCTCGCCGACCGGCCGCACCGTGCTGATGAGCCCCGTCATGGTGGCCGCGGCCGCCGTCACCGGCATGATCTCGGACGCCCGCGAAGTGTTCGGCACGCCGAAGGCGGTGGCGTGAGTGGCGCTCACACCGGTGACCGAGGCGCGCGGAACCGCCGTTGCCCTGATGGCCAACGACATCGACACGGACCGCATCATCCCGGCACGCTTCCTCAAGGCGGTGACCTTCGACGGCCTGGGCGACGCCCTCTTCATCGACGAGCGCTATGACGAGGCCGGTAACAGCAAGCACCATCCGCTCGACGACCCGCGCCACGCCGGCGCCGCGATCATCGTCACCGGCGACAACTTCGGCTGCGGTTCGAGCCGCGAGCACGCGCCGCAATCCATCCAGCGCGCTGGGTTCCGGGGCATCATCGCCGGCTCCTTCGCGGAGATCTTCTTCGGCAA
Organism: Truepera sp.; assembly: GCA_032027045.1. Lineage (NCBI taxonomy): Bacteria > Thermotogati > Deinococcota > Deinococci > Trueperales > Trueperaceae > Truepera > Truepera sp. Next base: position 1,034,550 of record JAVSMU010000001.1, on the reverse strand, counting down.
CGCGACCACCCTCGGCCTCGTCTGCGCCGTCGTGGGCGAAGCGGACCGCAAGGAGATCGCCGCCACCGTGACCGCCGACCCGAAGGCCGAGGTCGTGATCGACGTGGACAAGCAGGAAGTGCGCGTGGCGGGCCGGACGTACGCGGCGACGATCCGCGAGACGGCGCGCGAGGCCCTGCTGACCGGCTACTGGGACCCGATCGGCGAGCTATTGGAGCGCGTGCAAGGCGTGAAGGACCTCGCCCGCGGACTGGGGCACGCAGTATGAGCTTCAAGATCGCGGTGTTGCCGGGCGACTTCATCGGGCCCGAGGTGATAGACGCGGCGCTCGAATGCCTGGAGGCCCTGGCGACCGAACACGGGCTCGGCTTCGAGTTCGAGCGCCTTCCGTTCGGTGGCAGCGCCATCGAAAGCCACGGTGAGCCGCTGCCGCAGGTCACTCGCGCCGCCGCCGCGAAAGCGGACGCGGTGCTCATGGGCTCGGCGGGTGGGCCCGTGGGCGATCACCCCTGGAACCGGCTGCCCCGCGAGAAGCGCGTGGAGTCCGGGATCCTCGCGCTGCGCCGTCACTTGCAGGTGTTCGCGAACCTGCGTCCCGTGCGCGTCTTCGAGGGCCTCGAGCGCCTCTCGCCCCTGCGCGCGGAGCGCGCCCGCGGCACCGACCTGTTGATCATCAGGGAGCTCACGGGAGGCATCTACTTCGGCAAGCCGTCGTCGGTGGAGCAAGACCGCGGCGTGAGCACCATGGTCTACGAGCGCTACGAGGTCGAGCGCATCGCCCGCGTGGCCTTCGAGACCGCCCGCCAGCGACGGGGCCGGGTGACCAACGTCGACAAGGCGAACGTCCTCGACGTCTCGCAGTTCTGGCGCGACGTGGTGGTGAGCCTTCACGAGCGCGAGTTCAGCGACGTGGAACTCGACCACCTGTACGTCGACAACGCGGCCATGCAGATCGTGCGCGACCCCCGGGCGTTCGACGTCTTGGTGATGGGCAACCTCTTCGGCGACATCCTGTCGGACCTCGCCGCCGTCATCCCCGGGTCGCTGGGGTTGCTGCCCTCCGCGAGCCTGGGCGGCGCAGTTGGCCTGTACGAGCCCGTGCACGGCAGCGCTCCCGACATAGCGGGCCGGGGCCTGGCGAACCCGGTGGGCGCCATCCTCTCGGCGGCGATGATGTTGCGCTACGGCCTGGGCCAGAGCGCGGCCGCAGACGACCTGGAGCGCGCGGTCCAACTCGCGTTGGCCGACGATCCGACGGTCGACCTGGGCGGAACCAGGACCACCGCCGCGTTCACGGCCGCCGTGATCGAGAAGGTGGGGGCGAAGGCGCAAGCTTGAGCGCGGAACGGCGCGGTGGGCGGTTATACAATGCGTCAACGAAGGAGCAACCATGCCAACAGTCAAAGATCCCGTGAAGAAGCGGCGCCGCAGCGCCGTGGTGACCGAAGGCGACCAGCGCTCACCCAACCGCGCCATGTTGCGGGCGGTCGGGTTCGAGGACGCCGACTTCGGCAAGCCGATCATCGGGATAGCCAACGGGCACAGCACCATCACGCCCTGCAACTCGGGCCTGGGTGAGCTCTCGGCCGCGGCCGAGGCCGCGATCAAGGCCGCGGGCGGCATGCCGCAGATGTTCGGCACCATCACCATCTCCGACGGCATCTCGATGGGCACGGAGGGCATGAAGTGCTCGCTCGTCTCCCGCGAGGTGATCGCCGACAGCATCGAGACGGTCGGCCGCGGCCAGAGCATGGACGGCATGTTGGCGGTGGGCGGCTGCGACAAGAACATGCCGGGCGCGCTGATCGCCCTGGCGCGCCTCGACGTGCCGAGCATCTTCGTCTACGGCGGCACCATCAAGCCCGGCCACCTGAACGGTGAGGACCTGACGATCGTCAGCGTCTTCGAGGCGGTTGGCGCGCGCGCCGCCGGCCGCATGGACCTGCCGACCTTCCAGGCCGTGGAGCGCGCCGCCTGCCCCGGCCCCGGCTCGTGCGGCGGCATGTACACGGCGAACACCATGTCGTCTGCCATAGAAGCCATGGGCATGAGCCTGCCCAACTCGAGCACCATGGCCGCCGTGGACGAGGAGAAGCGCGTAAGCGCGGCGGAGAGTGGGCGCGCGCTGCTGAAGCTCATCGAGCTCGAGCTGACGCCGCGCCGGATCATGACGCGCGAGGCCTTCGAGAACGCCATCCGCGTGATCATGGCGGTGGGCGGCAGCACCAACGCGGTCTTGCACCTCCTCGCCATCGCGCATGCCATGGACGTTCCCCTCACCATCGACGACTTCGAGAGGCTCCGCACGACCACGCCCGTGCTCTGCGACCTGAAGCCTTCGGGCCACTACGTGGCCACGGACCTTCACGCCGTCGGGGGCATCCCGCTCGTCATGAAGATGCTGCTGGAGGCGGGGCTACTTCACGGCGACTGCATTACTTGCACCGGCAAGACCGTTGCAGAGAACCTCGCCGGGGTGAGCGCTTCGCCGCCCGCCGGCCAGGACGTGGTGCACCCGTTCGACCGTCCCCTCTACCCCCACGGTCACCTGAACGTCCTGCGCGGCAACCTCGCACCTGAGGGCGCCGTGGCCAAGACCACCGGCCTCAGCCACACGAGGATCAGCGGTCCGGCCAGGGTCTTCGAGAGCGAGGAGGAGTGCCTGAGCGCGATCCTCGGCGACGAGATCAGGGCGGGCGACGTCATCGTCATCCGTTACGAGGGCCCCAGGGGCGGCCCGGGGATGCGCGAGATGCTCGCCCCCACCAGCGCCATAATCGGGCGCGGCCTGGCCGATTCGGTGGGCCTCATAACCGACGGGCGCTTCTCCGGGGGCACCTACGGCTTCGTGGTCGGCCACGTCGCGCCCGAGGCAGCGGTCGGCGGCCCCATCGCGCTGGTTCGAGAGGGCGACATCATCACCATCGACTCGGAGCACAACCTCATCCAGCTGGAGGTCGACGAGGCGGAGCTGGCGAGGCGCCGCGCCGCCTGGGTCCCACCGACGCCCCGCTACCAACGGGGCGTGCTGGCCAAGTACGCCAAACAGGTCTCGAGCGCGTCACTAGGGGCCGTCACGGACTGAGCCCACCGCCCCGGGCCTAGGGAGTTCCATGCGGGTCACGATCTTCAACGAGTACTTGCACGAGCTAGAGAACGACGTCGTGCACGACATCTACCCCGAGGGGATCCACGCCACCCTCGCCGAGGCCGTCACGCGGCTCACGGGCGCCGAGGTACGAAGCGCCACGCTGCGCCAGCAGGAGCACGGCCTCTCGCAAGAAGTCATCGACGCCACCGACGTCCTGCTCTGGTGGGGCCACAAGGCGCACGAAGAGGTCGCCGACGAGGTGGTCGACCGCGTCCAGCGCGCCGTTCTCGGGGGCATGGGCCTCGTGGTCCTGCACTCCGCCCACTACTCCAAGCCGTTCAAGCGCCTCATGGGCACCAACGCCTCGCTCAAGTGGCGCGAGGCCGACGAGAAGGAGCGCCTCTGGAACCTGCAGCCCGCGCATCCCATCCTGGCCGGGATCCCCGACTACTTCGAGCTGCCCCGCGAGGAGATGTACGGCGAGCGCTTCGACGTCCCCGACCCTGACGAGCTCCTCATGCTCTCCTGGTTCCAGGGGGGCGAGGTGTTCCGCAGTCTCGCCACCTGGCGGCGCGGTCACGGCACGGTCGTCTACTTCCGGCCGGGCCACGAGACCTACCCCACCTACCACGACCCGAACGTGCAGCGGATAGTCGCCAACGCGGCAGCCTACGCCGCCGCCCGGATCAGGAAGCCGGATACGGGTAGCCCGGAGACGAGCCCCATAGAGCAAGTGCCGAACCCGGGCAAGGAGAACGTACTCAGCGCCACCACGGCCAAGCGGGAAGAGTGAACCGCCCGCTGCGCGCCGCCATCCTCGGCACCGGCGACATCTCCGCAAGCCACTACAAGGGCTACCTCGCCGCCGGCGTTGACGTCGTCGCGTTGTGCGACACGGCGCCGGCCGCGCTGGCGGCCCGGGCCGCCGCCTGGGGCGTCGGGCGCACCTATACCGACTTCCAGAAGATGTTCGAGGACGGCGGTTTCGAGCTGGTCAGCATCGCCGCCCCGACCTCCGTTCACCATCCCGCCACGCTGGCCGCCGCGGCCGCCGGCGTGCACGTTCTCGTCGAGAAGCCGATGGCGCTCGACATCCGGCTTGCCGATGAGATGATCGAGGCGTGCCACGCCGCGGGCGTGGTCCTGATGGTCGATCATCAACTACGCTCGAGCGGCCCGGCGCGCAAGGCGCGGGAGTTGATAGCCGCCGGTGTCATCGGCAGGGTCACTCACGTCCGCTTGCGGCAGGCCCACGACTGGAGCGGCCTCGGCGTGCGCCCTTCGTTCAGGACGAAAGCCTCGGCCGGTGGCGGCACGCTGCTCGACAACGGCTGCCACCTCGCCGACCTGGCCCGCTTCTTCGGTGGCACCATCAACGAGGTCTTCGCCCGCGTCGCCACCCTCAAGTACGACGTCGAGGTAGAGGACACCGCGCACGTGAGCATGCTCTACGAGGGCGGCACGCTCGGCGTGCTGGAGGCCGCCTGGACGGCGACCGGCTGGGAGGAGGGCTTCTGGGTGTACGGCACCGAGGGGGCCCTCGAGTGCACGAACCGGTACGGCGCTCAGAACCTGAGGCATGCCTACCGCGGCTCGCCCGGGACGGACTTCAGCCACACCGACCTCACCACGTTCGAGTTCAGCGGCGCACCGACGCACACCCGGCACGTGCTCGCGTTCGTGGCGGCCGTTCGCGGCGAGGCCCCGGTCGCGTGCAGCGGCGAGGACGGCCGCGAAGCGGTGCGCATCATCCTCGCGTCCTACGCCAGCAGCGAGCGCAACCTGCCCGTGACGCTCGCCGACTTCACGGGGTGAGGGTGCGGCCTTGAGCTTCGAGGAGTTCCAGGGGCTGATCGCCGAGATGGTCGACGAGATCCCGGCCGAGTTCCTCCGCGGCTTGAGCGGCGTCCACGTGCTCGAGGAGGCCCTCGTCGAACCCGACTACGACGACGTCTACCGGATGGGCGAGTACCTCGACCCCGGCGTCCAGGACTTCCTCGGGCCGGGTGAGGGCCTGGGGCGCCACGTCGCGCTCTATTACGGCTCCTTCGCCGCGCTGGCCGCCAGCGACCCGGGCTTCGACTGGGAGGACGAGGCTTGGGAGACGCTGACGCACGAGCTCAGGCATCACGTCGAGTCGTTGGCGGGCGAGGACTGGCTGATCCAAGACGACGAGTTCAGGGCGCAGGACTTCCCGAAACGCAACTGACTCCGCAACAGCGAGGACGCGCCTCACCTAGGACGCGCCTCAGCGAGGACCCGCCACAGCGTGAACCGGCCTGAGCGTGGACCCGCTACAGCGTTGCAGTCGCGGCAACCCACCAACCCGGCTCGGCGGACCGCAGGGCGGCCGCGATGGCCGCCGCGTGCTCGGCGCCCTGCGCCACCCCGAAGCAGGTCGGTCCGCTCCCCGACATGAGGACGCCCTTGAGGCCGGCGTCTCGCAGGTGGGCGAGCACGGCGCGCAACTCCGGATGGCTTCTCAGCACGCCCGGTTGCAGCCCGTTGGGCCAGCGTGGCTCCTCGCCCGCCGCCAGGCGCTCGAGCGAGCGTTCGAACCGTAGCCGCGGCGTGAAACCGATCAGGTTGGCGTAGGCGTCGGCGGCGCTGACGCCGAATCCGGGGTTCACCAGCACGAGGTGGAGGCGTGGGACGTCCAGCTCGAAGAGCCGCTCGCCGCGCCCCTTGGCCAACGCGGCCCGTGCCGTCCCCAGCATGAAGGGCACGTCGGACCCGAGCTTGGCGGCCACCCCGGCCACGTCGACGGCAGCCGGGAGCAGTCGAGCGAGGACCCTGAGCACGGCGCCGGCATCCGCGGAGCCCCCACCGAGCCCGGCGGCCACCGGTACGCGCTTGAGGAGCTTCAGCGCGACTCTCACGGGAGCGGCGGCGCCGTCCGCCTCGCGCCGCGCGCGGAGGTACCGGGCGGCCGCCCCGTGAGCCAGGTTCTCTTCTCCCTCGGCCAGCGCGACGGCTGGCAGCTCCAGCGCCAGCTCCACGTCGAGCTCCACGTGGTCCGCGGCGGCTTCCTCGACCAGCACGGTGAGCTCGTCGGCCAGCCCGACCCGCACCATGGCCGTCTCGACCTCGTGGAAGCCGTCGCCCCTGAGCGCCAGCACGGCCAGACCAAGGTTCACCTTGCCGTGGGCCGCTTCCGTCAGGGCCCCCGGAAACCCGCCGCCGGAACTCACGAGCCGACCACGGTCACCGAACGACCACGCTCACGAGCCGACCGCTCGCTCCGCGCGCCACAGTTCGAGGAGGGCGAGGCCCAGCTTCAGGTCGTCCGGGGTCGTCAGCTTGTGCAGCAGTGGGCTGCCCTCTACCAGCTCGACTCCGACGCCGAGCCGGCGCACGAGCGCCGCGTCGTCGGTGGCCTCGACGCCCGCCGCCGCCGCCGACTCGTGGGCGCGCACCAGCAGCTCCCGTGCGAACCCCTGCGGGGTCTGGATCACCCTCAGCCCCTCCCGGGGCAGGGGCGTTCCGTCGGCGACGTAGACGATGGTGTCGTGAACCCTCAGGGCCGCGGTGGCCGCCCCCGTCTCTTGGGCGGCCGCCAAGACCCGCTCCAGGGCGGCGCGGGGCAGGAACGGCCGGGCGGCGTCGTGCACCAAGACCGTCTCCGCCCGCGTGGCCGTCACCAGCAGGCGAACGGTGGCTTGCCTGGACTCGGCGCCCTCGATCACCCGCACGTCGCGGCCAACGAGCTCGCGCGCCTGCGCGGCCGCCCCGGCGGGCACGGCCACCACCACTTCGTCGACGGCGCCCCGAAGCGCCGCCACGGCGTGCTCGAGCAGGGTCGCGTCTCCCAGTCTTACGAACGCCTTGGGGCCGCGCCCCAGCCGGACGCCCGACCCGGCCGCCGGGACCAGCGCAGCAACACGGGTCACGGATCGTCGCTCCCCCAGCGCGGCGCGCGGTCGTTGTCGATGCCGAGCCGGTCGAGGGCGCGGCTCGTGATCCCTCCAACTAACTCGACCAGGGAACCGGGGCGATGGTAGAACCCAGGCGCGGCGGGGAGGATGACGGCGCCGGCGTCGTGCGCGGCAAGCATGTTGATCAACATCGGGCGCGAGTAAGGCGCCTCTCGCACCACCAGGACGAGCGGACGCCGCTCTTTCAGGGTCACGTGAGCCGCCCGCGTGATCAGCGTGTCGGCGTGTCCGTGGGCGACCCTTGCAAGCGTCCCGGCACTGCACGGCACCACCACCATGCCAAGCGTAGGGTGGCTGCCCGAAGCTATCGACGCGCCCACGTCGGAGTCCTTGAGAACGAGGTCCGCCTGCTCGATGAGCGCCTGCGCGCCGCCGTCGAGCTCGGTCGGCAGCACGCGCTTGGCGCCGCCGCTTATCACCAGTGCCGTAGGCACGCCTAGGCGTTTCAGCGTGCGCAGCATGTCGAGCGCGTACAACATGCCGCTGGCGCCGCTGACGCCGACGATCACGCGCCGCGGCCGGCCGGGTTCCGGCAGCTGGGTCCCCGTGTCGCTTGTCACGCCCACAAGGCTAACCCGAGCGCGCGTATACTCACGCCGTGGGTGCGTCGCCGAACCCGGCGTCTGACCCCGAAGCGGAGGCGAACAGAGTGCCAACGTTGAGACCAGACGGGCTCACACACGACCAGCGCCGCGCCCGGCGCCCGGCGACCGACAAGCCGTTGAGACGCAGCCGCGAGCACCGCTTGATCGGCGGAGTATGCGGGGGCATCGCGGAGTTCGTGAACGCCGATCCGCGCACGGTCAGGTTTGTCTACTTGCTCTCGGCATTGCCGTCCTTGGGCTTCACGCTCGTCGGCTACTTCCTGCTCTGGCTACTGATCCCCGGCGCGCCGGCCGGCAGCACCGCGGAGTCGGCCGAAGCGGCGGGCTGACCCGTCAGACGAGCAGCCTGACGGCCTCAGACCAGCAATCTCACTGGGGACGTGAGTAGTTCGGCCACGCGGGCCAGTAGGCGCGCTCCCTGATCCAACGGCAGGCTGCCCGTGAGGGCGAGGGTGCTGCGGTAGCCGCCAACCTCGGAATCGTAGAGTATCCGCCCTAGCGTCACGCTCGGGGCCCCGACGTCGAGGAACGCCTCGTCGACGTCCAGCATGCTGAGGTCGACGGCGACCAGCGCCACCTCGTCCTCTTCCATGCCGGCGCCTTCGAGCTCTCGCACCAGTTCGACGAACGCCATGCTCGCGGCTCCGTCCACGCGCCGGAGCATGATGCCCGCCTGGATCTCCGCCAGGGCGACCTCACCGCCGGTCAGGCCAACGTCATGCGCCGCCTTGGCCGCCGCACGTACGAGGAAGGGCGCCACGCTCAGCGGCCCGTCCTGTCCGAGTTCCAGGCCCGCCGCCAGCTGCGCGGCGGCCAGGGCGCTCAGGTCGACGTTCCGCCGCAGCAGGTTGGGAGTGTGGACGAGTGGCAGTGCCGGGGCAACCTGCTCTCGCGCGTCGAGATCGGCCTCCCCCACGCCCAGCTCGTCGAACGTCTCGACTTCTGTCTGGTCGAGCGGTTCGCTCCAAGGCTCGCCGACCCCGGTGGTGCCGTACGGACCTTCGTCGCCGGCGGCCGCGGTGCCGGCGGCGGAGAACTCGCCGGCCTCAAGCGTTTCAGGGGCCGTGGCCGGGTCGTCGGGCTCGAACGACGCAGCGCTCGGCGCCGGATCCTCGGCCTCGAACACCTCGGCACTCGGCACGTGATCCTCGGACTCGGACACCTCGGCGCTCGGCATGTGGGCTTCGAACTCCGACACCTCGGCACTAGGCACCGAAACGTCGGTCCCCAACTGCTCACCGCTCAGCTCCGAGCCTGCGGGCGCCGGCTCCTGGGCTGCAGCCGAGCCTCCGGGCTCGAACATGGCGGCACCAACGCTGGACCCGTCCTGCACCTCGCCGTCCTCCCACAGGTCGGGGGCGTCGAGCGGGACCGGCTCGTAAGGTTCGGAGTCGAGCCGCAGTTCGCTGCCGCCCCAGGCGGGAGCCGGCTCCTCCGGCGCATCCACCTGGGCGCCCCCATCCGAGTAGTCGTGAAGGGCTTCGCTTGGCTCGGCAGTCTCGTCGGCCTCGGCGCCAGCCGTAGCAAACGGAGAGTCGCCCGGTACTTCGCCCGCCGGGATGGACGGCTCGTCGCCCGGCGCGCCTTCGTCCAGGTCGTCATCCGACACCAACAGCAGGTCGTCGTCCAGGTCCGGGGTCACGAGCCCTTCGTCGTGAACGCTGATGGGTTCGGAGGGGAAACCGTCCTGCTCTACTCGCACGTCCCCGCCGTCCTCCGTCTCACCCGCACCGAACCCGGCGGGCGCCTCGACGTCGTCGTCATCGTCGTCGAAGAGGAACACGTCGTCGCCCAACTCGGCGACCTGCGCCGCCGCCTCGGCAGCAACCTCGCCGCCGGACGCTCCGCTGGACACGCTCTCCTGCGGCGTGACCGCCCTCGAGTAGTTGCCCACGGAGTCGGCCCCTACTTCAGTCCAGGCCTCCATGCCCTCCGGCAGTGGCTCCGGGGTGGGGTCTACCGCCTCCTCCCCCGCCATCACTCGGGCGAGGTAATCGAGGACGTCGCGTTCCACAACGCGACCGTCGGGACCCGTACCCTTCAGGCTCTGCCAGGCGACGTTGTTCTGTTCGGCGAGGCGTCGGGCGAGGTTCGAGATATCGGGTTGGCTCACGGGTGATCCTCCACTGCGGAAGAGCTGATTCCGGTGGCCTGAACGCGCGACACGGTACCGACAGGCCTGCGCATGATGGAACCGAGTATAGCCCGAGCCAAACTGCCGAGCGTCTGGAATATTCCCACACCGCGGCCCCCCGCCATGGACGCCAGGTTCGGGTACGGCATCGCGCTCAGGGGCGCCACGCCTGGAAGAACACGTCGTCTATGAACGTTTGGAGCATGGCTTCCTGGCCGTGAACGAGCACGGAGGTGGTGACGCTCTGCCCCGCACCCACGCGCCTGTCGAGCACCACCCGCTCACCCTCGTCGTCGGTCACCACGAGCTTCAGTTGGTAGGGCCGATCGAGAAGGCGCTTGACACCCATGTTGGTGGGGTCGAACGTGAAGGGCACGAGGCGGCTGCCGTCCGCCGCCGAGTCGGCGCCACCCGGCGCCGGCGAGGGACGAACGGGCGTCCTCAGGTCGGGCCCGGTCTGTGGGCCCGTGGGGAACAGGTCGGGAAACGCGTTGGCGGGAGGAGCGCCGTTGACGGTAAGGAATACCGGGGTGCCCGGCACCGTGTAGCCGTCGGGCTGGGCGGCTATCACACCCTCGGGCTGCTCCGGATCGGTCACGTAAGTGACGGTACCCACCCTCAGCTGCGCCGCCGTCAGCGCGAGCTGCGCGCGCCACTGTGGCATGCCCACCACGTCCGGCACCTGGATGGCGGTGGCGGTAGACAGCGAGTAGTGAAGCAGCACCGGCGTGCCCGGCGGCACCGCTGCGCCCGCGGGGGGCTCCATCGCCACCACGGCCCGTGGCCGATCGAACGACACGCTCGAGGCCAGCGTCTCCACCCTGCCGAAACCCAGTCGCTGAAGCTGCTGCACGGCGGCATCGAGGTCGGTTCCGAGCAAGTCCGGGAGTTCCACCGCGGCACGCTCCGGCCCCGAGCTGACCACGAGGCTCAGGGTCCCGCCCTCGGCTAGGCGCTGCCCTCCGGCCGGTGCTTGGCCGATGACGGTGCCGGCGGTCCTATCGCTGTGCTGATACTCCGTCGTGCCCAGTGGGAGGTTCAACTCGGACGCGCGCGCTACGGCGGTCCTCTCCGTCATGCCGCTGAGGTCGGGGAGCACTGCCGCTGCGGGGGGAGTGTTGACCCCCAGGTGGATGGACCGCAGGCGCTTGACTATGGCCCCGGCCTGGGGCGACTGGGAGGTGACCGTACCCGCCGCTACGCCCTCGACATGTTCCACGAACGCCACCGGCTCGAAGCCGTGCGAGCGCAAGACCTTGGTGGCCGCTTCGTACTGCATGCCGACCAGATCGGGAAGCACCTCCTCGCCCACCGCGAAGTAGCGCGATGCGTCGAGCACCACGAAGGCGGCGAGGACCAGCAGCACGAGCCCGGAAACCAGTAGCCAGCCCCAAGCGCGGCGGCTGGGGGCCGGATTCGTGGTCGCGGAGGCCGTGCTCACGCAGGAACTCTATCACGGCCCCGCACCGGCTCATGAGCCCTGGATAGCGTGTCCGACAGCACCTTTCGCCCACCGCCGCGGCCATCGGGCAGGCCACCCGCGTCCCCGGCTGGTTCCGGGGCTAGCATTAGGCATGCGAGACGCCCACAGCGTGATCCCGGTCGGAACGTTGCGCCACTTGGCGAAGGTGGAGGTGGAGTCCGAGTGGGAACTCGCCACCCTGGCCCGCCTGTTGGAGTTGGGCTTCGCCTGGGAGGGGCTGGCGTTACCAGCTAGCTTCGAGGAAGGCTTCTACCGCCTCAACAACCTGCCGCACCAGTTGCGGGCGCTCTACGTTGGGCTCGATCTCTCCGATCCGGACGAGGACATCGTCGAGGAGGCCGAGCCGGCAGCCGTGAGCCTGCTGGCGCAGTCGTACCTCCTCGATGAGAACGTCGATCTCCTCTACGACTCCCTCGGCTGGAGCGGCCGAAGCATGGTGAGACGGCCGGGGGCGGGGCGCGGGCGCGAGGTGGTGGGGCGCCGGGGGGCGCTACTCGCGGTAAAGCGCGTGTACCAGGACGACTGGGGCATGGACGCCGTCATGGCCAGGCTGGCCCTCCACGGCCGGCTGGGGCTCGACGCGCGGCCCGTGCTCGTCACGCCCGGACCCGAGCGGCCCGACGAGGACCTGACGGTCCGCGCCTCGCGCGCCCTGGGCGCCTCGCTCACCGCGTTCGTGGGGCCGAGCGGCGCACTGACGCGGATCGCCCCTGCTTGACTACTTGCGGATCCGCTGCGCCGGCACGGCTTGCACCGGCGTGGTCGTCTCGAAGGTCACGAACGCGGACGGGTTCACCTCTTGCAGCAGCTTGAGCACCTCAGGGATCTTGCGGCGTGGGATGACCGAGAACGCGACGCTCACGTCGCCGTCGCGCCCTCGCGCGTTCAGCAGTGTGACGTAGTGGCCTGCGCTGCGCAGGCTGTCCTCGACGGGAGGGGTATCGATGGGCGTGACCACCCGGACGATCGATTCCCCGATGGCCAGCCACCGCTCGACGCTCACGCCGAGCATGGTGCCCGTGGCGTAACCGGCCGCGTAGGCGAGGAACTTGACGGGCGAGTCCAGGTTCGCCAGGACCTGTGCGGCCGCGATCAGCCACACGAGCGACTCGAAGAAGCCGAAGAGGCCCGCCAAGCGCCTCTGGCCACGGACGAGGAAGCCGATGCGCAGCGTCCCGAGCGACACGTCCACTATGCGAAGCGAGAAGATCAGCAGGGCCGCCAGCACCAGGCTCACGGTTTCGCTCATGCGTGCCCCGCGAGTTCCCTGGCCGCCACCGCCGCGGCGCCGATGACGCCTGCGTCGCCCCCGAGGCTGGCCGTCCTGAACAGCGGAAGGGGATAGCCTTCGAGGTAATGCTCGGCCGCTGCGCGCACCTTGCCGAGGTAATACTCGCCCACGCGCGTGATGCCGCCGCCCAGCACGAAGCCCTCCGGGTCGATGATCTTGACCAGGTTGGCGAGCCCGATGCCCGTGAAGAACGCCGCGTTCTCGATGATGCCGAGGGCCTTGGGCTCCCCGGCGCGAGCGCGCTTGAAGAGTTCTCGCGTGTCCATCTCCACCCCGTAGGCGTACGTGGCGTCACGCGCCATGGAACGCCCGGCCGCGATGGCCTCCAGGCTGCCGGTGTGACCGTCGCCCCCCATGGGACCCCCGACCAGCATGGTCATGTGGCCGATCTCCCCTGCCAGGCTGTTGGCGCCCCTCACGACGCGGTCGCCTATGAAGATGCCGCCGCCTATGCCGGTGGAGATGGTGACGTAGATGCTCGAATCGAGCTCGCGGGCGGCCCCGTAAAGGTGCTCCGCGTAACCCGCCGCGTTCGCGTCGTTCTCGAGCACGACCGTCATCTTCAGGCTCCGCTCCAGTTCGTCCACCAGCGGGGCGTCGCGCATGCCGGCGATGTTGGGGGCGAAGAGTATCCGCCGCCGTGAGCGGTCCATGGGACCCGGCGAGCCGATGCCGGCGCCCGCCACCTCGTGGCCGCGCGCCAGCAACTCCTTGGCGGTACCGACGAGGGCGGCAACGACGTCCTCAAAGCCGGTTTGCGGCGTGTCGACCCTCACCGAATCGAGCACCTTGCCCCCCTCGACGGCCGCCGTGAGGATCTTCGTTCCGCCAAGGTCGAGTCCTAAAGTCACCATTCAGTTCTCCTCGTCGCCGTGACCGTTGACTGCGGCCCGCGCGGCGTTCGCGATCATGAGTTCCTCGTCGGTCTTCACGACGAGCACTGACACGCCCGACCCGTCGGCGCTGATGCGCGAGTCGGCACGGGCGTTGCGTTCCTCGTCGACGGTGATGCCCAAGAAGCCCAGTCCGCTCAACGAGGCCGAGCGCGCCCACGACGAGTTCTCCCCGACCCCGCCGGTGAAGACGACCGCGTCGAGCCCGCCCATGGCGGCCGCGAACGCGCCGATGGTCTTGCGGATACGATAAGCGAACACTTCCAGCGCCGCGGAGGCCCCCTCTTCGCCCGCCTCAGCCGCGGCCGTCACGTCGCGCAGGTCGTTCGAGATGCCCGACATGCCCTTGAGCCCCGATTCGCTGTTGAGCAGCGTGTCGACCTGCTCGGTGCTCAGCCCGTTGCGCAGCAGATAGAGCACTATGCCGGGGTCTATGTCTCCGCTGCGGGTACCCATCAGCAGGCCCTCCATGGGTGTGAAGCCCATGGTCGTGTCTACCGACACGCCCCTGTCCACCGCCGCCGCACTGGCGCCGTTGCCCAGGTGGAGCGTGACGATACGGAGTTCGGCGCGGCGCTTGCCGAGGAGTAGGGCGGCGCGGCGCGAGACGTAGTCGTGGCTGGGTCCGTGGAAACCGTAACGACGGACGCCGCGGGCGTACGCGTACTCGAGCGGCAGCCCGTAGAGGTATGCGTGACGCGGCAGTCTCGCGTGAAAGGCCGTGTCGAATACCGCCACGTGGGGCACGTCGGGCATGGCGCGGCGCGCGGCCCGCAGCGCCGCCAGGTTGCCGGGGTTGTGCAGCGGCGCCAGGGCGGCCAGTTCGGCGATCGCCTCCTCCACCTCCGCCGTGACGATGGTCGCCCTCACGAACCGCGTGCCACCGTGAACGACGCGGTGCCCGACGACTCGCGGTGCGAACCCCGGAACGAAGCGCCTATACATGTCCAGCGCGAACTCGAAGGCCGCGTCGTGGCGCTCCAGGCGGAGCCGCTCCAGCAGCGCGAACGACGCCGTGACGGTGCTCGGCCCACCGATCCGCTCCACCTGCAGCGACTCCCCTGAGGGCCACAACTTGGTCTTCAGGCTCGAGCTACCGGCGTTGACGACGAGGATCTGCTGGGCGGGGCCGCCGGCGGGCAACGGGCTGCTCACGCTCGTGCGCCAGGCGCCGCTACGGCGCCTGGGACGCCCAGGTCGGCCACGAGACGCGGCCGGAACTTGAGGGCGTCGGCGGCCACGAAGTGCACCGCGACGGCGCCCAGGTTGCGGATGATGCCTTCGGGCTGCTCGCCATGTACGTGGCCGAAAACGAGCGCGTCGGGCGCCGCCTCCTCGATCAGTCCCGTGAGTTCGTTGGGCTGGAGGCGGGAGTTGGTGGGTGGAAAGTGCAGCATCACCACGCGGTACCTTCCTTCGAGCTTGGCGGCGTGAGCCAGCGACAGGCGCAGGCGCTCGACCTCGCGGTCGTAGATCTTCTGGTCTTGCGGCGTGAAGCCGGGGCTGCCGGGGCAGACCCAGCCGCGGGTGCCGGCCACCACCACGCCCCCGACCTCCATGGCGTCGTTCTGCAGTGCCCACATCCCAGCGGGGAGCGCGCTGCGGAGCCGGCTGATCGAGGGCCACCAGTAATCGTGGTTGCCGCGTAGCAGGATCTTCTTGCCGGGCAGGTCGGCCAGGTCCTGCAGGTCGAGCATGGCCTCGTCGAGGCGCATGGCCCACGAGATGTCTCCGGGCACCAGGACGAGGTCTTCCTCGCCGACCGTCTCCCGCCAGCCCTCGAAGAAGGCCTGCGGGTGGCCGGCCCAGCCCGGACCGAAGATGTCCATCGGCTTGGGCCGGGCGCGTGAGAGGTGGGGGTCGGCGATAGCGAACAGGCGCATCGGTCGCCCAGTGTACCCGTGCCGGCCGTACGGTCGAGAGGTACAGCCGTGCCGTGACCAGCGCGCCTACCAGGCCTCGTGCGAGCGCCGCACGCCGTCTTTCACGCTGGCGAGGGCGTCGGTTGCCCGCCGACCGGTCAACGGGTGGCGCCACGTGGGCTCGACGTCGAGCAGCGGTGCCAGCACGAACGCGCGCTCCTCTATGCGCGGGTGGGGCAGCCTGACCCCGTCATGGCGTAAGGCGCCCGCCACGTCCAGCAGGTCGAGGTCGATGACGCGCGGTCCCCACCGCTCACGCCGCACGCGGCCGAGCTCCTCCTCGATGGCAAGGAGTTCCGACAGCAGTGCGGCCTCGCGCCCCAGCCAGTCGCCGGCAGCCAGGGCCACGACGGCGTTGAGGTAGGGCGGTTGGCCTGCCGGGCCACCCTGGGCGGCGCTCTCGTACAGGTGAGAGCGCGCCAGTACCGGCGCCAGGCGCGAAAGCCGGGACGCGGCCTCCCGAAGCTGCGCCGCGGGGTCGCCGAGGTTCGCGCCGAGCGCGACGAACGCCTTTGGGCTCGTGTCACTCATCCGCCGCGGGCTCCCCGCCGCCGGCCGGCGCCGTTTGCCCCCCGCCACCTGACTCCCGCGCCTCGGACCGGCTCCTGAACACCTCGACGTAGACGTCGCGGAACACGCCGGGCAGCGGCGCGTGCGGCTTGTGCACCCTTACACGAACGGCGTCGACGAGGGCCTCTTCGGTGAGCAGCAGGGTCGCGATGTGATGGGCGAGCGCCTCGATCAGCTTGTACCGGCGCCCCGTCACGGCGCTCCCGACGAGTGCGTAAACGCGTCCGTAGTCGACGGTGTGCCTGATGGAGTCGGTGCCCGAGAGGCCGAGGACGAGCTCGACGTCGACCAGGAAGCGCGCCCCTAGCTTGCCCTCCTCCTCGTGGACCCCGTGGTAGCCGAAGAACTCCATGCCGCTCAGGACTATGCGGTCGTCTCCCCGTGGACGTTCGGCGTCTTGGTTCATGTGCGCCGCTCCCCCGGGCCTGCGGCCAGGATGGCGCTCCACACCGCGAGGGCGTGCGCGTGCGCCGCCACGTCGTGAACGCGCAGAAGTGCGGCGCCGTTGGCCGCGGCCCAGAGGTGGGCGCCCAGGCTGCCGGGCACGCGCGCCGCGGGCAGTTCCTCGCCCGTGATGGAGCCGATGAAGGCCTTGCGGGACGCTCCCACCATCAGCGGGGGAGCGTGGGCCGCCAACCTGTCGGTGGCCCTCAGCAGCGCTAGGTTGTGGCCCAGGTTCTTCCCGAAGCCGATGCCGGGGTCGATGACTACGCTGGGCACGCCGGCCTGCAGCGCCGCGCCGGCTCGCTCGAGCAAGAACGCCTCGACCTCGCCCACCACGTCCCGGTACTCGGGGGCCGCCTGCATGGTGCGGGGTTCCCCGCGCATGTGGACTACTATCGCCGGTGCGCCCGCGTCGGCGCAGACTCGTGTCATGTCCGGGTCGGTGAGGCCCCCGACGTCGTTCACGATGACGGCGCCGGCCTTGAGGGCGGCGGCGGCCACTCGCGGTTTGCGCGTGTCGACGCTCACCACCACCCCCTCGCCGGCTAGGGCCTCCACCACGCCGAGCACTCGGCACAGCTCCTCTCGCTCGTCGACGCCGCTGGCGCCGGGGCGCGTGGACTCGCCGCCGACGTCGACGATGAGCGCGCCTTCGGCCTGCAACCGCAGTCCGGCGGCTACCGCCTCGGCGGTGCCCGCATGCTCACCGGCGTCGCTGAAGCTGTCGGGGGTGACGTTCAGGACCCCGACGAGCGCCGGCCCGCGCCAGTCGAGCGATCCGCGCCCGCCCGCAAGGGCCGGCCCGAAACGGAGCTGGTGTAAAGCTTCCCAAGTCACGAATCAGCGACCTCTGCGCCGTAGACCCAGTCGGCGGGCCTCTCCGCCAGCCCGAAGCGCCACGCCACCGCCGTTGCGATGCGCCCCGCGGCGCGACCGTCCCCGTACGGGTTCGGCCTCTGGCGCATACGCTCCAGTTCAGCCGGGTCGCCAAGCAGCTCTTCGAGGCCGGAGCGCACGCGCGAGGGGTCGTTGCCGATGAGCCTGATCACCCCTGCTTCCACCCCTTCCGGGCGTTCCGTCACGTTGCGCAGTACGGCGACGGGAACGCCGAGGGCCGCGCCCTCCTCCTGCAGGCCGCCCGAGTCGGTGACGATGAGCTCGGAGGCGGACATCAGCGCGATCATCTCCCGGTAGTCGTACGGCTCGGCGAGAACCACGTTCGAGACCCCGCCGAGGGCGGGAGTGACCGCCTCTCTCACGGCAGGGTTGAGGTGAACGGGGTACACGAACCGGAGCCGCGGGTGCGCCCGGGCCACGGCCGCCAGGGCCCCCGCCAGGGCGGCCATCACCGGCAGGTTCTCGCGTCGGTGCATGGTGAGCGTCACGAACGGGCCCGTGCCAAGGCCAGGCGGCAGAGCGGCGCCCGCGCTCATGAAGCGCACGGCGTCGACCGCGGTGTTGCCCGTCACGACCATCCGGTCCTCCGTCTTGCCCTCTGCCAGGAGGTTGCGCCTCGCTAGTGCGGTGGGCGGCAGGTCCATGTCGGTCACGACGTCCGTCAGGCGGCGGTTCGCCTCCTCCGGGAAGGGCTGGCCCAGGTCGAACGAGCGCAGTCCGGCCTCGACGTGCGCTACGGGGATCCCGACCAGGAAGGCCGCCAGCGCCACCGCGAAGGTGGTGGTGGTGTCGCCATGCACGAGGACGTAGTCGGCGCGGAGCCGCTCCAACGCCGCGGCGGCGGCGGGCACGATGCGCCCGATGAGGTCGGTGAGGCTCTGGCGGCGGGTCATGACGCGCAGGTCGGTGTCGGGCGCGATGCCGAACGCAGTCAGCGAGTCGGCGAGCTGCTCCTTGTGCTGCCCCGTCACCAGCGTCAGGGCCTCCAGGCCGGGCATGCCCCGCAACGCGGCTACCACCGGCGCCATCTTGTTCGCCTCGGGTCGGGTCCCGAAGGCCGACACCACCCGGGGGCGCGCCCCGTGGGGGCTCAGCGCCGCGCCCTCCGGGGGCGCTGCGGCGGGCCTCACGCCGCCGACCCGGCGTGCCGGATCTCGGCGAGCCGCAGTAGCGATACGGCGGCGATGGCCCCCACCGTCAGCACGAGCGTGACCAGCGTCAGCACGGGCGGCGTCCGCGATAGCAACATGCCGGCAACGCCAAGGGCGAGCGTTGCCGCCCACAAGAGGATCACCGTGAGGCGCTTGGAGCCCGAGCGCTCACGGATGATGTCGTGGATGTGGTCGTTGGACGCCAGCGCCGGCGAGGACCCGCGCCTGAGGCGCCTGACAGTCACCTGGGTGATGTTCAGGACCGGCAGCGCGAGCACCAAGATTGGCGCCACCACCGAGATGGCGGCGGTCACCTTCAGGGCTCCCAACACGCTCACGGCCGCCAGGACGTAGCCG
This sequence comes from Truepera sp., assembly GCA_032027045.1. Taxonomy (NCBI): domain Bacteria; kingdom Thermotogati; phylum Deinococcota; class Deinococci; order Trueperales; family Trueperaceae; genus Truepera; species Truepera sp. Next base: position 1,015,777 of record JAVSMU010000001.1, on the reverse strand, counting down.
AGCAGGTAGGCGCCGGAGTCGCCCATGATGATCAGGGCGGGCCCGAAGTTGTAACGCAGGAAGCCGAGCGCCGAACCCGCAAGGGCGGCCAGCAGGAGCACGGCGGCGCCGCGGTCGTCGAACTGAAGCGCCACGGCTAGGAGGCTCATGCTCGAGATGGCGGCGATCCCTGACGACAGGCCGTCGAGGCCGTCGATGAAGTTGAAGGCGTTGGTGAACCCGACCACCCAGAGGATCGTCACGAGCACCGACATGGTCTCCGGGATGAAGAGGAACGAGCCCGAGCCGAAGTAGTCGGTGACGAAGCCGATGCGCACGCCGTTCACGACGAGGATGCCTGCGGCCACCACCTGCGTGGCCAGGCGGAGCGGAGGCGGCACCTCCCACATGTCGTCGATGAAACCGACGAGCGTCATCAGCGCGCCGCCCAGCGCGGTCGCGAGGAGCTCGACCCGGTAGTCGTTTATGAGTTGCGGCGCCACCAGGCTGCCCGCCAGTACGGCCAGGAGGAACCCCCCCAGGATGGCGATGCCGCCGATGTTCGGCAGGCGGCCGGCGTGCTGCCGGACTCCGCCCCCGTGCGCGCCGCCGCCGGCCTGAACCGCCCCGATCCGCAGCGCGAACTCCCGCACCCGCGGCACGAGCCAGAGAACGGCGCCGAACGCGACTAGGAAGGAGGCCGAGGCCAGAGGGATGAAAGCCAGGAGGGTGCCGCGCACGTCTCTCAGTCTACTTGCGGCCGTAAGGCGCTCATGAGCAACCGATGACCGGTGCCCGCCGGCGGCCGCAGCCGCGGCTCAGCGGGTGCCGTAGAGTCGGTCGCCGGCGTCGCCCAGCCCCGGAACGATGTAGCCGTGCTCGTTCAACCGCTCGTCCTGCGCGGCGATGATGATGTCGACGTCCGGATGCGCCGTCCGGATCACCTTTATCCCCTCGGGAGCCGCGATGATGCAGAGGAGGCGGATGCGCGTAGCGCCCTTCTCCTTGAGGAGCTGGATGGCAGCGGCCGCGCTACCGCCGGTCGCGAGCATGGGGTCGAGCAAGAACACGTCGCGCTCGCCGACGTCGCTCGGCAACTTCGAGTAGTACTGCACCGGCTTGAGGGACTCGGGGTCCCGGTAGAGCCCGATGTGGCCCACCCTGGCCGTCGGCATGAGGCTCAAGATGCCGTCGACCATCACCAAACCGGCGCGGAGGATGCCGATGAGCGCCAGCTTCTTACCGGCCAGCCGCTGCACTCTCGCTACGGCCACCGGCGTCTCGACCGTGGCCTCCTCGAGCTCGAGATCGCGCATGGCGTCGTAGGCCATCAGCATCGAGAGTTCCTGGCACAGGGCGCGGAACTCGCGTACGCTCGTCTCCTTGTCCCTAAGGATCGAGAGCTTATGCAACACGAGCGGGTGATCGACTATCGTGACGGCCATCGCCAGGTCCTTTCGCAACTCGGGGGCCACGTGGAGCGGCCACAGCGGCCCTGCCCGGTTGGCACGAAAAGGGCCGCCCTAGAAGGCGGCCCAGCTATGGCGGAGAGGGTGGGATTCGAACCCACGGTGCAGCGAAGCCACACAACGGTTTTCGAGACCGTCCCATTCAACCACTCTGGCACCTCTCCGGACGCGCGGGAAGGGCTGAAGACGCCTCACCCGAAGCGCGAGAAGTATACCGTAATGGTGACTAGCGAGGGGGAGGGGCGGGGCGCTGCTCCCTTGACGTGCCCCTCCGGGTTGCATACACTCCCAGTTGCGCCTTGGGCAGCCGTGGTGGCCCATCGTCTAACGGCAGGACAACGGATTCTGGTTCCGTCGGTCTAGGTTCGAATCCTAGTGGGCCAGCCAAACGCACCACACCGAGCAGCACCCCCGCTGGCGGCCAGGCCAGCGACCTGAGCGCGCACCGCAGTCACGGACGTTGGCCCATCGTCTAATGGCAGGACACCCGGTTTTGGTCCGGTCGGTCGGAGTTCGAATCTCTGTGGGCCAGCCACAGCGCCTCCCCTAGGGGAGGCGCTCTCCCTTGGACGCCGCTCTGCCCGAGTAGTCGTAGAAGCCGCGACCGGACTTCCGGCCCAGGTGTCCCGCCTCGACCAGTTTGCGCAACGTCTGCGGCGCCAGGAAGCGCTCGCCTATCGCCCCCCGCATGGAATCGGCTATCAGGAGCATGGTGTCGAGCCCGATGTAGTCGGACAGCTCCAGCGGGCCCATGGGGTGATTGAGCCCGAGCTTCACGGCCGTGTCGATGTCCTCCGCCGACGCCACGCCTTCCTCCAGCATCCTCACGCCCTCGAGGAGCAACGCCGCCAGGGCGCGGGTGGTCACGAACCCCTGCCTGTCCTTCACCGTGACCGTCGTCTTGTCGCAGGCCGCGGCCAGCGCGTGAGCGGCGGCGAGCGTGGCGTCGGACGTGTGTACGCCCCTCACCACCTCGACCAACGCCATGCGTTCCGGCGGGTTGAACCAGTGCATGCCCACGACCTTGTCGGGGCGGCCGGTGGCGCCCGCGATAGCCGTCACCGACAGCTCGCTCGTGTTGCTCGCCAGCACCGCGTGGGCGGGAGCCAGCCTGTCGAGCCTGCCGAAGATCTCGCGCTTGAGTTCGAGTACCTCCGGCACGGCCTCTATCACGAAGTCTGCGTCGGTGACAGCAACCTCGAGGTCGGTGGTCGTCAGCAGCCGCCCGGCGGCAACGGCCTCGTGAGCGCGCTTGCTCGCCCTCGTCCGGGCCTGGCCCAGGGCCTCCTCGCGCGTGTCGTAGAGGCTGACGCGGTGACCGGCGACCAGGAGCACGCTGGCTATCCCGGCACCCATGGTCCCGCCGCCGATCACCGCCACGCGGGGCGCCCTCGTGCGCTCGCCGCTCGCTTCGGTCTCGTCCAACATAGGGTTCACTCCGTTCATGGGGCGTCCACCGCGCACGGACCACGAGCCCCGCCCCTGCCGCCGGGGCACGGACCGGGGCGCCGGCGGCGCGGCGCCCATATCTCCCACCCTACCCGGGCGCGGGGGCGTAAAGGTCGTAGCGCACGGTGCGGCCGCGCAGGCTGCCGCTGGGCTCCTGCCCTCCCAACGCGCCCGCCCTGAGAGGCCTCTTCACCACCACGCGGCGACGCGCGAACGCGCGGGCGGCCTCGAGGAGTTCCGCTTCCTCCCCCGCCGCGGCGCCGGTTCCGTGCTCCAAGTGGGCTCGCAACGTGGCCATCCCCTTGTTAGGCAGCGCAGCCTTGGAGGCCTCGGGGAACATGGGGTCCAAGTAGACGATCCCGGCGGGCTCCCCGGCGGCGAGGTAATCACGCGCGTCGGTCACGTGGAGGGTGACGCGCCTCGCAGAGTCTGCCGCGGCGCGCCCGAACTGCCCCGCCATGGCCCTCGCGATGGCGTCCTCGAGCAGGGCGCCGAGCAGCGGCTCGCGTTCGAGCATGACCACGGGGTGGCCCAGGGAGGCCAAATGGAAGCCGTCGGCGCCCAAGCCCGCCGTTGCGTCCACCACGCTGGGTGCGCCGCCGGGCGTCCGGCTCAGGGCCGCGCGCGCCAGCAGGTCCCGGCCGGGCCGGGTCGGGGCCAGCAACTCGGCGACGGCAGCCACCACGCGCGCGCCGCCGGGTGCCAGCAGCGCCAGGCCCGCTGGCCCCACCTCGAGAACGAGTCCCCCGTGGCCCTTGCCGGCCGCTCCAAGGCTTAGCGGGGCGCCCAGGCGCCTTGCCCACTCCTTCGCCGCCGTCTCCGTCGCCCCGGTCGCTGCAGTCACCGCGAACGCGTGGGGCGGGGACATGTCGTCAACCCCCGGCTTCACGCCTAAGATGCTACCCCCGTCCTTGCGGCGCGGCTCGGGTCCTCGCTCCCCGTCCTTGCGGCGCGGCGCGGGTCCTCGCTCCCCGTCCTTGCGGCGCGGCGCGGGTCCTCGCTCCCCGTCCTTGCGGCGCGCCTCAGGTCCTCGCTCCGCGTTCACGCAACGCCGCCCGGGCCGGCCCTTAGTGCTACGATTCAACGGACGCAGGGCGACTGGGATTACGAATCCAAGCAGTCAAGGCCCGCTGACTTTGGATGCTTTCGAATACCAAGCGAATCCCCTAAGCATCACAAGTCGCGATCGAGGGAGGTTCGGAACATGAGCCACAAGGAACTACAAGCACGCCGCCAGGCCGCCGTCACGCGCGCCGCTCAGAGCGTGCACCCCATCTACCCGGTTCGTGGCGAGGGCAGCTACGTCTGGGACGCCGACGGCAAGAAGTACCTGGACTTCTCGGCCGGCATCGCGGTCATGAACCTCGGCCACTCGCACCCCAAGGTGCTGGCGGCCGTCAAGCGCTCGGTCGACGAGTTCCAGCACCTCTGCTTCGCCGTGGGCATGCACCCCTCCTACATCGAGCTGGCCGAGCGGCTCAACGCCATCGCTCCGGGCCCCACCCCGAAGAAGACCTTCCTGGTGAACTCAGGCGCCGAAGCGGTCGAGAACACCGTCAAGATCGCCCGCGCCTACACCAAGCGGGCCGGCATCGTCGCGTTCACGCACGCGTTCCACGGCCGCACCTACATGGCCATGTCGCTCACGAACAAGGCCAACCCGTACAAGACGGGCTTCGTGATGCGCGCCGCCGAGGTCTACCGCGCCGAGTACCCGTATCACTTCCGCAACCCCTGGGGCGCCAAGACCCCGGAGGAGACCGGCGAGGCTGCCCTCAAGGCGCTCAAGAACCAGGTCAAGTACACCATCGGCGAGAGCGAGGTGGCCGCGTTCCTGATCGAACCCGAGGCGGGCGAGGGCGGCTTCATCCCTGCCCCGCGCAACTTCCTGGCAGGGCTTCGCAAGTACGCCGACGAGATCGGCGCGCTCTGGATCGACGACGAGGTGCAGACGGGCATCGGCCGTACCGGCAAGACGTGGGCGGTGGATCACTACGGGCTCGAGCCCGACCTCATCGCCTCCGCCAAGGGCCTGGGCTCCGGCTTCCCGATCGCCGCGGTCGTCGGCAAGGCGCACATCATGGACTCGCTGAACCCGGGAATGCTCGGCACCACCTTCGGGGGCAACCCCACCAGTTGCGCCGCGGCCCTGGCGACCTTGGACGTCATGGCGCAAGAGAACATCCCGGAGAAGGCGGCGCGCCTCGGCGAGGTCGCCCGAGCGCGCCTCGACGCCCTGAAGGAGCGCTACGCCGCCATCGGCGAGGTGCGCGGACTCGGCATCATGCTCGGCATCGAGTTCGTGGGTGAGGACGGCATCACTCCCGACCCCAAGACGGTGGATGCGCTTCTCGTAGAGGCGCGGAACCAGGGGCTCATCCTCCTCTCGACGGGCACCTACGGCAACGTCATCCGCCTGCTGCCACCCCTCACCATGACCGAGGACGAACTCCTCGCCGGCCTCGAGATCGTCGAGGACGCCCTCGCGAAGGTCCTTCAGGACAAGGCCGTCGTCGCCTGAGTCTTGCGGCAAACGAGTGAGTCGTTCGGAGCGCGCGAACCGTCACAGGTTCGCGCGCTCTGCCTTATCCGGCGCTCTGCTTGATTCGGTCCTCAGGGTTCCCGGCCCTGCTTGATCGGCACGCCCACCATGTTCCCCCACTCCGTCCAGGAACCGTCGTAGTTGCGCACGCGGGGGTATCCGAGCAGGTACTTGAGCACGAACCAGGTATGGCTGGAGCGCTCCGCTATCCGGCAGTAGGCCACCACGTCGTGGTGGCGCAATACCCCAGCCCCGGCATACAGGCTCTCGAGCTCCTCGGCGCTCTTGAAGGTGCCGTCCGGGTTGGCCGCGAGCGCCCACGGCACGTTGGCGGCCCCGGGGATGTGACCACCGCGAAGCGCGCCCTCTTGCGGGTAGTCGGCCATGTGCAGCTTCTCCCCCGTGTACTCGGGCTCGCTGCGGACGTCCACCAGCGAACCGGTGCCGTGGGTGACCTCGAGTAGGTGTTTCATGACGTCCGGCGCGAAGGCCCTGATCGACGCGTCCCTATACGGCACGGCGTAGTTGCCACGCGGCACGCTCGGCACGGTGGTCTCGAGCTTGCGCCCCTCGGCGACCCACTTCTGTCTGCCGCCGTCCATGAGGCGCACGTCGGCGTGGCCGTTGTACTTGAAGAACCAGAAGGCGTAGGCCGCCCACCAGTTGGACTTGTCGCCATAAAGGACGACGGTGGTGTCGTTGCTGACGCCCTTGGCCTCCATCAGCGAGGCGAAGCCTTCGGGCCCGATGAAGTCGCGCACGTCTGCCCGCTGAAGTTCCGTCAACCAGTCGAGCTTCAGGGCGCCGGGAACGTGCCCCCGGTCGTACAGCAAGACGTCCTCGTCGACCTCGAAGATGCGTAGGGCGCTGTCTTGGGGATGCGCGTCCACCCAATCGGTACTCACAAGGGCCTCTGGGTGGGCGTAGGGAAGCGGCTCGTTACCCATGCACTTCCTCCTTCGCCCGCATGCTAACCGTGGCCGCCCGGAAGGCGTCGCTCACAGGTGCCCGAAGCGCGGTGGTGGGCAAGGCTATACTCGCGAGGTGGCAAAGGTTCAGCTCGCCCCATCCATCCTCTCCGCCGACTTCTCGCGCCTGGGCGAGGCCGTGGCAGCGGTCGCCGCTGCAGGCGCGGACCTCGTGCACGTCGACGTCATGGACGGGCACTTCGTGCCGAACATCACCATCGGTCCGGCCGTCGTGGCGGCGGTCAAGCGCAACAGCGAACTGCCGCTGGACGTGCACCTGATGATCTCGGAGCCCGAACGCTACGTGACCGACTTCGTGGAGGCGGGCGCGAGCATCCTGACCGTCCACGCCGAGGCCACCCACCACCTGCACCGGCTGCTGGGGCAGGTGCGTGAGGCGGGGGCCAAGGTCGGGCTGGCGCTCAACCCACTCACCCCGCTCGACGTGCTGGAAGGCGCGCTTCCGTACCTGGACGTGGCCCTGGTCATGAGCGTGAACCCGGGCTTCGGCGGGCAGTCCTTCATCCCAGCGTCGACCCCACGGGTCGAGGCCGTCAGGCGCATGCGAGACCGCATGAACCCCAACTGCCTCATCGAGGTGGACGGCGGCGTGAACGTCAAGACTGCGCCCCTGGTGGCCGCGGCCGGCGCCGACGTGCTGGTGGCCGGCAGCGCCGTGTTCGGTGGTCACGGCACGGTGGCGGAGAACGTGGCCGCGCTGCGTGCGGCCGTGGAGCCCCAGGCCTGAAGCGCCTACGGCCTGAATCGCCCTAGGCCGTGAGGCGGCGCCGAGGGTCTTCTTAGACTTAGGGTCTTCTTAGACTTAGACGGATCACATCCGAGGGATCTTTTCGACGGTTCTCTTCGAGGCTTCAGGCGACCGCCTGGAAACTCCCCAATGACCTGAAGCGGCGGTAGCGCGAGTCGAGCAGTTGCTCGGGCGTCAGTGGCGCCAGCAGAGCCAGTTCCTCGATCAGGGCCTGCTTCACGAGTTCCATGGCCGCGTCGCGGTTGTTGTGAGCGGCGCCGAGCGGCTCGGCGATGACGCGGTCGACGACGCCCAGAGCCATCAGGTCCCGGGCCGTGATGCGTAACGCCTCGGCGGCCTTCTCGGCCTCGCCCGCGTCACGCCAGAGGATCGCCGCGCAGGACTCGGGGCTGATGACCGAGTAGATGGCGTTCTCGAGAATCAACACCCTGTTGGCCACCCCGATGGCAAGGGCGCCACCGGAGCCACCTTCCCCTATCACCACGCTAACGGCCGGCACTTTCAGGCGCGCCATGCGCTGGATGCTCTCGGCGATGACCCACGCCTGTCCCTGCTCCTCGGCGGCCAGCCCGGGGTACGCGCCCGGCGTGTCGATCAGCGAGATGACGGGCAGCCGGAACTTGTCGGCCAGGTCGAACATGCGCATGGCCTTGCGGTAACCGCTCGGGTGGCTCATGCCGAAGTTCCGGTGGATGTTCTCCTTCGTGTCGCGGCCCTTCTGCTGGGCGATGACGACCACGCTGGACCCGCCCAGGCGCGCAAGCCCCGTGACGATGGCGGGGTCGTCGCCCAGGTTGCGGTCGCCGTGAAGCTCCACGAAGCCCTCGAAGGCGTGCTGCAGGTAATCGAGACCCGTCGGCCGGCCGGGGGCACGAGCCACCTGGACCCGCTGCCAGCGCGTGAGGTTGTCGTAGGTCTCGCGCTTGAGGCCGTCGAGGCGGCCCTGCAGCGCCTCGATCTCGCTGCCCAGGTCGATCTCCTGCTGGCCGGCGTAGGCCCGCATGTCGCGGATCTTCGCCTCTAGTTCGTCGATCGGCCTCTCAAACGGCAGCGACACTGGCCACCCCCTTCTCGGGCTCGGGAAGGCTCCCACGCAGCAGCATCAGCACCTCGGCGATGCGCCCCTTGAGCGCCCGGCGGTCGACGACATCGTCGACCATGCCCTTCTGGAGGAGGAACTCCGCGCGCTGGAAGCCCTCCGGCAGGTCTTGGCGGATCGTCTGCTGTATGACTCGCGGTCCTGCGAACGAGATGAGTGCGCCGGGCTCCGCGAAGATGATGTCGCCCAGGGTCGCGAACGAGGCCGTGACACCGCCCGTCGTGGGGTCGGTCAGGACGCTCACGTAAGGCAGGTGCTTACGCGCCAACCCCTCGAGCGCCACGGTGGTCTTGGCCATCTGCATGAGGGAGAGCGCCCCTTCTTGCATACGGGCGCCACCCGACGCCGTGATCGCGACGAACGCCCGCCCCTCGTCGGTAGCGCGCTCGGCGGCGCGGGCTATCTCCTCGCCTACGACCGACCCCATGGAGCCGGCCATGAAGAAGAAGTCCATGACTACGAGCGCCACGGGCTGGCCGCTCAGGAGCGCGGCGCCCGTCACGATGGCGTCGGGCCGGCCCTGCTTCTCGCGGGCAGCCTCGAGGCGTTCCGTGTACGGCTTCGCGTCGACGAACTCGAGCGGGTCCAGCGGTTCGATGTCCCCGGACCAAGGCACGAAGGAGTCGTCGTCGGCCAGGAGCGCGATGCGCGCCTCCACCGGCATGCGGTAATGGTGGCCGCACTCGGGGCAGATGTAGGTGTTGGCAACGAGGTCCTTGCGGTAGATCTGGGCGTTGCAGCTCTCACACTTGAGCCAGAGGCCCGCCGGGCTGTTGTCGTCCTCTTTCTTGGTGGGGCGGTTCCGGCGGAACCAACGCTCAAGCGCCATCGTCACTCCTCGACCCCGGTGGAGCCTCAGTCGACGTGAGGAAACGGTCGTGCACGCCGCATGATAGCAGCCCTGCAGGGGCGTTCGGCCCAAGCGCCCCTCGGAGTGGCGCGGATTCCGGCAGCAACGGCGCTAGCTCGACTCCAGCTCGCCGACCGGTTGCGCCGTCCGGGCGGGGGCCTCCGGCTCGTCGACCGGGCCCGCCGGGGGCTCGTCGACCGGGCCCGCCGGGGGCTCGTCGGCGCGTGGTGGTGCGGTTGTCGCCTCCCGCCGCCGCCCGCCGGACTCCGGGGCCGCGCCTGCTCCAGCGTCGCCCGTCATCTCGCTCCGGCCCGTGAAGCGCGCGCCATCTTCGATGTCGAGAGCTGCGGCCTTCACGTCCCCCACGAGCTCACCGCCCTTCCAGATCTCGACCTTACCGCTGACGACGAGTTGCCCGGCCCTCACAAGGCCGATGATCTTCACCTCGTCCGCTTCCAGCCTCTCGGCCTCCACCGTCCCGGACTCCGCCACTTCCAGCACGCCGGTCACGCGGACGTTTCCCCGCACCTTCCCGTGCACGCGCACGCGGCCCTTCGCGACCAGCTCGCCGGTCAGGACGGTGTCTTGGTGGATGTAGGTGAAGGGTTCTCGGGCCGGCGCCGGTTCGGTTTCGGGGTTGCGTCGTCTGAACATCTGGCCTCCTTGTCGGCCAACTTCGCCGTGTCTTGCGCATCGGTTGAGGGTACCCTTGGTGCGTCGTATCCTACGGCAATGGAAAGCGCGAAGGTCGTCCTCGTCACCAACGTCGGCATGGGTTACGGCCGCGCCGTCGCGTTGGCGTACGGGCGGGCCAAGTACCACGTCGTCTGCGCGGACCGCGACGTGGACCTGGCCGCCAAGACCGCCGCCGAGGTCGAGGAGCTCGGCGGCCAAGCGATTCCCATCCAAGCAGACATGACGACGCAGATGGACGTCCTCGCGTCGTATCACAAGGTGATGGAGATCTTCGGGGCCCTGGGCGGCGTGGTCCACCTCGCCTCGCACGTGAGCACCACGCCGTTCGAAGACCTCGCGGAGGCGGAGTTCTTCGAGTTGCTGGCCGAGAACGTACGCTCCACCTACCTGGCGATGAAGGCCGCGGCACGCCTGTTGAGCGGCGGTTGGGTGGTGGTGGTGGCGCCGCCGGCGCTGGACTCCGTGCAGATGCACACCGTGCAGGGCGCGCTGAAGCAGATGGTGGTCGGCTTCAGCCACCGTTTCGCGTACCCGCGCGTGAACCTCGTCATACCCTCGCGGTCCCCGTCCGACCCCCGCCACGACCAGGCGCTGGTCCGGACCGTGCGCTTCCTGGGCTCACCGGAGGCGACGGGTGTGAGCGGGCAGGTCGTCGACGTGGAGCTGCCGCAACCGCCCCGGGTGGCCGAGAACCTCCTTCCCGAGGTGCTGGCCGCACTCGACGAATCGGCACGGCAGTCGGACGACGACCCCTTCGGCGGTTGGGGCGCCGCTGACGACGAGCTCGAGGACACCAACACCCTCCTGGGCGCGCCGGGGCTCAGGCGGCCGGGCCGCCCGGTCCGCGAGTTCGAGGCGGACGACTACGCAGACGAACAAGGACGTTCCGGCAATGGTCGCCAGGCGCACGGCTATCCCGGTTTCGGGCCCGGCGAAGGTTCGGATTCAGGGCTCGGGTTCGGCCCGGGCCACGAGCCGGAAACCGGCCTCGGCCCCTACGCCGGCGGGCCCGACGACGGGCCCGACGACAGCCTCGAGGACGAAGCGGATGACGACTCGGATTACTGGGCCTCCGAGATGGGCCTGCCCGAGGGTCCCGCCCTCAGGCACCTGGTGGCCGAGGAGGGCGGCGGCTCGTACGCCTCGGACCAGGAGACCGCGAACGACCTTTACGGCGACCTCAGGCGACTCGACGGCCTCGGCCTCGAAGGCGACGACCCCGCGCGCGAGGGCGACGCGGGAGACCAGCGCTGGCCCGGTAGCCGGCGCCGGCTACCCTGATCCGCCATGAGGTGCCCGTACTGTTCCGCCGAGGACACGCGCGTCATCAACTCGCGGCCGTCCGACGAGGGCGCGGCCATCAGGCGGCGGCGGGAGTGCGTGGCCTGCTCGCGCCGCTTCACCACCTACGAGCGCGCCCAGTTCGAGGCGCTCATGGTGCGCAAGCGCTCCGGCCGGCTGGAGGCGTTCAACCCCGACAAGCTCTTGGATAAGCTGCGCATAGCCTGCAACAAGCGGCCGGTGAGCGAGAAGCAGTTGCGCGAGTTCGCTTACTCGTTCGAGGACGAGACGGGCACACCCGAGATCGCCAGCGAGGAGATCGGCGGGCGCGTCCTGCAGTTCTTGCAAGACGCGGACAGCGTCTCTTACATCCGATTCCTGAGCGTCTACGGCGACTTCGAGTCGGTGGACCGCTTCATCGAGGAGATACGAGACCTCGAGGACAGAGGCGGCGCCAAGAACTGAGCCCGCGATGGCGCTTCCCGCAGCCCCGTGAGCAGCCCCCCGAGCTGCCCGCCAGGTGACTCAGGCGTCCCAGGCCACGGTCGAGCCGCCCTGGCCCTTCGTCACCACCAGCCTCGCGGGCAGGCGTTCGCTGAGTTCGGGGACGTGCGTGATGACGCCCACCATGCGCCCCTCGCTGGTCAACGACTCGAGGACCGTGGTCACGCTCTCCAAGGTGGCCCGGTCCAAGGTGCCGAAGCCCTCGTCGAGGAACAGCGCGCCGAGCGCGGCGTTGCCGGCGAGCGTGTCGGATAGCGCCAGCGCCAGGCCGAGGCTCGCGACGAAGCTCTCGCCCCCCGACAGGGTCCTGGCGCTGCGCAGCTCGCCGCCCGCCCAGGCGTCGGCGACGAGGTAATCGCCGTCGAGCAGGTGAAGGTCGAAGCGCCCGTCCGTGACGCTGCGGATGATGGCCGAGGCGCGCCGCGCCAGCCGCTGCTGCACCCGCGTCATCAAGTACTCCTGGAAGCGGTCGCTTCGCAGGTCGAGGGCGAGCTGCTTGTGGATCTCCGCCTGGCCGCGCTGCGCGGCCAGGTCGCTGCTCAGTTGCCTCTTGCGCTCCAGGCGTTCCGCGGCCGTTGCCAACCGGTCCTCCACGGTGGCCAGTTCTGCCGCCAGCTCCGTGCGCCGCTCGCGTGCCTCCTCCAACTCCTGCCCCAGCCTTTCCGCCAGGCCGATCGGGCCGAGTCGTTCCGGGTCGGGCAGCAGGGGTTGCTTCGCCAACTCGGCCCGGAGCTCCACCTCCGAGCGCTGGGCGGTGTTGAGTTCCTGCCTGTGCTCGCCCACGCGGACGGCAAGCTCCTCCATCCGCTGCTCGCCACGCACCGCGGCGCGCGCCTCGGCGAGGTCGGCGAAGCCCCCGGCGGCCGCGGCCGTTGCCACGGCGGCGGCCGCGGCCTGGGCGTCGCTGCGCGCCTGAGTGGCGCGGCTCGCCGCGTTGTCGCGGTCGGCGGCGGCACGCGCCGCCAGGCGTTCGGCCTGGGCGAGTCTGGACGCGGCCGCCTCCAGCGCCGCCCTGGTTCCCGCCAGGCCGCTCTTCAGCACCTCGGCATACTCTTCAGGCTCGAACGCCGCCGGGTCGGCGACGACCACTCCGGCCGCCCCCAGGAAGTCGAGGATCGCCCGCGCGTGAGCGGCCAGCGCTTCCAGGCGCGCACCCCTCAGTGCCTCCTCGACGCGTTTCACATCGAGCTCGCCGGCGGAACCCGCGGAACCCAGCGCACCCTGTAACCGCTCGACCGCCTCCGCTCGCGCCTCGGCGGCGGCCTCGGCGGCGGCGATCGCCTCGGAAACGGCTGTACCCGCGGCCTCGTGCCTCGCCTTGGCGCCCTCGAGGTCGGCTCTCGCCTGGCTGTAGGCGGTCCTGGCCTCGTTCAGCCGGGCTTCCGCCGCCTTGGCGGCCTCCTCGGCGGCAGCCACCTCCGAAAGCTCTCCTGCCTCCGCCAACGCGGTCACGACGTTGCCGCAAACTGGGCAGGGATCGCCAACGTGGACGTGCGCCCTGACAGTGGCCGCGGCGTCTTCGCGCAGCGCCGCATGGTGAGCCGCGGTGAGCCGTGCCGCCTCGGCCTGCAGTTGCGTGCCCTCCCGGGTCCGCCGCTCGAGGTCGCTGGTGAGTGCCGCCACGCGCGTGAGGGCGGCCGCCTCGGCCTTCTTGGCCGCTGCCAGGCGCCGCTCCGCCGCCTCCATGGCGGCCACCACGCGGACCAGCGCCGGCAGTTGCCCCTCGGCTACCTGTAGGGCGTTCCACGCGTCCTCGTCGAGCCAGCCGGCACGCGCCGCGCCGGGGGCGAGCTCCAGCCCGCCGCCCAACGTGCGCAACCGGGCGAGGGCGGGCGCCACTTCCTGCAACGCGGCCAACTCGCGCTCAATGAGCGGCGCCCGCTGCTCCAGCAGGGCCCGCGCCGCTTCGACCTCGCGGTTCGCCGCCTCGGCCTCCGCGGCGCGCGCGGTTGCGTCGGCCGCCGCGCGTTCGAGTTCCGCCGCGGCCACCAGGGCGCGCTCTTCGGCCTTGGCCTGCGCGTTGATGGCGGGCGTCAACATGTGCGCGCGGCGCGCCGCCTCCAGCTCGGCGTCCAGCGCCGCCACGGTCGGCGCCGCTGCAGTCAGCCTCTCGAGGCGGAGGCTCAGGGCGTCGAGCGCACGCTCCAACCTGGCGCGCTCCCTGGCCACGGCCAGCGACCGTTCCCGCTCCAGCAGGGCGGCGCCCGACTCCTTGGCCGCCGCCTCGAGCTCGAGCTTTCGGTCCTGGAGCGACCGGACCGCCGCCGCGCTCACCTCCTTGTAGTCCTCCTCGAGCCGCGTATTGAGGGCACCGGCCACCGCCTCGGCCTCGCGGCCGAGCCTGCTCGCCAGCTCACGCACGCGCTCCACCCTGTCGAGCCCGAGCAGCGCGACGAGCAGGCGGCGCCGCTCACCGGCATCGCCACGCAGGAACTCGTCGAAGGCTCCCTGGGGGAGGAGGACGGCGCGGGTGAATCCCGAGTAGTCGAGGCCGACGATCTCCTCGATGAGCCTGTTCGCCTCGCGCACCCGCTCGCTCTCTGGCAACTGCTGCCACCCACCGGTGGCGACCGCGTTCACGTCGGCTTTCTCTACCCGTACTTCCGTCGCCACCCCGGAAGGCTTGCGCTGCGCGGCCCGCGTCACCCGGAACAGGCCGCGAGCGGCGCGGAAGGTGAGCTGCACGAACATCGCGGTGGCTCCAGGGCTCAACAACGATTCCAGGCCGCGGCCGCCGAGCCTTGGCGTCTGGCCGTACAGGGCGTACGTGATGGCGTCGAGGAGCGTGGACTTGCCGGCGCCGGTGGGCCCGGTGACGGCGAACAGCTCCACTTCGGAGGCGCTCCAATCGATGACGGCCCGCTGCCGGTAGCAGGTGAAGCCCTCGAGTTCGAGCTTGACGGGCGTCAAGGCGTGACCTCGTCGTGCAGCTTCTCGAACAGCTTCACGAGCTCGTCTTGCCCCTGGTCGCCGCGTTCGGTTCGGAGGTACTCGCGGAAGGAGTCCACCAATGAGAGGGCCTCCAAGTCGAACGCCTCGTCGTCCTCCTCCTCGCCGGGCAGCTGCTGCTCGACCAGCAGCAGGTTGGGAAGGTCCTGCTGCAGCCGCTCCTTGAGCCCCGGGCGTGGCCGCTGCAAACGCACGACGAGCTTGAGCCAGCCGTCGAAACTCGCCAGCTCTAGGACGCGCCGTTCGAGCTCTTCCTCCGAGGCGACGACGCGCTTGAGCGGCTTGCCGGCCGCCAGCTGGTGCAGGCGGTACTCCGTCGGGCGGCCGGCCGCCAACTCCGCGAGCACCACGCTGCGGGCGTCGCCGGCCTCGCCGAAGTCGAGCTGCAGGAGGCTCCCGGGGTAGCGCGCCTTGTTCTCGGCCAGGCCCTGCACCGCCTGCGGCTTGTGGATGTGGCCGAGGGCGGCGTAGGAGACGGCTTCGGGCACTATCGACGCCGGGACCGTGTACGCGTTCGTGCTGTGGAACACGTACTCGGAGTTGGCGAGCGTGGCGCCCTCGAACGTCGTGTGCATGAGCAGCAGGTTGACGGAGCTGCCGTCCATGTCTCCCGTCAAGTTGTCGACCAGCTTGCGCATGACCTGGCGGTACTGGTCGTGCTGTTCGCCCGGGCCCCACTCGATCAGGTTGGCGGCAGCGATCATGCGGCGCTCGGATAGGAACGGTAACGCCGCCACCCTCACGCGCTCGCCACCGAGGTCCAGCTCGAACGCGCCGCCGGCGCCGGCGGGCCGGTAGGCTCCCACCACGTGCACGTTGGCGAGCCGCAGCACGCTCCCCACGGCGTCCAGCCGCTGCGGTGAGTCGTGGTTGCCGGCGATGACCACGCTGGGGATGCCGGCGCCCGAGACCTCGAGGAAGAAGTCGTAGACGGCCTCCTCGGCCGCCGCGCTGGGGTTGCGGTTGTCGTAGACGTCTCCGGCGACGACCACGAGGTCCACCGCCTCGACCTTGGCCAGCTCGGCGACCTCGGACAGGGCAGCGCGCACCTCGGCCGTGCGGTCGACGCCGTGAAGGTTCCGCCCGGCATGCCAGTCGGCCGTATGGAGCAGCTTCATGCCGGTAAGTGTAAGCGGGGGCCGCGGCAACTAGTGACGCGGGCCGCGGGCGCGGCAACTAGTGACGCGGGCCGCGGGCGCGGCAACTAGTGACGCGGGCCGCGGGCGCTGGCTTAGAGCAGCAGGCCGCCTGCCTCCTCGTCGCTCACGCGCGTGTCGCGTTCCTCGGCCCGCGTGGCCCACGCCGGGAACGGGAACGTGACGAGTACCGGGGTGGGCACGTCGGGCTGGTGCAGGATCATCGTCCCCGGCGCCAGGATGGTGGTCCGCGCCCTGGTGGAGGCGGGCATGAAGCGGTACTCGGACCGCTCGGCCTCGGCGGCGTCGAGCCGACCGGCCACGCGCACGGCGGCGTTGCCCACGATCCGCCGCTCGACCTCGCTGGCCGTCTGCTGGGCGCCTATCAGGATGACGCCTAGGCTGCGGCCGCGCTCCGCGATGTCGAGCAAGACGTCCTTGATCGGGCTCGAGCCCTCGGCCGGCGCGTACTTGTTGAGCTCGTCCAAGACGACGAACAGCTTGCCCCTGTGCCCCGCCTCCTTGGCAGCGAACAGGCCCCGCAGCGTGACGCCCACCACGAACATCTGCGCCAGGGGCGCCAACTGGTGGATGTCGATCACGTGCACCTGCTTCTGCGAACCCAGCACGTCGAGGCGAGCCGCCTCCAGCGCACGGGCGCCGAGGTCGCCGCGGATGAGCCTGGAAAGGTGCTTCTGGGCGCCGCGCAGGCGGCGGATGAACGCCTCGCGCGTGCCGCGCGACTGCCGGGCCGTCCAGCTCGGGTCGCCGCCGCTGCGTTCCCCGCCCCGCTCCACGTCGCCATCGTCGGCCCCCTCGTCCAGGAGCTTGAACTGCAGGTAGTCGACGAGTTCAGCGAAAGTCGTCAACTTCTGCCCGGAACCGCTCGCGGAGGCGGCGCCAAGGGCCTCGAACGTCAGTCCCTCCGCCTCGTCGATGCGTTGCGCCGACTTCTCGGCGCGCGCGCGCCTGGAGGCGTCGTCCCCGGGCAGTCGCTCGGGCACCTCCAGGGCGGCGGCCGTGCCCCCCTGAGCGCGGGCCAGCTGATGGAGGCGCTCCTCCACGTGCTGCAGCAAGAACTCCAGTTGCGACATGCTGCTCACGTCGGCGAACGCGAAGGGCAGCATGCGCTCGAGGCAGAACTGGCGGAGGGTCCACACGAACGGGCTAACGCCGTCGCGCTGCTGCACGTCGGCCACGAGCGTGCCCCCCGGCGTGGCCTGCGGTGGGGCGTGAAGCGCGCAGCTCTCGAAGGGGCCCGCGTGCAGCCCGAGTGCTTCGTAACGGCCCCTGGAGGCGCCGTTGCGGCTCATCCACTGCGCCTCCTCCTCCGCCACCCGCCGGTTGGGTTGGTCGATGAAGAGCAGGTCTTCACCCTTGACGTTGAACACGACCGCCCGGGCCGAGCCCGGGTCCTTGAGGAGTGGCTTGCCGTCGCGGCCCGACCGGTCGTGGAACAGCGAGTAGAGCAGGAAGAGGGCGTAGCTCGTCTTGGTGGCCACGCCCGAGATGCCCGAGATGTTGACGTGAGCGCCGCGGGTGCCGTCGACGAAGTCGAGGTTCAGGTAGGCAGGGTCGCCGCTGCGCAGCAGCCCGGCGCCGAGGCGGGCGGACATGCCGTCGACGTAGAGCGCCCGCTCCAACGCCTCACCGGTAGCCGCTAGCACGGGGTCGCCCGGCGCCGGCGGCAGGAACTCCTCGGGCTCGAGGCGCGTGACCAGCACGTGCGCGGCGTAGCTCTCGGCTGCCGGCATGAGGCCCTCGGCCACGAGGTTCGTGTCGCCCTCGAACTGCAGCCCCTCGTGCCGCCGCCTCACCTGGTCGACGACGCCGTAGAACGTAACCCCCCGCCCCCCAGGAAGGGTCGGTTGGCCGCCGACCGCTTCGCCCGCCACGCCGGGGTCCGGTTCGGTGGGGTCGGCGGTGCGGACCATGACGACGTCATCGAGCCGCACCTTGCGGCCCGGCTGAACCACGAACCAGAACGCCACCGGCGTCGCGTCCTCGGTGCCGAGCACGCGTCCGAGCGGCGCGGACCGCTCAGGCATGAGCCGCCACCCCCTCGGCCAGCGCCACCTCGATGCGGCGGCGCAGCAGGGGCGCACTGCCAAGCCGGCGGCGCAGCGTCTCCTCCAACGCGTGCACGGGCAGCAGTTGTTGCGGCGCGCGGGGGTCCTGGTGCGCGCGCGTGCCGAAGCGGGGTAGGTGCTCCGCGCTCCAGTCGGCCACGCCCTGCGCGGCGGCCAACAGCTCAGCGGGCCGCTCGCCGGCGTGGGCCTGGAGGCGCACGCTGCCGGCCAGCGAGTGAAGCCACGGGCGCGGGTCGCGCAAGCGCACGTACCACTCGAAGCGCGCGTTGCCGCCCTGCCCCACCAGGTAGATGGGCGAACGCTCGCCCTCCTCCAGCCGCTTTACCACCTCGAAGGCGGCCCCCGGCAGGCGCTGGCGCTGCACGGTCTTCAGGTAACCCACGACGCGCGCGTCGGCGCCGACGAAGGGGCGGGGGCCGTCGCAGATCAGGATGGAGGTGCCGCCCCTTGGATCCGCGCCGTCCACCTCGGCCATGCGGATGCGGAGGTTCGACGCGAGCCGGCCCTCGGCCTCGCGCATGAGCCGCTGCAGGTGCTCCACCGGGGCCTGGTAGTCGGTGCCGGCGGCCGCTACGGCCCGGTAGCGCAGCGGCGCGGCGCCGGCACCGCTGGGGATCTCGAGGTCCGGTTCGACCAGCTCGTCGGTGGCGATCACGCACCAGCGCTCGATGATGGGCTCGCCCACGAAGCGCGCGGGCGCCTCGCCTGCGAGCCGGCACTCGACCGCGCCGACGGCGCAGCCACCGAGGGCGGCGAACACCTGGCGGTCGCCTTCGAGCATGCCCCGCGCCTCCACGCGCCTGACGCCGTCCAGGAACAGGGCGCGGCCGATGCGCGTGGGTGCGGCGGGCCGGAGCCCGCGCCAGTCGCCAAGGGGAAGCTCGACCGACACCGCCGCGTCGGTGAGCGTCGCGCCGTCGTCGGGTCCGGGATCGTCGACTCCTGGGTCGCCGCCGTCCTGGAGAGATCCGGCGTGCCCCACGCCCCACGGCTCCAGCCTCAGCCGCCGGCGTGGACCGCTCGTCGCCTCGCCGGGCCCGGTCACTGCCCCGGTTGCAAGCGCAGCGTGCCGACGGCGCCCTTCTCGGCTTCACCACGCGTCATCCGCATGGGGATCATGTCGCCCTGCTGCCACCTGTCCATGAAGTCGCGGTAGCGCCTCGAGAGGAGGTTGCCCGACTGGCCCGTGCCGTGGATGAACCAGCCGCCGCCGCCGGCGAGGTCGTAGACGGCGCGGTAGCCCGGTCCGTGGGTCTGGTCGAAGTTGCCGAACTTCAGGCCGTAACCGGCAGCGTCGACGCTGAAGCCGTCGCCGCCGTTCGGCACCCGCAGGTTGGCGATGGGTGCCAAGGGCGTGCTGCCCAACACCGCGTGCTCCTGAACCGCCTGGTGCGCCTTGCCCCAGTTCCACTTCGAGGTGTCGGCCCCGAAGGCGGCGACCAGTTCGGTCCAGGCGGAGTCGAGCGCGAGCGCCGCCATCTGCTCGCAGGTCTCTATGCCGGGGGTGTTCTTGTCGTCGCACCAGTCGGGCTCGCCCGCCAAGATGGCGCGCGTGAGGTCGGGGCGTAGGTTGAAGAAGCTCGAGGTCACGTCGCCCAGGTCGTCCTGGTAGAGCGAGTACGCGAACCGCCGGTACCAGGCGGCGAAGGCCAGTGGTGCCGGCGAGCCCATGACCATGTCGCCGTCGAAGCCCACGAGCATGGCCTGGAGCTTCTTGGCCCCGTCGGTGGCGGCCGGAGCGTTCTGCGCCAGCGGGACGAACTCGCGGGCCATCAGCGACACCTGGTCGAGTTGAGTGGCGACCGAGTAATCGACGGTGGCCCGCTCCTGGCCGTCGAGCAGCGCGTTGATGCGCTCGGCGCGGTACGGAGCCGTCCAGTCGCGCGTCAGGTAGTAGGGATAGTCCTCCGGCACCACGCGCTGGTTGGCGGTGACGATGCGGCCGCTGGCGGGCTGGATCACGTGCGGCAGCGCGTCGAACGGCACCTGGCCGATCCAGTCACCCTCGCCCGTCCAGCCGCGCGTGGGCACGGCGCCGATGCCGCCGGCACGGATCGGCACGTGGGCCGGGGCGTAGTAGGCGACAACGCCGTCCACGTCCGCGTAGACGATGTTCTGCATGGGCGCCACGAAGAGCTCGAGCGCGTCTTCGAACTCGCCCCAGCTGGTGGCCGTGTTCATCCCGAGCACGCTTTCGATGGTGCGGTCGCCCGGCGCCAGCGCGGTCCAGGAGAACGCCAGGACCTCGTCCGGGCCGCCGAGGGGACCGCCGGCGACCTCTCTCGAGCGCGAGTCGACGTCGGAGATCACGGGTCCGTGACGCGTGCTGCGAACCTGCACGACGACGTCATCCTGGCCCTTCACCTTGATGACCTCCTGGCGCGTGGTGAACGGTTCGGAGCCGTCGGGGGTCAGGTAGCGCCCCGCGTCGCTGGGGTCGAGCCTCTCGAGGAACAGGTCCTGCACGTCGGCGCCGTTGTTGGTGAAGCCCCAGGCGTGACGGTCGGTGCGTCCGAGCAGCACGGCCGGGGTGCCGGGCAGCGTCGCCCCCATGACGTTGACACCGGGAGCGACGAGGTGCGCGAAGTACCAGAGCGACGGGGCCTGCAGGCTGAGGTGCGGGTCGTTGGCCAGGATGGGCTTGCCGGTCGCGGTGACGTCGCCCGAGAGCACCCAGTTGTTGGAGCCGTAGCCGTCGGGCTTCGGCGGGCCCGCGAGCTCGAGGAGCGCCGTCACGTCGAGGTCCCTCAGGTACTCGGCCGCGCCCTCCGGCACCACTACCGTGGCGGCGTCGTCGTAGCCGGGCCAGAGTTCGGCGATCATGGCGCTCACGTCGGCGGGCGCCAGCTGCTTGACGAGCTGGGCGCGGAGCAGCTCGTCGCTCCAGTTGTCACCCAGGTCCCAGGCCATCATCTTCGCCCAGACGAGCACGTCCACGGGCTCGAACGGCGCGGGTTCGAAGCCGAGCAGCAGGAACTCGACGGGCAACGCGCCCCGCCGCTGGGCGAGGTAGGCGTTGATGCCCGCCACGTAAGCGTCGATGAGGCCGCGCGCTTCGGGCGACAGGGCCTCCAGACCGCTCTCCGCCGCCTGCTCGATGCCGAGCGTCCTGATGAAGCGGTCGGTGGACACCGTGGCCTCACCGATCACCTCGGACAGGCGTCCACTACCCACGCGGCGCTGGAACTCCATCTGCCACAGCCGGTCCTGGGCGTGAACGAAGCCGAGCCCGAAGACGGCGTCGGCGTGGCTGCTCGCGTAGATGTGAGGCACGGCGTCGGCGTCCCTTACGATCTCGACGGGGCCTTCGAGTCCCTTTACCCTCACCTCGCCCGAGACCTTGGGCAACGACGTGCGGAGATAGAAGTACCCGCCGGCCACCAAGACGACGACGAGCAGGAGGAGAACCAGGACGACGCGACCTAACAACCTCATAGTCTCACCCCGTGAAGTCGGGCCTGGAGCGAAGCAGGATCAGGACCCGGATTGGCAGTGTCGCCATCTTAGCGGAGACCCGGCTGATGGCGGCGCGAGGCGGCGGCCTGTACAGGGCGCGCCGCCCCGTGGTAGAGTCCCCTTTGGCATGTTGCTTTTGCCACGTCGATAACCGGCAAAGCTTCGCAAGGACGTGACTAACGTGAAGACTTACTTTCCAACCGAGCCCAACAACGACTGGGTCGTCATCGATGCGGCCGGTCAGCGCGTGGGCCGGCTCGCAACGCAGATCGCCTCCCTGTTGAAGGGTAAGCACAAGCCCAGCTACACGCCCAACCAGCCCGGCGGCGACTTCGTCATCGTGGTCAACGCCGAGAAGGTGCAGTTCACGGGCAACAAGCTGGATCAGAAGGTCTACCGCCGCTACACGGGCTACCAGGGTGGCCTGAGGGAGACCACGGCGCGGGAGATGCTCGACAAGCATCCCGTTCGAGTTCTCGAGCACGCGGTGTGGGGCATGTTGCCCAAGACCCGCATGGGGCGCCGCCTCATCCGCCGCCTCAAGGTCTACGCCGGCGAGGCTCACCCGCACGAGGCGCAGCAGCCCAGGAAGATGGAGTTGGCTTGATGGAGCAGTTCTACGGTACCGGTCGCCGCAAGGAGGCCGTGGCCCGGGTGTTCTTACGCCCCGGTAACGGTCGCATCTCGGTCAACGGCCGCGAGTTCCAGGAGTACTTCCGCGGCATCCTGGCCGGCGTGCAGGCGCTGGAACCACTGAAGGACACCAACACCGCGGGTCGTTACGACGCCTACATCACCGTCAAGGGTGGCGGTCCGAGCGGTCAAGCCGACGCCATCAAGCTCGGCGTTGCCCGGGCGCTACTCAAGATCGACCCCAATTACCGCCCCGTCCTGAAGGACAAGGGCCACCTCACGCGCGACGCGCGCATCGTCGAGCGCAAGCTCTACGGCCTCAAGAAGGCCCGCAAGGCTCCGCAGTACAGCAAGCGCTGACCGCCGAAGGGTGAGACGCTGTCCAGCCCTGACTCGACACCGAAAGCGAGGCGCTCCGGCAGCGTCTCGCTTCTCTTTTCGCCACCCACCGCTCGCGTGAGGCGCGCGCGGTGGACATGAAGCGGGCCGCCACTTGACCGTCATCCAAGCCACCTTACTCGGCATCGTTCAGGGCCTCACGGAGTTCCTCCCCGTGTCGAGTTCGGGCCACCTGGTTCTGGCCCACTACTTCCTGGGTTGGGGCGACTCGTTGGAGCTATGGGTCGACATCGCGACCAACACCGGCACCCTGCTGGCCGTGCTGGTCTACCTGCGGCGCGACGTGGGGGCGGCCGTCACGGGGTTCGCGCGCGGCCTGGGCTCGGCCGAAGCGCGCCAGGAACCCGGCTGGCACCTCGCCCTCCTCGTCCTGGCCGGCAGCGTCCCGACGGTCATCCTGGCGCTCCTACTCAAGCCCGTGTTCGAGCGCCTTAACGCGCCGCTGCCCGTCGCCATCGCGCTCGCCGTCACCGGACTCATCCTCTGGTTCGCACCCCGCGAGGGCGGCAAGCACGCGGTGCGCAAGGTCACCTTCCTGGACGCGCTCGTGGCGGGGGTGGCTCAGGGCCTGGCCGTCGTCCCGGGCATCTCGCGCAGCGGCTCCACCATCTCGGCGCTACTCTGGCGCGGCGTCGACAAGGACTTAGCGCCCAGGCTCTCCTTCCTCCTCTACTTGGTCGTCTCCTTCGGGGTGGCCGTGGTCGGCGCCAAGGACGTGTTGGCCGCCGACATCGAACTGGCACCCCTCGCCGCCATGTTGGTGTCATCGTTCGCGGTCGGTTACCTCGCGCTGCGCGTCGTGTTCGCACTCCTGCGCCGGGGCCGATTCCGCGTCTTCTCGCCCTACCTGTGGGCGCTCTCGGCCTTCACGCTCGTCTACCTCGCCTTCGCCGGTTGAGCCCCGCGGGCCGCTGGAAATCACGCGGTGGACGGCGGCCAACGACGTTTCGCCTGGCAGGTGCCGGGCTATGATGCCCAGATAGGAGGCGCCTCCATGGAAGTCGTCACCAGGATCGCACCCTCGCCGACCGGAGACCCTCACGTCGGCACCGCCTACGTCGGACTCTTCAACTACGTCTTCGCCCGGCGGCACGGTGGGCGCTTCATCTTCCGCCTCGAGGACACGGACCGGCAACGCTACCAAGAGGGAGCGGAGGCCAGGATCCTCGAGATGTTCGAGTGGCTGGGCATAGAGCCCGACGAGAGCCCCGAGAAGGGCGGCCCTAACGGGCCTTACCGGCAGAGCGAGCGCCTGGAGACCTACCAAACCCTCGTGGCCACGCTGCTCGAGGGCGGCCGGGCCTACAGGGCCTTCGAGACCCCCGAGGAGCTAGACGAGATGCGCGTCAACCAGCGGCGCCTCGGCAAGCCGCTGGGTTACGACGGGCGTGGTCGCGGCATGCCGGCGGCCGAGCAGGCCCGGCGGCATGAGGCAGGCGAGCCGAACGTGGTGCGCCTGCAGACGCCGGACGACGGCTCGACCACGTTCGAAGACCGCCTTCGCGGCGACGTCACCATTCCGAACAGCGAGATCCGCGACCCGGTGCTGCTCAAGAGCGACGGTTATCCTACCTACCACCTCGCCAACGTCATCGACGATCACCTGATGGGCGTCACCCACGTCATCCGGGCCGAGGAGTGGGTGACGAGCACACCCATCCACGTGCTCCTCTACCAGGCCTTCGGCTGGCGGCTGCCCGAGTTCATCCACTTGCCGCTGCTGCGTAACCCCGACCACAGCAAGGTGAGCAAACGCAAGCTCGACACCTCTGTGGACTCGTACCGCCGGCAGGGGTACTTGCCGGAGGCGCTGCTCAACTTCCTGGCCAACATGGGGTGGAGCATGCCCGACGGGCGCGAGTATTTCAGCGTCGCGGACATGACCCGGGAGTTCGACATCGATCGCGTGTCGCTAGGAGGGCCGGTCTTCGACCTCAAGCGGCTGCGCAACTTCAACGCCAAGTACCTCCGCGACATCCTGCCACTCGAGGACGTGGCGCAGCGCGTGCGGCCGCTGCTCGAGGACGAGGGCTACTTGTGCGACGACGAGGACTACCTGCTCGACGTCGTCGACGTCCTGCGTCCGCGGGCCGAAACGCTGGGCGAGCTCGTGGACCAGGCGCGTTACTTCTTCACCGGCACGCTGCGCTACGACGAGCCGGCGCGCAAGCAGCTGGCGGCGGGCCAGTCCTTCTTGCAAGACGTCGAGCGCGAGCTCTCGATGCTCGAGTTCTTCGACTACGACGGCGTGGACGACATGCTCCGCGACTACGTGCAGGAGCAGGCCGTGCCCATGGGCAAGGTCCTCATGCCCCTACGTGCCGCCCTCACCGGCACCACGCAAGCGCCGGGCGTTACGGACCTGATCGTCATCCTCGGCAAGCGCGAGTCGTTGAAGCGCATCGGCCAGGCCCTCACCTTCATCGATGCCGGCCTGCCGGACGACGATCCCCAGCGCCTCGTCGAGGAGGAGCGTGCCCGCAAGGCCGCCGCCGAGGAGGCCAAGAAGAGCCGGGTGAAGAGTCACGGCGCACCGGTGCAGGCCGCGAACAAGGGCGGCGCCCAGTGAGTTGGTTCGACAGGCTCCGAGAGGGCCTGGGCCGCACCCGCGCGGCCACGTTCGGCGGCAAGGGCGCCGCCTGGGAGATGGACTGGGAGGACCTCGAGATGGCGCTGATCGGCGCCGACGTCGGCGCCAAGCTGGCCGCCACCGTCGTGGCGGAAGCGAAAGCGGAACGCGACCGCGGGACCTCGTTCAGAGAGGCGCTCGAGAAGGCCCTCCTCGATCAGCTGGAGCCGGACCGCATGCGCCAGAAGTTGCGGCGCGTCGGGTTCGCCCTCGACGTGACGCGCAAGGTCGTTGCGCCCGACGGCAAGGTCGTCATGATCGTCGGGGTCAACGGCGTGGGCAAGACGACGACCATCGCCAAGCTCGGCAACTACTACCGCTCGCACGGCCGCAGCGTCATGTTCGCGGCGGGCGACACCTTCCGCGCGGCCGGCAGCGCGCAGTTGGCCGTGTGGGGCGAGCGCCTCGGCATCCCGACCGTCACGGGCCCGGATGGCGGCGACCCCGGCGCCGTCGCGTTCGATGCGGCGCAGCAACGCAAGGCGCGCGGCACCGACCTGCTCCTGGTCGACACCGCCGGCCGCCTGCACACCAAGCACAACCTCATGGAGGAACTCAAGAAGGTGAAGCGGGTCATCGCCAAGGCGGACCCGGGGGAGCCGCGTGACACCTGGTTGGTGCTCGACGCCGTGACCGGCCAGAACGGCCTCGAGCAAGCCCGCAAGTTCCATGACGCCGTCACCCTGACGGGCGTCGTGGTCACCAAGCTCGACGGCACCGCCAAGGGTGGCATCCTGCTGCCCATCACGCGCGAGTTGGGCATCCCCATCAAGTTCATCGGCGTCGGCGAGGCCCAAGACGATCTCCAGCCTTACGACGCCGCCGCCTTCGTGCGTGCCCTGCTCGACATGCCGCCCGTGGCGGCCTGAGGTCCTGGCGGTGAGTTCTCCCGCCCCTGCCCACGGCCGCGGCGACGAAGCGGGCGTGAACGTCCTCGTCCTCGCGGCCACCCGGGGCGAGTTGGGCCCGCTGGAGGCGGCGCTCGAGGGCGGCGCGGCAACGACCGTGCCCGGCCGGCCGGTGCCGTGGTGGAACCGCGAACGGGGTCGGCTCGCCGGGGTCGAGGTAGTGCTGGGGACGACCGGTGTGGGCAAGGTCAACGCGGCGGCCGCCACCGCCATCGCACTGACCGAGCTGAGGCCGCGTCACCTGCTGCTGGTGGGGATCGGCGGCGCCTACCCGGGCACCGGACCGGAGCCGGGCCAGGTGGCGACGGCGGCCAGCGAGACCCACGTGGATAGCGGCGTGGGCCACGGCGCCGGCTGGGAGGGCCTGGACGCCATAGGCTTCCCGCTGCTGACGACGGACCCGCCGACCTACAACCGGCTCTGGTTCGATCAACGCTTCGTGGGCCGGCTGGCCGGCGCCCTGAACATAGCCGCCGTGCCGTTCGCAACGAGCGAGGCGGTGACGGCCGACGACGACCACGCGCGCTGGCTCGCCCAACGGCACGGCGTGGCCATCGAGTCGATGGAGGGCGGCGCCGTGGCTCAGGTGGCGCTGGCGTTCGGCGTGCCGATGGTGGAGATCAGGGGCGTCAGCAACGTCGTCGGCGAGCGTGACAAGAGCAGGTGGCAGGTGAAAGCGGCCATAACGAACGCCTGTGACGCCGCCCTGCGGGCCGTCGAGCTCCTGGCGGGCGGCTGATGGACCTCCTCGCCGCGGTGCCGGT
The DNA here is from genome assembly GCA_032027045.1 of Truepera sp. Lineage (NCBI taxonomy): Bacteria > Thermotogati > Deinococcota > Deinococci > Trueperales > Trueperaceae > Truepera > Truepera sp. The sequence continues at coordinate 989,207 of JAVSMU010000001.1, read as the reverse complement.
CTGGGCCTACTTCGTCCTGCTCCTCCTCACGTACGTGGTCACGCACATCCTCACGTTCGACCCTGGGCGCCTGTTGCCCAAGCGCCGCGCGTTCATCGGCCGCCTGGGTTCGGCCGTGTTGCTGGTGCTGGCACTCGTGTTCTTCCAGCGCGACGACCCGGTCACCCTACTGCTGTCTCTGTCCCTGGCAGTCGCCGGTGGCTTCGTGGGCGGACGCTCGACGCTGCCACCGGCGGGCCGGGGCTCCGGCCGCAAGAGCGACGAGTAGGCCTGCTGAAAGTAGAATCGGCGCATGGGACTAGTCACCGGCCTGGAGATCCTCGCTACCGCACGCGCCGCCGGCTACGGCGTGGGCGCGTTCAACACCAACAACCTCGAGATGACGCAAGCGATCATCGAAGCGGCGGAGGAGCTCCGCAGCCCCGTCATCGTCGCCATGTCGGAGGGAGCCCTCAAGTACGGCGGGCCCGGCCTCCCGGAGATCGTCAAGTACTTCGCCGGTAAGGCGAGCGTTCCCGTTGCCATCCACCTCGATCACGGCTCCAGTTACGCGTCGTGCCTGCGCGCCATCCGCATGGGTTTCACGTCGGTGATGATCGACATGTCGCACCTGGACGAGGCCGCGAACGTGGCCGAGACCCGCCGCGTGGTCGAGGCGGCTCACGCGGTCGGGGTGACGGTAGAGGCGGAGATCGGGCGCCTGGTCGGCATCGAGGAGCACATCGAAGTCACCGCCGAAGAGGCAGCCCTCACCCGTCCGGACGAGGCGCAGCGCTTCGTGGCCGAGAGCGGCGTCGACTATCTGGCCGTGGCCATCGGTACGTCGCACGGCGCCTACAAGGGCAAGGGGCGGCCGTTCATCGACCACGCCCGCATCAGGGCAATAGCGGAGCTGGTGCAGGCTCCGCTCGTCATGCACGGCGCCTCCGGGGTGCCGGCCGAGCTGGTGACGCGGTTCCGCGCCGCCGGTGGGGTGATCGGCGACGCCAGCGGGATCCACGAGGACGACGTGCGGCAGGCCGTGACCGAGGGCATCGCGAAGATCAACACCGACACCGACTTGCGCCTGGCGTTCACGGCGAGCGTGCGGGAGGTGCTCAGGGACAGGGTGGAGGAGTTCGACCCCCGCAAGATACTCGGGCCGGCGCGCGAGCAGATGAAGCGCGTCGTGGCCGACCGGATGCGGGTATTCGGCTCGGCCGGCAAGGCCGGCTGAAGGCCTTCTGGGATCGCCTGAACCGGGCGGCAACGGCGGGCCGCGGCAGTGGCCCTCAGCCCCTCGCGCCCGCGTCGTCACGCGCGGGCGCCACCACCACCGTGCGGTGGTGCGCGAAGTTGACGGCCCCCGGCGCCCCACCCTTGGGCCGCCAGACGTTCTTGCGCTCGGTATAGTCGACGGCCACGCGGTCCTCGCGTCCGGCCTCCGAGTGGCCGGCCGCCAGCCTCGCTGCGAACAGCACCGTGTCGAACGGGACTTCCTTGCCGCCGGAGCGCACCACCACGTGCGAGCCCCGGTAACCCTGGGCGTGGAACCACAGGTCGCGGCTGCGCGCGACCCCGAACGTCACCTTGTCGTTGTCGCGGGCATTGCGGCCGACCACCACCTCGAAGCCGTGCGGGCCCTGGAACCTGATGCCCGGCACGGCTGAACGCCTGTCGGCCTGGGCGGCGCCGCTCTCGGCCGCTTGCAGCCTGGCACGCACCTCCCCGGCAGGCAGCGTGGCCGCGGCCTCGAGCGCCGCTTGGGCGGCAGCGGCCGCCGCCTCCAGTGCCGGCAGTTCGCGCAGGGCCCGCTGTGCCCGCGCCGCGCGCCTGCGGGCCTGGTCGTAGCGGGCTCTGGCGTTGCCGGCGGCGTCGAGCCGTGGGTCCAGCGTCAGCGTCTCCTCCGTACCGTCGAAGCCCGGGAGCGTGACCTGCTCGGCCCCGGCCGGCACGGCCGCCGCCCGCGCCAGGAGGAGGTCGCCCTGGCGCCGCAGCTCGCCTGCCTCCTCACCGGCCGAGACGGCGGTCACGGCGTCGGACACCTTGCGCCTGGCCAGCCTGAGCTCCTTCTTCAGCAGCCGCTCCAGCTTGTCGAGGGCCAACGTCTGACGCTCCTCGCGGGCCGCGTTCATGGGGTCGAGCACTCCGCCCCAGCGTGCCAGGAAGGCGCTCGGCCGCTGCGCCGCCTCCGCGACCAGGTGCGCCGCGTGCGCCAGCGCGTCGCCGTCCAGCTTCGTGTCGGCGGCCACGCCATCGGCCGCGGCGGCGGCCTTGAGGGCCGCCGTGAGTTCGGGCCCGACGCCGTCGACCACACTCGCCACCTGGGCGAGCCGGCTCCCGCGCAGCGCCGCGGCGATGGACTCCAAGGGGGCGCCGATCGGGTCGAGTTTGCTGTAAGGCGGCGGCGGCCGGTAGTCGAGGCCGACCCTGAGCTCGCGGTAACGATTGCGGTCGGCGAGAACCTGGCGCTCCACCCCGATCATCCTGCCGCCCTCGACGAGGACCAGGTTGGAGTTCCTGCCGGTAAGCTCCGCCACCAGCTCGACGCCCGGCACCGGCACGAACCCCTCGGACGTCCCGAAGGTCAGCCTGAGCACGCGATCGCGCGCCGGTTGGGTAGCGGCCAGGAGCGGGCCCACCGCCCGCGAGGCGAGCTGCTGCTGGAACGGCGTGCGCGGCTTGAGCGCCTCCGGCGCGCCCTCCTTCAACGCCAGGTAGGGACGCGGCGGCCGGCTACCCAACCACAGGGAGCGCCCCTCGAGGAGCGGTAGCACGGCCGTGCGGTCGTCGGGGAAACGCCAGGCCAGCCGCTCCGCCGGCAGCAGCGGCGCCAGTGCCCGCAGCTGCTCCGCGATGAGAAGGCCTTCCATCAGCTCACGGCCACTGTAATTCTCGGGGTCAGTTCAGCACGCGCTCGAAGCCGCCCAGGCGGCTCTTGGCATCGTCGACGTACTGCTTGAGCGGCAGGTACCACTCGCTGCCCGCCTCCGTGTGCTCGAGCGCCGCGCGCGCATGCTGGAGGACGCGCGCCACGTAACCGTCGCCCATCTGGGCGTAGACGTCGGCGAGCATCTGCTGCGCGGCCACCCAGAAAGGGTCGCCGGTCTGGCTGGCGCTGAGCGCCTGTTCGTACCAGGCGGCGGCGTCCTCGAGGTGGTAGTACTCGAACGCGACGCTGCCGAGGGTGATGCAAGCGGGAGCGGTGGCCCCCAGCTCGAGGGCTTCTTGTGCGAGGGTCCGTGCCGAGTCGAGCTCGCCGCAGCGCAGGCGAACGTCGGCCAGGTCGGCCAGCGCGTCCGCGCGGTGCGAGTAGGTGGGATCGGTGACGACCTCGCCGAGCAGCGCACCTGCCTCCTCCAGCCGGTCGCACTCGATGAGTGCGTAGGCCGCCTCGTGCTGCGTGAAGGCCCTGTGTTCGGCCGGGACGTTGGCGAGCGCCCTCTCGAAGGCCACGGTGGCCTCCTCGGGTCGACCCGCCGCGCTGAGGGCCTGGGCGGTGGCGAACGCCACGCTGTAGGTGGCGCCGCCGAGCTCAGCGTCGGCCGACGCCGCCTCGCGCAGGTGCTCGAGGGCGAGGTTGGGGTTGTCGAGGTCGAGGTGCGCGCGGCCTTGCAGGTAGTGGTAGACGGCGAGTTCCTCCGCCTGTAGAGCCGTGGCTTCCACGGCGGCCAGGTTTTCGAGGGCTTCCTCGGTGCGGAAGAGCTCTACGAGCGCACCCGCCAGGCTCAAACGCTCGGCGTCGCGCTCCAGTTCCGGCGCCAGCTGGACGGAGCGCGCGAACGCGTCGGCGGCGCCCTCCCACTCACCCAGGGCCTCGCTGCACTGCCCGACGAGGGACCAGCGGCGCCACTCCAGGTAGGCGGGCAGGGCGCCCTCTTCGATCGCCCTTAGGCGGCGCCCGGCGCTCTTGGCGGCGTCGACGGCGAACAGGGCGGCGGCGGCGTGATACGAGGCCACGGCGTCGAAGGCGTCCGACGGGCCGCCCCCGGGAACCTCGGGCGGCCTCTCCGGCACGTCCTTGAGCCCGCGTTTGACGTCGCTTAGCGCGGCACCGCGGTAGGCCGCGAACTCCCAGAAGAGCGCGCGGTATAGGGGGTGCGAGCCGAGCTTCGGATCGGTGCTCACCGCGCTGCGCAGCGCGGGTTGGCCGTTCCCCAAGCCCTCGTCACCGTAGAGCGCGTACACCTCCGCGAGTTGGAGCCACATGGGACCCTGGTTACCCCGAGCGCCACCACGCTTCACGGCACTTTCGAGCACCGCGAAGGCCACCTCGTACTGGCCCTTGGCCAGGGCCTCGTGAGCGGGTGCCAGGTCCGGCGCGCGTTGACGCCTGAATAGCATGAGCAACGCTACCACGGACTAGCGTCCACCACGCAGAAGATGCCACACGCGAGCGGCCTCCCTCAGAGGAAGCTGACGTGCTCCACCTCGGCACCGGCGGCCACCGGAGGGTGTGCGCGGTGGAAGGTCTCCTCCAGCAACCGGCCGGGCGAGTTGCGCATGAACCCGAGGACGGACAGGGCCTGCGTCTCGTGGCAACCCATGGCGGCGAGCTTGGGCTCGAGCTCGCCGCCCACGAGGGCGGCATGCGTGGGCGCGAGGTAGCGCCCGTGCATCTCGCTCTCGCTCAAGAACCCGGGCCGCTGGGGGCCCTCGAAGCGCCTTGCGCTCGCGAAGTAGTAGAGCCGCTCCGGCTTGACGTCGGCCGCGTTGAACGCACCTATGGCGAGGCGATGGGTGAGGCAATGGTCGGGGTGCCCATTGGACCCGTTGGGTGGGAAGGTGAGCAGCGCCCGAGGCCTGGTGCGGTTCATCACGGCGAGGACTTCGGCGAGCAGCTCAGCGAAATCAAGGCCGGCGAGGCCCGGATGTTCCGCCAGGCCGCGATCCGCGTCGGGGACGTAGTCTTGGTGGTCGAGGATGGTCACGTCCTGAACACCAAGGACGGCCAGCGACGCGCGCAGCTCCTTCTCACGCCTGTCGGCCAGCTCCGAGCGCGCGCAGAGCCCAAGGGTCCGGCCGGCGGCGCCACGGGTGAGCGTTAGAGTGGCGGTGCGCCCGGCGGCCGCCGTGCGTGCCAGGATACCTGCCGAGCCGAACACCTCGTCGTCGGGGTGCGGGACGACGAGGAGTAGGTCAGTGAGGAAGTCGGTGCTCATCCGTCAACGTTACCGCCTCCCCGGCGCCGCAGCGGAAGCGCCAGTGGTCTTGCCGTAACGGGCGCACGGGAGCATCATCGTTGACGGAGCTGTGCGGGTCTCGCGCCCTGGCGCGCGGACCCCGATAAGGAGACATCGGTGCAGACGACAACCTCCAGGCGAAGCGCAACGCTCGGGCGCGTGCTCAAGTTCCTCCCGAGGCCCGGGGACTACAGACCGAAGTACGTGCGGGTGGACGTCCTCGCGGGTATCACGGTCGCCTTCGTCGCGCTGCCGTTGGCTCTCGGGTTCGGGGTGACGGCGGGGGTCGGCGCGACGGCGGGTATCGTCACCGCGATCGTCGCCGGCGTGGTGGCCTCGTTCTTCGGCGGCTCCAACTTCCAGGTCACGGGCCCGACGGGCGCCATGACGGCCGTGCTGCTTCCCATCGTCGCGCACCATGGGCCAGGAGCGCTACCGATCCTGGGGATCGGCGCCGGGCTCGTGCTGCTCGTGCTCGCGTTCGCCGGCGTCGGCAGCTACGTGAGGTTTATCCCGTGGCCGGTCGTGACGGGCTTCACCAACGGCATCGCCGCCATCATCTTCTTGCAGCAGCTTCCGAACGTGCTCGGCGTGAAGGCGCCGCACGGGGAGAGCATCGTGCTCATCGCTTACCAGACCGCGCGCGAGTTCGTGGCCGCCCCGCAGATCCTGCCCATACTCCTGGCGCTCATCACCATCGTGGCGATGCTCGCCTGGGGGCGCGTTCCGGCTCTCTCCTTCATACCCGCCAGCATGGCCGCGCTCGTGCTGGTCACGCTCGTGTCGCTCATGCCCGCCTTCCTCGACGTTGCCCGCATCGGCGAGATCCCCAGGTCGCTTCCCATGCCCAAGCTGCCCGACCTCGCGCTGGCGGGGGCGTGGGTCGAGCTGTCGAGGGCCGCCGTCGCCGTGGCCGTCCTGGCGGCGCTGGAGAGCCTGCTCTGCGCCGTGGTCGCCGACGGCATGACGGTCGGCGAGAAGCACGACCCGGACCGCGAGCTGTTCGGCCAGGGCCTGGGGAACATCGCATCGGGGCTGTTCGGCGGTCTCCCCTCCACCGCGGCCCTCGCGCGCACCGCGGTCAACGTGCGCTCGGGCGCGCGCACGCGCCTCGCAGGCATAGTCCACGGCCTGACGCTCCTGGTCGTGATCCTCTTCCTCGCGCCGCTCGCCTCGCAGATCCCGCTGGCCGTCCTCGGCGGCATCCTCATGGTCGTCGCGGTGCGGATGGTCGAGCGCGAGGCCGCCTCGCTAATCATGCGCAGCACCAAGTCGGACGCGTTCGTGCTGCTACTGACCATGACGGTCACCATCTTGTTCGACCTCATCCTCGCCATCGAGGTCGGGCTGGTGGCCGCCGCGATCTTGTTCATCGTGCGCATGAGCAACATGTTCACCGTCGACCCGATAAAGCTCGCGGGCGACGGGCCGCACCGCGACTCCGACGAGGACGTCGAGGCCGAGCAGCGGCTGCTTGAAAAGCACGTCATCGCCTACCGCGTCGACGGGCCCGTCTTCTTCGGCGCCGCCGAGCGCTTCATCGACCAGCTCGTGAAAGTCGACAAGGGCATCAAGGTGGTGGTCTTGCGTCTGAAGCGCGTGCCCGTCATGGACGCCACGGGCGTGACCGCGCTGCGGGCGATCCACGATAGGCTCTCGCGCCGCGGCATCGCGTTGCTCATCTCCGGACTCCAGCCTCAACCCAAGGCCCTGCTGAAGCGCATGGGCGTCTACGAGGAGATCACCCGCGACGGCGCGGCCGACTTCGTGACGACGGAGCTGGCCATCGAGGTAGCGCGCGAACGGCAGCTTGCCAGGCAGTCCGGCTGACCAGCCAGGGGGCGGACCGGGCCTGCCCCTCAGTTCGCCGGCGCCAGTTCGCGCACCTCGAACCTGAACGGCGCACCGGGCTCGAGGCCCGGTTCCACCTCGACCGTATCGCCATCCGCTATGCGCCCGGCGAGGATCTCGCGGGCGAGCGGGGTCTCGAGGTAGTCCCTCACGGCCCGCTTCAGGGGGCGGGCGCCGAAGACCGGGTCGAAACCGACGCGGGCCAGCTCGTCGAGGGCCGCCTCCGAGAGCGCCAGCGTTATCCGGCGCTCGTCGAGCCGGTGCTGCAAGCGCTCGACCTGCAAGGTCGCGATCGTGCGGATCTGCCCCTGGTCGAGGGCGTGGAAGACGATGACCTCGTCCACGCGGTTCAAGAACTCGGGCCGGAAGTGGTTGCGCAACTCAGCGACCACCGTGGTCTTGAGCGTCTCGTGATCGGCGCCCAGCCTGCCGGCTTCGAGGATCTGCGGCGAGCCGATGTTGCTCGTCATTATGACCACCGTGTTGCGGAAGTCGACGGTGCGCCCCTGAGCGTCGGTGAGACGGCCGTCGTCGAGCACCTGCAACAGCGTGTTGAACACGTCCACGTGGGCCTTCTCTATCTCGTCCAAGAGGATCACCGAGTAGGGCTGGCGGCGGACGGCCTCGGTGAGTTGGCCGCCCTCCTCGTAGCCGACGTAGCCGGGAGGGGCGCCTATCAGCTTGGCGACGTTGTGGCGCTCCATGTACTCCGACATGTCGAGTCGGATCAGCTTGTCTTCGCTGTCGAAGAGCTGGGCGGCCAGGGCCTTGGCGGTCTCGGTCTTGCCGACACCGGTGGGGCCCAAGAAGATGAAGGACCCGATCGGGCGGTTGGGGTCCGCGAGCCCGGCGCGGGAGCGGCGGATGGCGTCCGCCACCGCCGTGATGGCCTCGTCCTGACCGACCACGCGCACGTGCAGTTCGTCCTCGAGTCGGAGGAGCTTCTCGCGCTCGCCCTCCAACAGCCGTGCCACCGGGATGCGCGTGGCGCGCGCCACGACCTGCGCCACCTCCTCCTCACCTACCTCGAGGCGCACGTAGCGCGCGTCGTCGAGCTTCTCGGCGAGGCGCTTGACCTCCGCCTCCAGCTTCGGCAGCTCGCCGTAGCGGAGCTTGGCGGCGGTGGCGAGGTCGTAGTCGCGTTCGGCTGCCTCGATCTGGGTGCGCACGCGGTCGAGCTCCTCCTGGTCCGCGCGCCACTCCTCGAGCACGCCCCGCTCGGCCTCCCAGTCGGCCTGGGCCTGGCCGATCTGATCGGCGATCACCTTCAACTCCTCCTCGATGCGCAGGATGCGCGCCGCGGAGTCCGGGTCGGACTCGCGCTTCACCGCCTCGTGCTCTATCTCGAGTTGCAGCTTGCGGCGCCGCAGGTCGTCGATCTCCTCGGGAAGCGAGTCGAGCTGAACGCGGATGCGGCTGGCGGCCTCGTCGATCAGGTCGATGGCCGAGTCGGGCAGGCGCCGATCGGAGATGTAGCGGTGCGCCATGGTGGCGGCCGCGATGATGGCCACGTCGGTGATGCCGACGCCGTGGTGCACCTCGTACTTATCCTTGATGCCGCGGAGGATGGAGATGGTCTCCTCCACCGTGGGCTCGTCCACGAAGATGGGCTGGAACCGCCGCTCCAGGGCGGCATCCTTCTCGATGGTGCGGTACTCCTCCAGCGTGGTGGCGCCGATCATGCGCAGCTCGCCGCGCGCCAACGACGGCTTCAGCATGTTCCCGGCGTCGACGGCCCCCTCGGCCTTGCCGGCGCCGACGATCGTGTGCAGCTCGTCGATGAACAAGACGATGTCGCCGGCCGACCTGGCGGTCTCCTCGATGACCGCCTTGAGCCGCTCCTCGAACTCACCCCGGTACTTGGCCCCAGCAAGGAGGCTGCCCATGTCGAGCTGGACTATGCGCTTGTTCTGCAGCCCTTGCGGCACGTCCTTGTTGACGATGCGAAGCGCCAGCCCCTCGGCGATGGCGGTCTTGCCGACGCCGGGCTCGCCTATCAGCACCGGGTTGTTCTTGGTCCGGCGCAGGAGGATCTGCACGGCGCGGCGGATCTCCTCGTCGCGCCCTATGACGGGGTCGAGCTTGCCCTCGCGAGCGCGCTGCGTGAGGTCTATGCCGTAGGTCTCGAGCGCCTCGAAGGTGCTCTCGGCGGTGCGGCTGTCCACGTTCTGGCCGCCCCTTATGGCCTTGGCGGCCTCCTCGAGCGCCCTGGCGGGAGGCAGCGCGTCGAGTTCCTTGCCGGCCGTGTCGCGCAACGCGACGAGGAGCGTGTCGGCCGCGACGAAGGCGTCCTGCCACTCCTTGGCCAACTCCTCCGCCCGCGTGAACGCGTTGCCGAGCACGGGGCTCATGAACTGTCCGTCGGCCCCGCTCACGACGGGAAGTTTGGCGAGGCCCGCGTCTATCGTCGCCCGCGCGGCCTCGGGGTCCGCCCCCGCGCGTTCTACGACGCGGCTCGGGAGCCCGGAGGGATCGGCGAGCAGCGAGGCCGCCAGGTGCAGCGGGCCTACTTGCTGGTTCTGGCGGGTGCGCGCCACCTGTTGGGCGCTAGCGACGAGTTGAAGCGCGGCCTCGGTGAAGCGTTCGGCATCCATGCGACGATGATAGTGACTTGAGTCTCTTGTTGTCAACTTTTCTTATCACGTCAAGCGCCGGTGGCGTTCGAGGCCCGAGATGACACTCGGCGCCACCTTCTTGGGTGGCGCCGAGGAGCGCGCATTACGGAACCGCGGGGCTCAGGCGTCCTTGAACTCCGCCACGAGCGCGCCCAGCGTCGCCTTGGCGTCGCCGAAGAGCATGCGCGTGTTGGGCTTGTAGAAGAGCGGGTTCTCCACGCCGGAGAAGCCCGGGTTCATCGAGCGCTTGAGCACGAAGCAGGTGCGGGCCATGTCGACGTTGATGATGGGCATGCCGTATAGGGGGCTACCCTCGTCTTCGCGCGCGGCCGGGTTGACGACGTCGTTGGCGCCGATGACCACGGCCACGTCGACCATCTCCATCGTCGGGTTCACGTCCTCGGGCTCCACCAGCTGCTCGTACGGCACGTTCGCCTCGGCCAGCAGCACGTTCATGTGGCCGGGCATCCGACCGGCAACCGGGTGGATGACGTAGCGCACCTCGGCGCCGTTCTTCTCGAGGAGGTCGGCAAGCTCCTTGACCACGTGCTGGGCCTGCGCCACGGCCATACCGTAACCGGGCACGAAGATCACGTTCGAGGCCGCCTCGAGGACGTAGTAGGCGTCGTCGGCGGTCATCGCCTTGACCTCGCCCTCCACCGGACCGCTGGAGGAAGTCGTCACCGCGCCGAAGCCGCTGAACAGCACGTTCGCCAGCGACCGGTTCATGGCCTTGCACATGATCTGGGTGAGGATGATGCCCGAGGCGCCGACCAGGGAGCCCGCCACCACCAACACCGTGTTGCCGATGGCGAAGCCGGCCGCCGCGCCCGCGATGCCGGAGTAGCTGTTGAGCAGCGAGATGACTATGGGCATGTCGGCGCCACCGATGGGCAGCACCGCCAGCACCCCGAGCGCCAGCCCGAGCACGAGGAAGATGAGCAGCAAGGCGTAGCTCGAGCCGGGGAACAGCACGAAGAGCACGCCCAGGATAAGCGTGGCGCCGAGGATGGCCGCGTTGGCGAGTTGCTGCGCCGAGAACAGGATGGGCTTGCCGGGCATCTTCTCGGAGAGCTTGGCCCAGGCCATCGCCGAGCCCGTCGTCGTCACCGCGCCCACCACGACGGCCACGAAGATCGAGATGGCCGTCACCGGGTCGGCGTGCGGGTTGCGGATGTACTCGTTCCAGCCCACCAGCATGGACGCGAGGCCGCCCGAGCCGTTCAGCAGGGCGACCATCTCGGGCATGGCCGTCATCTTCACGGTGCGCGCTATGAAAACGCCGATGGCCGTGCCGACGATCAGGCCGATGATGATGTAGGTGTAATCGAGCCCCGCCAGGAAGAGCGTCGCCACCACGGCGATGAGCATCGCGGTGGCCGAGATCATGTTGCCGCGCCGCGCCGTCTGGGCGCGGCCCAGCATCTTGAGGCCGAAGATGAACAGCGCGGCAGCCACCAGGTATGCGAGTTGGATCAACGTCGTCACGGCCGTCTCACTTGTCCTTGTCGCCGGCGCGGAACATGCCCAGCATGCGGTCGGTCACCAGGTAGCCGCCGACGATGTTGACGGTGGCCGCGATGATGGCCAGGAGCGCGAGCACGGTGCCGAGCGTGCCCTCCACCGCCGTGGCGGCGAGGGCGGCCACGATGGTGATGCCTGAGATGGCGTTGGAGCCCGACATCAGCGGCGTGTGCAGCTGCGACGGCACCTTGTTGATGAGCTCGAAGCCCAAGAAGACGGAGAGTACGAAGGCAAGTAGGAGCAGCATGACGGTCAACCTTCCCCGAGCGCGGTGCGCACCCGAGCGTCGCGGATCTCACCGTTGGCGATGAGCAGGCACGCGCCCACGACGTCGTCTTCCACGTCGAGGCGCAGGGTCTTGGCTTCTTTGTCCCAGGCGTGCTCGAGGAGCAGGTACAAGTTGTTGGCGTAGACCTGACTGGCGTCCTTGGCCACCTCGGCGGGCATGTTGGCGAGGCCGACGATGCGCACGCCGTTGGCGGTGACGACCTCCTCGCCCGAACTGGAACCCTCCACGTTGCCCCCGGTGCTGGCGGCGAGATCGACGATTACGCTGCCGGCGCGCATGCCTGCGACCATGTCGGCGCTGATGATGACAGGCGCCCGCCGGCCGAACACCTGGGCCGTCGTGACGATGACGTCGGAGCCGGCGCAGACCTTGGCCATCTGCTTGCGCTGCGACTCGAGCTGTTCGGCCGTCATCTCCTTCGCGTAGCCCTGCTCCGTCTGGCCCGTGTCGCCGACGTCTATCTCGACGAACCTGGCGCCCAGCGACTGCACCTGCTCCTTGACGACCGGCCGCGTGTCGTAGGCCTCCACCCTGGCGCCAAGGCGCTTGGCGGTGGCTATCGCTTGCAGCCCGGCGACGCCCGCTCCCACCACGAACACGCGCGCCGGCGGGATGGTGCCGGCGGGCGTGCTCATCATGGGGAACGCCTTGACCGAGCGCTCCGCTGCCAGGATCACGGCGGCGTAGCCGGCAAGGCTGGCCTGGCTCGAGAGCGCGTCCATCTTCTGCGCGTAGGTCGTGCGCGGGATGAGCTCCATGCAGAGCGCATCTACGCCCTTGGCGGCCAGGGCGCGCACCAGGTCGTGGTTGAAGAACGGGTCGAGGAATCCGGCCACCCGCGCCCCTCGCTTCAGGCCCTCGACCGTTTCCAGCGCCGGCGGCTGCACCGCGAGGAACAAGTCGGCCGCTTCCAGCAGCTTGCCACGGTCGGGCTCGAAGGTGGCGCCGGCCTTGGCGTACTCCTCGTCACCGAAGTAGGAACTCGCGCCCACTCCGGGCTCCAAGGTGACAGTGGCGCCCAGCTTCACGAGCTTGTCGGCCACCTGAGGGGTGATGGGAGTTCTCCGCTCACCGCTTACGGTTTCCTTCAACGCGACGATATTCATACGTCGTTCATCTTTGCACGTACGTAACGCGCGGCGCCCGGGGCACCCGTCCCTGTGAGAAGCACGAACTGGCGGGGCTATACTCGGTGCTCGTGAACGTCGTCAAACATATCGCCGTGCTTACCAGCGGGGGGGACGCGCCGGGCATGAACGCCGCCATCCGCGCGGTCGTTCGTACGGCCGTCCACGGCGACATCAGGGTCAGCGGCATCCAGCGCGGTTTCGAGGGCCTCGTCGAGGACGACATGGCCGAACTCGGCCCGCGCGCGGTGGCCAACATCTTGCAGCGTGGGGGCACCGTCTTGCGCACGGCGCGCTGTGAGGCGTTCTACACCCCCGAAGGCCGGGCGGTGGCGGCCGACACCTTGAGGCGCCACGCCGTCGACGGGCTCGTCGTCATCGGCGGCGACGGCAGCTTCAGGGGCGCTCAACTCATCCATGAGGAGCAGGGGGTCGCCACCGTCGGCATCCCGGCGACCATCGACAACGACATCAACGGCACCGACGTCTCCATCGGCTTCAGCACCGCGCTGGACGTGGCGCTCGACGCCGTCGACCGCCTGCGCGACACGGCCGCCAGTCACGACCGCCTCTTCCTCATCGAGGTGATGGGGCGCCGCGCCGGCCACATCGCCCTGGCCGTGGGGGTGGCCGGGGGCGCCGAGGTGATCCTCGTACCCGAAGCGCCCGTCGGGTCGGACGAGGTGGTCGACCTCCTCCAGCGGGCGGAGGAGCGGGGCAAGACGTCCAGCATCGTCGTGGTGGCGGAGGGGGCGTTCGACGGCGGTGCGGTCGGCCTGCAGAAGGCCATCGAGGACTCGTGCGGCTACGACGTGCGCACCGTCATCCTGGGCCACACGCAGCGCGGCGGCAGCCCGAACGCCCGCGACCGCGTCCTCGCTTCGCGTCTCGGCTACCACTCCGTGCGCACGCTGGTCGCCGGCCACCGGGGCGTGATGGTGGGCACCAACAGGCGCGAGGTCGTCAAGATCCCGTTCATGGAGCTCGAAAAGTACCCGAAGGACATAGACCGCGAACTCCTCGAGATCGCCTACGTCCTCGCCGTCTGAGGTCGAGAAGCCCTCGCAGAGCGGGGCCCTAAGCGCAGGTTGCGCCCCCGGGACCGCGCCGGGTGGGGCTCACGCCCGGCGCACCCTCACGAACGCGTCCTTGCCACGCTGGAGCACGACGGGCTGCTCGAGGCCCAAGCGCGCCTGTGGATCGGTCACGGGCTGCCCGTCGAGGCGCAAGCCGCGGTTCGAGACGAGGCGGCGCGCCTCGCCATTGGACGCCGCCAGCCCGGCTAGGACGGCCAGGCGGAGAACCCCCACGCCGCCCTCGTCGAACTCGTCGGCGGCCACGGCCACCTCGGTCACGTCATCCGGAATGTGGCCCTTGGCAACCTCGTCGTAGCGCCGTTCCGCCGGGCCCACCTGATCGGCACCGTGATAGATGCTCACGAGGGCCCTGGCGAAGGTGCGGTGGGCTCCCACCGGGTCCGCAGCGAGCTGGGCGCGCACCACCTCCGGATCGAGATCGGTGCACAGCTCGGCGTACTGCACCAGCAGCGGATCCGTGACCTGCATCGCCTTCTTGAACATGACCTCGGGCGGCCCCGCGATGCCGATGTAGTTGCCGAGCGACTTCGACATCTTCTCGGACCCGTCGAGCCCCACCAACAGGGGCGTCGTGAGGGCCACCTGCGGCTCCTGGCCGTAGGCGCGCTGCACGTCGCGGCCGACCAGCAGGTTGAAGAGCTGGTCGGTGCCTCCCAGTTCGACGTCCGCCCGGATCGCCACCGAGTCGTAGGCCTGCGCCAGCGGGTAGAGGAACTCGTGCACCGAGATGGGCACGCCGCTCTGGAACCGCTTCGTGAAGTCGTCGCGCTCCAGCATCCGCGCCACCGTGTAGTTGGAGGCGAGCCGGACCACGTCGGCGAAGCCGAGGGGCTCCAGCCACTCGCTGTTGTGCCTGATCTCGAGCTTGTCGGGGTCGGTGTCGAGGATCCGCGTGGCCTGCGCCACGTAGGTCTCGCCGTTGCGGCGCGTCTCCTCGAGCGTGAGGACGGGACGCGTCTTGTTGCGGCCCGAAGGGTCGCCGATCATGCCCGTGAAGTCGCCGACGATGAGCACCACCTTGTGCCCAAGGTCCTGGAACTGGCGCAGCTTGCGGAGCACCACGGCGTGGCCGACGTGCAGGTCGGCGCTGGAAGGGTCGACCCCCAGCTTGGCGCGCAGCTGCCGACCCTCCTCGGCCGCCAGCTTCAGCTTCTCCTCGAGCCCGCCCGCGGGCACGATCTGCTCGGCGCCACGCTGCAGTAGTTCGAGTGCCGCGGCATGCGGGTTCGCTACCTGCTCACCTGCCCCGTCCACGGTCCCTGTTTCGAGCTTCACTCGTGCCTCCACCCTCGGTGAGGTGTCGCGCGGCTCGGTGCGCCGCTAAAGCGTCCCCCACGAGACCGGCGTGCGTCAACGGCGCGCAGTTTATCACGCTCCCCTGCTAGCATCAAAGGCGGTGCGCGCCGGGAAGGGCGCGCTAGGAGGTACCTCATGGAACTCGCGATCGTCGGACTTGGACGTATGGGCGCCGACATGAGTCGCCGGCTGATGCAGGGCGGACACGCACCCGTGGTGACGGACCTGGCCGCTGCGCCGGTCCAGGAACTCGTAGAGGAAGGCGCCCGCGGCGCAGCGAGCGTGGCCGAGGCCGTTGCTCAGCTGAAGGCCCCGCGCGTGGTGTGGTGCATGGTGCCCTCGGGCGACGCCACCGAGCAGGTGGTCCAGCAGGCCCTCTCCGCACTCTCGCCCGGGGACGTCCTCGTCGACGGCGCCAACTCCAACTGGGAGGACTCGCAGCGCCGCGCCGCCCAGGCCGAGAAGGCGGGCGTGTTGTGGCTCGATGCCGGCGTCTCGGGCGGCGTGTGGGGGCTCGAAGAAGGCTACTGCCTGATGGTCGGCGGTAAAGACGAGGCGTTCGAGATCGCCAAACCCATCCTCGAGACGCTCGCCCCCGAGGGGGGGCTGGCCCATGTCGGCCCAGAGGGCACCGGTCACTTCGTCAAGATGATCCATAACGGCATCGAGTACGGCATGCTGCAGGCGTACGGCGAGGGGTTCGAGGCGCTGGCCACGTACCCGCATCACGACCTCGACCTGCCGGCCATAGCCGACCTGTGGGGCCACGGGGCCGTCGTGCGGTCGTGGCTGCTGGAGCTCCTCGCGCACGCCCTTCACGACGACCCGCGCCTGGAGCACCTCGAGGGCTACGTGGCCGACAGCGGCATGGGTCGTTGGACCGTCGACTTCGCCGTGGCCAACGCCGTCCCGATGCCGGCGGTGACGGCCGCCCTCTACGCGCGCTTCGCCAGCCGCGAGAAGGACGCCTTCTCGAACAGGGCCATAGCGGCGCTGCGCCACCAGTTCGGCGGCCACAAGACCAAGAAGGCCGGCTGATGAGCAGCGCCGCGAAGGGCGAGCCTGACGCCAGAAGGAGGGAGCGCCTGGCGGAACCGGGAGCGCCGGACACGGTGGCGCTCTCCCGGCCCGCTCCCGCCTGCGCGTTCGTGATCTTCGGCGTCACCGGCGACCTGACCGCCCGCAAGCTGATCCCCGCCCTCTATCAGCTCCACGTCAAGGGCGAGCTCAACGAGCACAGCGTCATCATCGGCCATGCCCGCCGCGACCTGACGGACGACGGCATGCGCGACCTGCTGGGGCAGGAGATCGCCAAGGAACTGCCGGACATCGACCAAGCCGCCTGGGACGCCCTGGCGTCTCGCATGACCTACGTCCAGGGCGATTACCAGAGCGACGACGGCTTCGTGAAGCTAGCGGCAAAGCTGCACGATCTGGACCTGCCCGGAACCGTGTTCTACATGGCAACGCCTCCAGAGGTCTACAGCCGCATAGCCAGGTCGCTCGAGGAGGCCGGGCTGACCAAGCCCGCCTCCGACGGCAAGTTCACGCGGCTGGTCGTAGAGAAGCCCTTCGGCGAGGACGAGGACTCGGCCAAGGCGCTGAACGCCGAGCTGCTGAAGCACTTCGACGAGAAGCAGATCTACCGGATCGACCACTACCTGGCGAAGGAGACCGCCCAGAACCTGGGCGTCTTGCGCTTCGCGAACACCATGTTCGAGCCCATCTGGAACAACCGGTTCATAGACCACGTTCAGATAACGATGATCGAGCCGATGGGCGTCGAGGGCCGCGGCGAGTTCTACGAGGCCGCCGGGGTACTCCGCGACGTCTTCCAGAACCACCTCCTGCAGCTCCTCGCGCTCGTGGCCATGGAGCCGCCCGTCCGGTTCGACGCGCGCAACGTGCGCGACGAGAAGGTCAAGCTCTTCAGCGCGGTTGCCTGCCCTCACCCCGAGTCAACCGTTCTGGGCCAGTACGTCAGCGGCAACGGCATGGTGGGTTACAGGCAGGAGCCGGAGGTCGACCCCAGCTCCAAGCAGGCCACGTTCGCCGCCATGCAGCTCAACGTCGAGAACTGGCGTTGGGCCGGAGTGCCCTTCTACCTGCGCTCCGGCAAGCGCCTCGAGGCCAAGGCGAGCGAGATAGTGCTGCAGTACAAGGCGCCCCCGCACGTGCCCTTCAAGCTGTCGGCTCCCGTCAACACGGACCGGCTCGTCTTGCGCATCGTCCCGAACGAGGGCATGACCATCCGCTTCAACGGCAAGCGGCCGGGGCAGCGGGTCGAGCTGGACCGGATCGGCCTCGACTTCACCTATCAGACCAGCTTCGAGGGCAGCGTCCCGGAGGCCTACGAGACGCTCCTGCTCGACGTCATGGAGGGCGACCCGACGCTGTTCATGCGTGCCGACGAGGTCGAGGCGCAGTGGCGGATAATCGACCCGATCATCGATTACATCGACTTCCGCAAACCCACGCCCGAGTTCTACGAGGCGGGGGGCATGGGTCCGCACGCCGCCTACGCGCTCCTCGAGGAAGCCGGCCGGAGTTGGAAGCGGCCCGCCGGCGTCAAGCGCTGACCGGGCCCGTGCTTGCGGGGCGCCCATGCTAGCGTGACCCACATGCGGAAAGTCAAAGTATTGGGCGTGCCCATGGACTTAGGAGCGGGCCGCCGCGGTGTAGACATGGGCCCGAGCGCCCTGCGCCTCGCCCG
This sequence comes from Truepera sp., assembly GCA_032027045.1. Lineage (NCBI taxonomy): Bacteria > Thermotogati > Deinococcota > Deinococci > Trueperales > Trueperaceae > Truepera > Truepera sp. The sequence goes on along the minus strand of JAVSMU010000001.1, from coordinate 971,533 downwards.
ATTGGCCCCGGCCCTGCGGGAGTTGAGCCTCGAGGTCGTCGACCTGGGCAACGTCGACACGCCGCTCGCCGAGGCCTCCGAGCACCTACCGTCCCTGGCCGGGCCGCACCACGCGGACGCGATAGCCGCCACGTGCACCACCGTTCTGCGCACGCTGAGGGGCCTGCCGGCCAGCGACTTCGTGGTCACGCTCGGTGGCGATCACTCGATCAGCATGGGCACGGTGGCGGGGCTCAGCCACGGTCACGACACCGGCCTCCTATGGGTCGACGCCCACGCCGACATCAACACCCCGGCCACCAGCCCGTCGGGCAACGTCCATGGCATGCCGGTGGCACACCTGCTGGGGCTGGGCGACGAACGCTTCACGTCCATGTGGGGCGGTGGGGCCGTGGTCAGACCCGAGCACGTGGTCTACTTCGGGCTTCGCAGCGTGGATCCCGGCGAACGCCAGCTCCTGGCGGAACTCGGCGTCACGGCCTTCACGATGAAGGACGTCGACCTGCACGGCGTCGCGTACCTGGCGTCCGCGGCCCTGGAACAGCTGGGGCGCCTGGAGCGCCTCCACGTGTCCTTCGACGCCGATGCCCTCGACCCGAGCATCGCGCCCGGGGTCGGGACCCCCGAGCCCGGCGGCCTCTCGTACCGCGAGGCGCACCTGCTCATGGAACTGCTGGCCGACTCCGAGCGGGTGACGAGCCTCGACCTGGTCGAGGTCAACCCCATCGTCGACAGGGCCAACGAGACGGCCGCCATCTTGGTGGAGATGGCGGCCAGCTTGCTGGGTAAGCGGATCCTCTGACCGTGCCCGAGCGCGGGCTCAGACTTGCGCCATGGCGAGTTGCAGCGTGGGCATCAGTCGGCTCAGCGCCGCGTCGCCGGCGCGGATGGCCTCACCCGCGCGGTTGAAGTTCAGCCAGTGGATGGGCGGCCGGGTGTGCACCTCGAAATGCCGGCAGGTCTGCCCTTCTGGCTCCGGGTCGTGGTTCTCTCCGCCTGCAACCGCCCAACCGCCGGCCGCGAAGGCCAGGGCCCGGCCCAGGCGCCCGAAGGCACCCTTCGGAGTCGCGCTTGCTGCACGCGACTGCCAGCGCTGAGCGCCGTCCGAGGCGAGGATGCGCCGCGCCAGCCGGATGGCGCTGGAGTCGGCCGCCTCCATGCCCGCGCCGATGCCGATGGCTACGTCTACCTCGAGATCGTCGAGCGTGCTCAGCGGCACCGGCGAACCGATGCCGCCATCGATGAGCCGCCGACCGTCCACGATCGCGGGGGCGAAGACTCCTGGGATAGCAGTGCTGGCGCGCAGGGCGAGCGCCAGCGGGCCGCGCTGCAGGAGAACGGTCTCCCCCGAATCGATGTCGGTGGTGACGACCACCAGGCGCTTCTGTAGGTCGTCGAAGTCACGGCCCTCCAGCAAGCGGTCGAAGAACGCCTCGAGGCGCCTGCCGCGGAACAGGGCCGCTCGGTGAAGGCCGAAGTCGGCCACGTAGGGAAACACGTCGCGCCTGCGCATGGCCTCGGCCTGCTCGAGGAGCTCGGGCAGGGGCCTGCCGGTGGCGTAGAGCGCGCCGACGACCGCCCCGAAGCTGGTGCCGGCGATGACGTCGGGAACGAGGCCGTTGCGCTCCAGGCTGGCTAGGGCGCCTAAGTGAGCGTAACCGCGGGCGCTGCCGCCGCCGAGCGCCACGCCCAGGCGAGGGGGGCGATCGAGGAGCTCGCGCGAGGAGCGGTGGAGAGGGTCGGGACTTGGCACGAAGCATGTTACTTCCTCGCGCATGAGACGCATGTGCCGCCGCGAGGCGGCGGTGACGGCCGTCCGCTCGTGGCATGCTGTTCAGCATGGCTGAAACGCGCCTGGCGGTAGCGGTCGTCAACTACCGCACGCCCAAGCTGACGCTCGAGTGCCTGGGCCTCGTGCTGGCGGCCGCCCCGCATGCCGACGTGAGGCTGGTCGACACGGACCCTACCGCTACGTTCGAGCGCGAGATCGCGGTCGCCTACGGGGCGGTCACCTACGTGCCGTGTGCCAACCACTCCTACGCCCATGCGGTGAACACGGGCCTGGCCGACGCGGACACCGATTACCTGGCGCTGATGAACGCCGACGTCATGGTGAGCGCGCGCACGTTCACCGACCTGACGGGTGCGCTGGCGAGTGACCCGGGCGCCGGCGCCGCCGGGCCACTGCCCAAGGACGAGAGCGGAAGACCGCAGTCCCTCGGGGTCTGGTACGGGCGGCACTACCGGGCCCTGGCCCGCCGCGCTCAGGCCACCCGCGGTTCGAGAGGGCCGGCGAGCGTGGTGGTGCCCTGGCTGTCGGGCTGCTTGCACCTGATCAGGCGCGCCGATTGGCTCGCGCTGGGAGGCTACGACGAGACCTTCCGCTTCTGGAACGAGGACCTGGACTTCGGCCTCCGGCTGGCCGCGACCGGGCGCCACAGCCTCCTGGTCGACTCGCCCGTGGTGCACCTGGGTGGCAGCTCCACGCCTGCTCACCCCGCGTTCGGCGTCGAGGGGCGACGGGGCGGGCTGATCGTCGGTCGGCGTCACTACCCGGCCGCTCTCTACGCGTTGCAGCGCGGGTTGGTCGGCCTCGAGGCGGCCGGCCGCAGCGTCCTGGGGCGAAGCCCCGGCGAGCGGGCGGCCCAGGCGGAGCTCCTGCGCATGGCGCGCACGGGCGACCTGAGCACCAGCCCGTTCGGTGCGACCCTCGACGACAGGCCCGAATGGTGATCATGATCGGCAGCGAACCGCTCACCTGGCAACGGTTGGCGGCCGACCCCGTGGTCTTCTACTCGGCCTGCGCCGGACTCCTGCTCGCCCTCGTCTCCCTCGTCACCGGACTACTGCGCGGTGACGTGCTGGTCCTCTTCCGTCCACGCCTGGCGTTACGCGTGCTCGGCGCCGTGCTGCTCGGCTTCCTACTCGCCGTTGCGGCGGAGTGGCTCGGTGGCGCCGCCACGGCGCACTGGCCCGCAGGACTGCTCCGCGCCCTCGCCCGCGTGCCGCTCTACGTGGTCGCGCTCGCGTTCGGCCCCAGCGTGGGGCTGTTCGCCGGGGCGCTCTTCGCGGCGGCGACTGCCGGTGGCGAGTTCCCGGGGCCGGCAGAGGCCCTCTTCGCCTTCGAGCTGGTCGTGCTGGGCTGGCTCGCCATCTACCCGTCGCCACGCCTGGCACGTTGGGCCGGTCCCTTCGACATGGTGATGGCGCGGACACTGACGTGGGGCACCGGCGGGGTCGCGTGGCTCACGCTGCGTGACGGTGAGGTGAGCCTCGCCGGCCTGGTCGAGTCCAGCAGTCGCTGGCCGTGGGGGTTGTTGGTGGCGGCCGTCGCGCTTTACCTGATCGCACCCCGCTGGTACGGCGCTGCCTTCCCGCACTCGCGCATCGCGCCCGATACCAAGAGCGCCCTGGGGCGCCGTGACCCACGCGCAACCCTCGCTCCTCCGGCGCCAGACGACGTCTTCCTGACGAGCGAGCGGCAGCGGCCCCCGCGCAAGCGCGGCGAGCTCCCGGTTCCGCACTTCAGGCATGAGGACCCCAACGGCTGAATTCAGCCGCGGGGCGGCAACGGAAGGGACACTCCGAAGGCGTTGCCACGGGCGGCCGCTCCCGGTGCCGGGTAAGGTCCGCCCCACGCCTCGCCGCCCCAGCGCTTCGCGATCGAGCTGACGATATGCAGGCCGAGCCCGGCGCCCCTGGCCTTGGAGCCACCCTGGGCGTGCGGCGCGAACAGCCCCGGGACGACAGCGGCAGCCAGCGGTGGCCCGTCGTCGCGGATCTCCAGGCGCCCCACGCCGCCGTCACGCCAGGCGGCGACCACCACGCGCCCCCCAGCCGGACCGTGCACGGCGGCGTTCTCGAGGAGGTTGACGATCACTTGCAGCAACTTGTCCTCGTCCACCCAAGCCACCAGGTCGCCGACCTCGGTGGTGACGGTCGCGCCACTTAGCTGCAACTGCGGTTGCATGAGGGTGATGGCGCGGCTCACGACCGGCGCCACCGGAACGCTGCGCTCGCGCGGCGGCCGCGCCTCGACGGTGAGGTCGTCCAGCAGCCGCGTGAGGCGCTCCGCTTCCGAGCGGGCGCGGGCGAGGAAACGGCGCGCCTCCCCGGCCGTCGGTCCGGGAGCGCCGCTGGAGCCGGCCTCGAGGGCCTCGATCACGCCCCTCATGGTGCTGACCGGCGTGCGCAGCTCGTGCGAGAGGACGGCGAGCAGTTCACGGGCGGCCTCCTGCTCGCCTCTCAACTCCGTCTTGTCGTGAAGGATCAGGCCGAACGGCGTGACCGTGACGGCCACGGTGCGCGTGCGCAGGTGCAGTTCGCCGCTCGAACCAGAGCGCCACATCTCTTCGAGTCGGTGGTCGCGCAGCACGGATATGGCCACCGCCCCCCGGGCCCTCACCGGGTCTACGTCGAGGAGGGCGGCGGCGGCGCGGTTCAGTTCGAGCACCCGGTCGCCCTCCAGCAGCACGACGCCCTCCGTGAGGAAGTCCCACCAGCCCGTTCCAGTGCGCTCCACTCAGCGCTCCTCGAGGTCGCCCAGGCGATAGCCGAGCCCGCGGACCGTCACGACCACCTCATCGGCGGTGGCTCTGCGCAGTTGGGCGACGTGCTGATCGACGGTGCGGCCGGTGCCCTCGAACTCAGGGCCCCAGACCCTGTCCAGGAGCTCGAAGCGGTCGTAGACGCGCCCCGGGTTGGCCGCGAGGAAGCGCAGGAGCTCGAACTCCCGCCGCGTCAGGTCGCACTTCTCGCCGCGCCACGACGCCTCACGGGCGTCGAGATCGACGACCAACGCACCGACCACCACGCGCCTCGCCGGCTCGACGCGCCGCAGCAACGCCCTGACGCGGGCCACGAACTCGGCGGCGGAGAACGGCTTGGTGAGGTAGTCGTCGGCGCCCGCTTCGAGCCCCTCGACGCGCTCCGCCTCACGCGCCCGCGCCGTGAGCATGAGCACCGGCAGCTTGGCGGCGGCGGACGTCCGCAGGCGGCGGAGGAAGCTCAACCCGCTCTCGTCGGGAAGCATCCAGTCGAGCACGACGAGCGACGCCGTGGGGACGCTCTCCCACCCGGCGCTCGCGGTCGCGGCCTCGCTGACCCGGAAGCCGGCGGCGGCGAGGTGGAAGGCGATCACCTCACGCAAGGCATCGTCGTCCTCTATCACCAAGACGACGGAGCTGCTCACGCGAGACCCGTTCTCGCCAGAGGTTGGGCGGCCCTCGGGGCCTTGCGCCACATGCCGCCATTCTAGCGGCGGCATGTGGCGCTCAGCGGTCGCGCTGGACCCCTCGCTGCTGAGTTCCCGGGCGCGGCCCGCTGCCGGCTCGCCCCCAGGCGCCCCCGCGACGCGCTACGCTTGGGAGCCAGATGACGGACTCGACAGCCACGCCACTCGAACTCGACCTCCAGGCGATAACCGGCGACCTCGTGCGCATGCTGAGCCTCGTTCGCGAGAGTTGCGAGTGGGCCCGGCGGGCCCTCATCGAGGCCGAGCCCGGCGCGGCGGCGCACTGCGCCAAGTTGGACGCCGAGATCGACGCCATCCAGGCGAGCCTCGAGATGCGGATCCTTACCGTCATCGCGCGGCGCCAGCCGGCGGCCCGCGACCTGCGTTTCCTCGGGGCCGCGCTGCAGGCCCTCGCCGACATCGAGCGCGCCGGCGATTACGCGGAGCACGTCGCCTCGGTGGGCGAGCGCTTGGCTCAGCAGCCTCCGATAAAGAAGTACCTCGACATGCAGCGGATCTTCGAGGTGCTGTTCGTCATGATCGACACCACCACGAAGGCCTTCGCCGAGGGCGACGCGGCGGCGGCCAGGCGCGCCCACGCGCTCGACTCGGAGATCGACGACCTCTACGACCAGATACAGCGCGAACTCCTCACCTACATGCTGGCGGACACGAGCACGATCGGCCGCGCCAGCGACCTGGCGGCTGTGGCGCGGTACCTGGAGCGCCTCGGCGATCACCTCGAGAACGTGAACGAGCACATCATCTTCTGGCTCGAGGCCGTCCGCTTGTGACGTTTCGCACGCCGCCGGTGCGTGGAGCGTCGCTGCTTGAGCGGACCCCTGCCGCTGGGTAGCATCGACGCGTGCAAGGTGACGGCGACGAACCCAGATGGCACCGAGAGCCTGGCGAGGACCCGCCGGAGGTAGCCGCAGAGCGTGGGCGGCGCAGGCGGCGCCGGTTGCTGGGCCGCGGGTTCCTGGTGGCGTTGGTGGTGCTACTTGGCCTCAACGTGAGGGCCGCCGTCGACGGCACCGGTGGTGGGGTCGTGGGGGCCGTCGGCGGCGGCCTGAGCGCGGGCTGGCACCGCCTCGAACGCGCCCTGCCCCGTTCGCACTACGTGCGCGTGTACCGCGCCGGGCCCATCCGCTGGCTCGCCAACCGGCTAAGGGGGCCCGTGCGCATCGGCCTGCAGGTCGGCCACCTGGCAGCGGGCTCCCAGCCGGCCGAGCTCGCCAACCTCCGCTACAGCACGGGCGCTCACTATGAGGGCCTTGACGAGGTGGACGTCAACGCCGCCGTCGTCGAGGCCCTGGCCGCGCGGTTGCGGGCGCGGGGCGCCGAAGTCGACGTACTGCCCGCCACCATCCCGCCGGGCTACCGCGCTGACCTGGTGCTCTCGGTCCACGCCGACGCGAACTCCGACGCCTCCAGGAACGGCTACAAGAGCGCGCACTTCTGGCCCGCACGCAACGCCGGCGAGGCACTGCTGAAGCTGAGCGTCGACCGTGCGGTCTTCGCCCTCACCGGGCTGCGTGACGATGACGCCAACGTCTCCGGCAACATGTTCGAGTACTACGCCTTCGACGACCGGCGCTTCAGGCACGCCGTGGCCCCGCGCACGCCCGCACTGCTGGTCGAGCTCGGTTACCTGTCCAACCCCGGCGACCGGCGCCTGCTCACCGCTCCCGACAGCCTGGCGGCCGCGCTCGAGGCCGGCGCCCTAGCGTACCTTCGAACCGTCGGACGCGTCCCAGAGGCGTGGTAGTCTGCGGGACCGATGCGCAAGCGTTCGTCCCCGGCCGCCCCGTACCTGTTCAGCACCCTCACACTACTGGCAGCGTTCATGATCACGGCCTGCCGGCCGCCGGAGGCCAAGCCCAGCAGCAGCTCGAGCCTGGCCGTCGCGGTGCGCCTGGACGGCGCGCCCACGGTGGGTGCGGTGCCCGTGGTGGTGGAGCTTACCGGTCCCGCCGGCCCGGTGACGGGCGCCACGGTCAAGGTCACGGGCGACATGACGCACGCCGGCATGCAACCGGTGCTCATCACCGCGGCCGAAGTAGGCGAGGGCACCTACCGGGCGGGTGACTTCGAGTTCAGCATGGCTGGTGATTGGATCATCACGGTCGACGTCACCACCGCTTCCGGCGCGAGGGCGCGTGGGGAGCTCTTCACGACCGTAGCCTCGCGGTGACCACGCGGGCGGGTCACGGCACGTCCCCGGCCCGCGCCGGCGGGCCGTTCGTGGACCAGCCACGTGGCCTCGACCTGTTCCGCCTGCCGGGCCTCAGGCGGTTGGCACGCTGGAAGTACGGCCGGCTGGTCTTCCAGCTGCCCCTCCTCGTGTTGGTGCTCTTCGTGATCGTCGACGGGCTGACCGGGCGGCAACTGGCGCCTCGCAACGTGGCCACGACGGCCACCTGGCTGCATTACCGGGGGCTCGTCGTGCTGGCGCTCGCCCTGTTCGGGAACGCGTTCTGCGCCGCCTGCCCGCTGATGCTCACGCGGGGGGCGTCGCGCGGCCTCAAGCGCCTGCTGGGCCACTCCCTTACCTTCCCGCGCTTCTTGCGCAACAAGTGGTTGGTGCTGGGGATCACCCTGGTCTACTTCATCACCTACGAGGCCTTCGACCTTTGGGCCTCCCCGTGGCTGACGGCGTGGCTCGTGATTGGTTACTTCGGTGCCGCACTGGTCGTCGACACACTGTTCCCAGCCGGCACCTTCTGCCGTTACGTGTGCCCGCTGGGGAACTTCAACTTCGCCTTGAGCACCGTGTCGCCCACGCAAGTGGTGGCCGTCGACCCCGACGTCTGCCGCGCCTGTGCACATAAACCGTGCCTGCACGGCCGCGAGACCTACGAGACGGCGCCCGCTGGGGCCGGCAGGGCGGCCTTCATCCCCCTCGCCGAGATAACCGCGCCCAACGGCACCGGCTTCTTCCCCGGCTGTGAAAGCGACCTCCTGGTACCGACCATCACCTCCAACCTCGACTGCACCTACTGCTTCAACTGCGTCAGGGCCTGCCCGTACGACAACGTGGCCCTGAGCGTCCGGGCCCCCGGCCGCGAACTGTCGAAAGAGCCGTGGGCAAAGCGCTTCGGCCTCCCGGCAACCGCGCTCGGCGTCTTGCTCACTATCTGGGGCGTGGTCAACGCCCTGGCGATGATCACGCCCTTCTACGCGTTCGCCGCGCGTCTCGCAGACCTACTGGGCACGCGCAACGAGTTCTTGCTCCTGAGCGCCGTGTACCTGCTGGCCACGTTGCTGGGTACCGGGTTGACCCTGGGCGCGGCGGTGCTCGCCGATAGGCTCGGCGGCAAGCGAACGAGCGCCGTCACGGCGGTGAAACGCTGGGGTTACGTGACCCTGGCCCTCGGCTTCGGCTTCTGGGGCGCTCACTACGTCTTCCACTTCCTGACGGGCGCGCTCAGTGCGGTGCCAGTGTTCCAGCACTTCTTCGAGTATCGCGGCTTCGCCCTGGATCCCAACTGGCGGCTCGCGCAGATGGTGCCCACGCGCTGGCTCTTCCCCATCCAGGCCGGGATCGGCGCGCTCTACATGTCCCTGGGGCTCGTGACGGCCGTGCGCATCGCGCGCCGCGATTTCGGCGCCCGCAACTGGGTGCTGGCCATGTGGCCCATGGCCCTGTACGTTCTAGCGTTCACGGCGCTCCAACTCCTCATCCTGGCGCAGCCGATGGAGATGCGCGGCACGGTGCTCGGACCCTTACCGTGAAGAAGAGGGTGCGCCGCGCCGCGGGCTTGACGCTCATCGCGCTGGTCGCCGTCTGGGCGGTGCTGGCCGCCGGGCCGCGCGAAGGCGACAGCGCGGGCGCCGTCGGGGCCCGAGGAACCCCCGAGGCCACTGACCCCGGACCCTTAGGGTCAGCGGCCCCAGCGTCCGCCGCGACCGCCCACGCGCCCGCACCCAAGCCGCCGCCCGAGGAGGACCCACCGATGAGCCCTGCAGCGCAGCCACCGGCGCTCCCGAGTTGCGCGGTTGCCGACGAGCCTGCGCCTCGCGCCGCCTTGGACGAGTGGCGTTACACGGTGCTCGACACCCGTTTCATGCTTCCCGCCGACTACGCACCCCCCGACCTGGTGGACCTGGCCACGGCGCTGGACGGCGTTGCGCCCTACGTCGCGCCCAAGGGCGCTAGGCTGCGGGCCGTCCTGGTAACTGACCTCGTCCTGCTCGTCAGGGCGGCCGAGGCCGCCGGGGCGCCGCTCGAGATCCAGTCCGCCTATCGTTCCTACGAGTATCAGCGCACGGTCTTCGACGGTTGGGTCGCCAGGGACGGCTACGACGCCGCCCTCAGGTCGAGCGCCCGCGCCGGGCACTCCGAGCACCAGCTCGGCACGGTATTCGACGTCAAGTCCCGCGGTGGTCCACCGCCCTGGGACTTGGACGACTGGGCGAGTACCCCGGAGGGCGCCTGGATGGCCGCCAACGCCTGGCACTTCGGCTTCGTGATGAGCTACCCGCCGGGCAAGGAGAACGTGACGTGTTACGTGTACGAGCCGTGGCACTACCGCTACCTCGGGCGCGAGCTCGCCGCCGCCGTCCACGCGTCGGGGCTCGCGCCGCGCGAGTACCTGTGGAACCTACTGGTGGCGGCAGATGACGACTGAGCGGCCACGCCGGCCGGGCCACGCTGCGCGGCCCGTTGGCAAGGCATTGGCGTTGGGCCTCCTGATCATCTGGCCGGCGCTGCTCCAGGCCGCCGGCGCCCACGCCACGCTCGTGATCGGTAACCTGCAGTTCTCGCCCGATCCCCCGTTGCCCGGCGCACAGCTCGAGATCCGCCTGCGCCTCGAGGACACCCTCCTCACACCGGTGGAGAAGGCGCACGTGCGCATCGAGCTGCGCGACGTCGACGTCGGGGAGCCCGGAGTGCCGGCGAGCGCGGTCGGCAGCGAAGCGACCGAGTTCCTGAGCACCGAGCCCCTCGTGAGTTCGGGGCGCTTCTCGGAGGCACCTGTCAAGGGCACCTACCTGGGCCGCATAACGGCGCCGGCGGCCGGCGCGTACACGCTGAGCGTGCGCGACACCACGTTCATGGACGAGGAGGCCGTCGCGAACGTCTCACTCGTGGTGGGCGGTGCGCCCAACGGCGTAATCGACTTCGTACTGCCGCCGACCCCGATCGGGCCCAAGTCGCTCTCGACCTGGCTCGTGTGGTTGGTCGGTCTGCCGCTGCTCGTTGGTGTGATCACCACCTTACTGGTGCTGCGGAAGACGCCGGCCGAGGGCGAGCCGAGCGAGGGCGAGCCGAGCGAGCGGAAGGGCGAGGAGACCGGCGGGTGACGCTCTTCGAGCAGACGTGGGGCACCCTCCTGAACATCGCGACGGTGCTCGTGGGTTCCGCCATCGGCCTCGCGCTCCAGGGCAAACTGCCCCCTCGCGTGACCGAGGCCGTCATGCAGGCCATCGGGCTCGTCACCCTCTACATCGGCGTGGCGAACGCCTTCGACCTCGGGAAGGTGACCGAACCTCCCGGCGTGATCGTCGGCCTGATGGCCCTGGCCGTGGGGGCGGCCCTGGGCGAGTGGTGGCGCATAGAGCCCGCCCTGGAGCGTTTCGGTGACGTCTTGAAGCGTCGACTGCGCGGCCGTGGGCGCTTCACGGAAGGCTTCGTGGCGGCCTCGCTCCTCTTCTGCGTGGGGCCGCTGGCGCTACTGGGCAGCGTGCAGAACGGGCTGACCGGCGAGGCGGGGTTCCTGGTCCTGAAGTCGTCGCTGGACGGCTTCTCGGCACTCGCGCTCGCCACCAGCCTCGGCTTCGGCGTGGCGGCGTCCACGCTCGTGATCCTCGTCTACCAGGGCGGGCTGTCACTGGCCGCGGGCGCCTTCGCGAGCCTCGTCCCGAACCCGGCGGCCGACCCGCGCGTGCTGCTGGTGAACGGGGTGGGCGGTCTCATGATCGTCGCGCTGGGGCTCGGGCTCCTCGAGATCAAGCGCCTGAAGGTCGCCGCCATGTTGCCCGCCCTGCCGCTGGCGATACTCTTCTACTGGGTGGCGGGCCTGTTCTGGTGAGCGTGCTAGCATCTCGGGACGTGAAAGCGCGCGACGAACGGGTGGAGCACCTCCAGCGACTGGCACGCCTCGAGCTCGGGCCGGGCGAGGCCGAGGCGGTCTCCGCGGACCTCGAACTGCTCATCGGCTACCTCGAGAGGCTGCAGGCCGTGGACGTGGAGGGGGAGCCCGAGTGGACGCCTCCCTTGGCCCCCACGAGGGCGTTACGGTCCGACGTGGTCGCCCCGTCACTGGACACCTCGGTGGCGTTGGGCCTGGCGCCGAACGTACAGGACGGCTTCTTCAGGGTGCCGCGCACCGTCGACGACGACTGAGCGCTGAACACCAAGCGCTGGATCACCACGACCGCGGGCGATGGCAAGACCGCTGAGGGTCGAAGATGGCGACTTGGCGCTACGGCAAGAGGTCGGTTCCCAGGTAGGGCCTGAGCGGCTCGGGCACGCGTACGCTGCCGTCTTCCTCCTGGTACGTCTCGACCAGCGCCGCTATGGTGCGGGGGAACGCCAACGCGCTGCCGTTCAGCGTGTGCACCGCCTCGGTCTTGCCCTTGCCCGCGGCGCCGCCCGGCCGCGCGCGCGTCTTGAGCCGCGTCGCCTGGAACGCCTCCATGTTGCTCACGCTCGAGACCTCCAGCCAGCGCTCCTGACCGGGGCTCCAGAGCTCGAGGTCGTACGTCTTGGCCTGGGTGAACCCCATGTCTCCCGTGCAGAGCAGCAGGCGCCGGTACGGCAGGCCGAGCCCCTCGATCAGGCCCTCCGCCTGGCGCGTCATCTCCTCCAAAGCGTCGTAGGAAGCCGAGGGCGCCACGAACTGCACCATCTCCACCTTGTCGAACTGGTGGATCCGGTTCAGCCCGCGGACGTCCTTGCCGTGGCTGCCGGCCTCGCGGCGGAAGCACGGCGTGAACGCCGTGTACTTGATGGGCAGCGACTCGAGCGCCAGGATGTCGTCGCGGTGCAGGTTCGTGACCGGCACCTCCGAGGTGGGGATGAGGAAGAAGCCGTCGGTGACCTCGTACATCTGCCCTTCCTTGTCGGGGAGCTGGCCGGTGCCCATCGCCGACGCGGCGTTCACCATCAGCGGCGGCGCGACCTCGACGTAACCGGCAGCGACCAGGGTGTCGAGGAAGTAGCTGCGCAGCGCCCTCACGAGCCGCGAACCGACGCCCTTGAAGACCGGGAAGCCGGCACCTGTGACCTTCACGCCGGCCTCGAAGTCGACCCAGCCGCGAGCGCTCAGCAGCTCCCAGTGCGGCTTGGGCGCGAAGTCGAACTCGCGCTTCGCTCCCCACTCCTTGACGACGACGCTGTCGTGCTCGCTCTCACCGTAGGGAACGCTCTCATGCGGCGGGTTCGGGATCTCGCGCAGGAGCTCGTCGAGTTGGGCCTGAAGCGAGCGTTCGCGGTCCTCCAACCGCTTCACGTCGGCCGACAGGGCGGCCATGGCGGCCATCGACTCGTCGGCATCGGCTCCCTCGCGCTTCAGCCGGCCCACGAGCCGGGCGCCCGCGTTCCGTTCCGCCTGCAGCTCCTCGAGCTCGCGCTTCATGACCCTGAACTCCTCATCCAGCACGAGGAGCCGGTCGAGCTTCTCCAGTGCGTCGGGCATCCGTTTGGCTTCTATGGCGCGCCGCACGGCCGCCGCATTCTCTCGTATGAACCGCAGCTCGAGCATGCCGGCCATTCTAACGAGGCTCGGGTGCCGACCGAGCAGATGACCAGTTCCTCGCACCGCGCCCGACCGGCGTGCGGTTATGCTCGACGAACGTTCCGGGCGAACCGTGGTCCAAGCCCGCCCGACGATAGGTGAGAAGTGTTCAAACGCTTGTTCGCGACCGATGCCCGCGCCCCCGCGCCCGACGCCCTCAGCGTGAGCGAGGGGCTGACCCGCGCCCGCGGCGCCAAAGCCCAGGCGGAGGAAGTCTTGAAGGCGCTCAAGAACGCCCTCGCCGGCGACGTTCGCGGCTACGTCGTGGCCGGCGACGACACGGCGGGCTACCACTTCGAGGCGCAGGTGGGCTACGACGACGCTCTGCTCGACCTTCCCGCCGGCAACGGCCCGTGGCGCAGCGTAGGGCCACGAGTGGTCCCGAACCTGGTGGCGGAGCTCTTCACCAGCAACGACCCCGAGGCGCGTGCCAACTACGGCGACCTGGGGATGCGTGGGGCCACCACTGCTCTCGTCGTGCCGGTCGTCGGCCGTTACGAGCGGCATGGCGCCCTGGTCTTACAGCGCCACGGGAGCCCCGCCTTCAACGACGACGACGTCAAGCTGGCCGCCCGCTGGGCCGCGGTCCTAGGTGACGCCCACGGCCAGGCGCTCGAGTTGCGGATGGCGAAGCTCAGCCTCGTGCAGTTCACGCGGGCGTTCGTGCAGGCGTTCGAGTCGTCGGACTTCGCGCAGCTTGGGCACGGCGAGCGCGTCACGGCCTACGCCCTGGCCATGGGCAGGGCGATGGGCCTGTCGAGGGCGCGGCTGGCCGACCTCTACTTCGCCGCCATGCTCCACGACATCGGCAAGCTGGGCAACGGACTGGACCCCAGCATCGAGGATCTGGAGCACCCTCAACGCGGCGCCAACATGGTGGCCGTCTCCGAGCTGCTGGCGCCGGCGGCGGAGGGCGTCAGGCACCACCACGAGGCGTGGGACGGGACCGGCTTCCCCGACGGCCTGCGCAAGGAGGACATCCCGCTGCTGGCGAGGATAGTGGCGGTGGCCGACACGTTCGACCTGCTCAGCAGCGAGCGCGGCCAGGCCCTCCCGCTGCGCGACGTCGAGAAGGCGCTCGAGGCCCACTCCGGCAAGAGCCTCGACCCGGCCATCGTCTCGCTACTGATGAACGTACTGAGGCAGGGGCGCAACACCCAGGAACTGAGTCGGTTGAACGACGACGACTTGCCGTTCTAGGCACGTGGGCTACTCCGGTAGCTCCCGCGCCGGGTGGTAGATTAGCGCCATGTCGGTCGAGGTCATGAGCTTTCGCCTCACGTACCGCGGGAAGCCCGCCGGCACGCAAGTTCTCAAGACCGAGGAACAGGGCAGGCACGCGCAGCTCGAGGGGCGCTCGCAGTTCTCCGGGCCGCTCGGGAACGCGACGGTCGTCCAGCGCAGCCGCAGCCACGCGCAGCACTTCTTCTCGCTGAGGTACTTGGAAGAGACGCAGGAGCGCAACGACAACCGCGCCTTCGACGTCACCTTCGACGCCCAGACCGGGCTCGTCACGGCCGCTAAGGGCTCCAAGGACCAGGCCAGCATGCCTTACGTCCTGCCGTTCCGCGACCCGCTCGGCCTGCTACGCGAGCTGCGCAGCATGGACGAGCCGACCGAGCCGGCGGAGGTCCCGATGCTCGGCAAGAACGTGAGCGTGCAGTTCGCGGGTACGGTCGAGCTCGACACGGCGCTCGGCAAGAAGCGCGCCCGCGCGTACCTGTTGCATCCGGGGCAGAGCGTCGTATACGTGGACGTAGAGGCGCCTCACTACATCCTCAAGCTCACGCAACGCCTGGCCGAGGGGCATGTCGACGCCCTGCTGGTGCGCGTCGCGAGCGAGGGCCCACTGGAGCCCTTCGGCGCCGCGGGCGGGCAACGCCGCTCGCGGGGAGGCAGGGGCAAGGGCGAGCGGTCGTCCAAGCGCCGTCCCCGCAGACGCCGCCGCAGCTGAGCAGACCGGTGGTGGTGAGCGCGGCGCGGCAACTCTCCCAGGATCACGCTGCCGCGCTCGCCTGGCTGTTCTCACGCACGCGGGCCGGCGCGCCGCGCGGCGACGAGCGCGCCCGCCGTCTCCTCGGCGCCATGGGCCTGGCGGCCCCGCGCCAGACGGCCGTCGTCGTCGGCACCAACGGCAAGGGCAGCGTGACGACGATGATGGCTCGGGGCCTGAGCGCGGCCGGCAGGCGCACCGGCCGCTTCCTCTCCCCCCACGTGGAGGAGTTCGGCGAGCGCGTCGCGGTTGACGGCGTGCCGCTCGACCCGGCGGCGGTGATCCGGTTCGTGCAGGCCGCGAAGCGCTTGAGCGACGAGTGGCCGTTCGGGGAGGAGACCCGCCCGGCGTTCTTCGATTGGACCCTGGCACTGGCGTTGACGGAGTTCGAACGCACCGGCGTCGAGAGTTGCGTCCTCGAGGCCGGCGTCGGGGGCCTCGATGACGCCACCCACGCCACCCAGCCCGTAGCCCTCACCGTGCTCACGAACGTCGACCTCGATCACATGGAAGTGCTCGGCCCCACCCTCGAGCTGATCGCTCGCTCCAAGGCAGGGGCCTTCCGGGAGGGCGTGCCCGTGGTGTGCGGGGCCACGCAGCCCGGCGTCGTGGCGATCGCCGCGGAGGTCGCCGAGTCGCTCGGCGCTCCCTTCTACCTCGACCCGTTCACGCAGCCGGACCTTCCGGACGCGCCCCTCGGGTCGTCGCCGACGGGCCTCTTCGCGCTGCCGGCCGAGATCGAGCTGGCGCTGCGCGCCGGAGCGTCGCAGGGGGTGGCGAAGCGCCACGCCAACCGCCGGGCCAACGCCCGGCTGGCGGCCGCGGCTTTGCGGCTCCTGGGCGTAGACGAGGCCGCCGTGGCCGCCGGGCTGAGGGCGCCGGCCCTGCCCGGACGCCTTGAGCGCTTCCGGGTCGCGGGTCCCCATGGCCGCGACGTCATGGTGGTCCTGGACGGGGCGCACGACCCCGCGGCCGCAGCGCGCCTCGCGCTCGAGGTACAGCCCGGGTACGTTCTCCTCTTCGGTGCGCTGGCGCGCAAGCAGGGCGCGCTGGTGCTCGAGCGCCTGCTGGTGGGCGCCGCAGCCGTGCTGGTCACCGAGGCCGCCCCCGGCGAAGGGGCGGCGTGGACGCCGGCGGGCAGCACCTTCGTTGCAGACACAGCCGCGGCGCTCGATGCCGCCATCGCCACCGCCGCCGAGCAGGGAGGCACCGCCACCACCCAGGGAGGCGACGGCGCCCAGCAGGGAGGTGACGACGCCGCTACCGTGCTGGTCGCCGGGTCGCTCTACCTCGCCGGGCTGGTGAGGCCGCTGTTGAGGGCGCGCGGAACGCGCCTGGCCGACCCGTGGGAGCTGGCCCCAGGCCAGGCTCCTGCAGGCCAGGCTCCTGCAGGCTAGGCTCCTGCAGGCTAGGCTCCTGCAGGCTGGGCTCAGCGCTGTAAACCGCCCCTCGACTTGTGGATGCCGGCGACGTCGCCGAGCTCGTCCATCCCGATGCCGCCCTGCCGCTGCGTGACCATGAGCCGGAACTCGTGGGGGCTGGTGGCCGTGAAGGTGGCGTCGTCCATGGCGATGCGCCCCGCCAGGTAGAGCTCGACCAAGTGTTGATCGAAGGTCTGCATGCCACGCAGGTTGTCCTGCATGAGCGCCTCCTTGATGAGGGGGGTCTTCTCCTCGTCCTTGATGTAGTCACGGATCAGGGGCGTGTTCACGAGGACCTCGAGGGCGAGCACGCGGCCCGACCCGTCGGCGCGGGAGAGGAGCCGCTGGCTGAGGATGCCCAGCAGCGACTCGGCCAACAGGATCCTGATCTGGTCGCGCTCGTGCGGCGGGAAGAAGTCGATGATGCGGTTGACCGTGCGGATGGAGTCGAGCGTGTGCAGCGTGCTGAACACCAGGTGGCCGGTCTGTGCGGCGGAGATGGCCGCCTCGACCGTCTCCTTGTCGCGCATCTCGCCGACCATGATGACGTCGGGATCCTGGCGCATGGCGAACTTCAGCGCCCCGACGAAGTCGGCCGTGTCCAGTCCGATCTCGCGCTGGATCACGAGGCTCTTCTGGTTGCGGTGCAGGACCTCGATGGGGTCCTCGATGGTGATGATGTTCCGCGCGAAGCGCCGGTTGATGAAGTCGACCATCGCGGCCAGCGTGGTGGTCTTCCCGGAGCCCGTGGGGCCCGTTACGAGCACCAGTCCGCGCGGCTGGCTCGCCAGGTCGGTGACGACGCCGCCCGGCAGTCCCAACGACTCGAAGCTGGGGATGGCGTCGCGGATCACGCGCATGACGACCCCGACCGAGCCGCGTTGGCGCAAGACGTTGCAGCGGAACCGGGCCACGTTGGGGATCGTGAACGCGAAGTCGACCTCGTGGCGGTGGCGGAAGAGCTCGCGCTGCGACTCGCTCATCATGGCGAGGGCGATCTGCTCCGTCTGCTCCGGGGTGAGCGTGGGCACGCCCTCGAACGGGTAAAGCTCCCCCTCCACGCGCATGTAGGGCGGCGCCCCAGCCTGGAGATGGATGTCCGAGGCCCCCTTCGCCACGATGTTGCGCAGCACGTCTGCGATGCGGATGCCACGACTACCGGCAGCGTCGGTCACCGGGACCCACCTCCTGTCACTGGTCTCATGACCCTAGTCTAGGTTTTCCGCGCGCAAGGCCGGTGTGATGAACTGCTCGGCGAGACGTCGGCGTCACAGGATCTTCGAGAGGAACGCGCGCGTCCGGTCCTCCCGCGGCTTCTCGAAGAAGTGGTCGGGCGGGCCTACCTCGACGATCTGGCCGGCGTCCATGAAGATGACGCGGTCGCCCACCTCGCGCGCGAAGCCCATCTCGTGCGTGACGACGACCATCGTCATCCCCTCCTTCGCGAGGTTGACCATGACCTGGAGCACCTCGCCGATGACCTCGGGGTCGAGTGCGCTGGTCGGCTCGTCGAAGAGCATGACCTTGGGCTCCATGGTGAGCGAGCGCGCGATCGCCACGCGCTGCTGCTGGCCGCCTGAGAGCTGGCCCGGGAACTTGTTCGCCTGCTCCGGGATGCCCACCTTGTCGAGGAAGTAACGCGCCCTCTCCTCGGCCTTGGACTTCTTCCACTTCCGCACGCGGATGGGAGCCAGCGTGATGTTGTCGATCACCGTGAGGTGCGGGAACAGGTTGAAGGACTGGAAGACCATGCCGGTCTCGCGCCGGATCTGGTCTATGGCGCGCACGTCGTCGGTCAGCTCCACCCCGTCGACGACGATCTTGCCCTGCTGATGCTCCTCGAGCCGGTTGATGCAGCGTATGAGCGTCGACTTGCCCGAGCCCGAAGGCCCGATGATGACGACCACCTCGCCGCGGTTGACGGACATGGAGATGTCCTTGAGCGCGTGGAACTCGCCGTACCACTTGTTGAGACCCTCGATGTCGATGATCTGCTCACCGGAAGTCGGCGCATCGGCGCGCACCGTCGTTGACGCATTGGACACGTCGGTCACGTGTTACCTCCCTCGTTGGATGCTGTTGTAGCGCTCATCGCTCCCCGACGCCGAGCCTGCGCTCGAGTTGCCGACTGGCTATCGACATGCGGTAGGCGAAGAAGAAGTAGATGGCCGCGATGAACAAGAACACTTCGAGTTTGACGCCCCCCGTAACGAGGAGTGCCTCCGGCTGAACCGAAACGATGTCGCCCACCTTGAAGAAGTCGATGAGGCCGACGATGAAGACGAGCGAGGTGTCCTTGAAGAGCCCGATGGCCTGGCCGACGATGGCCGGTATCACCGCGCGCAGGGCCTGGGGCAAGACGATGAGCAGCATCGTCTGCCAACCAGACAGGCCGAGCGCTCTCGCTGCCTCGCTCTGGCCGCGCGGCACCGCCTGGAGGCCGCCGCGAACGTTCTCCGCCATGTAGGCGGCCGAGAACAGCGTGATGGCCACGTAGGCGCGCATGATGGCCGGTAGCGCCTGCGCGTCGACGTTCAGGATCAGGGGAAGCAGCAGTGACGCGATGAAGAGCCACATGATCAGCGGCGCGCCACGGACGACCTCGATGAAGCCGATGCAGATGTACTTGATGGCCGGCAGCTTGCTGTTGCGCCCCAGGGCCAGCGCGATGCCTAGGGGGAAGCTTGGCACGATGCCGGTGAAGAGGATGAGCGTGAGCAGGAAACCGCCCCAGTCGCGCACGGGCACCTTGGTCAGCGGACCGGCGCCGGACACGCCGGCGAGCACCAGGTAGCCCAACACGAGCCAGGCGCCCCAGGCCCATGGAAGCTGTTTGGTCGTGCTCCGCGGCCAGCGCGCGCCGAGCAGGTAGCCGATGCCGCCCAGGACCACCGTCATGGGCCACAAGTAGCGCACGGAAGGCCAGAAGATGATGGCCACGATGGAGACCAGCGCGAGGAAGCCCTGCAGGGCCACGAAGGCGCTGCCGACGATCGACTTGCGCCCCCCGGCACCCGCCATGACGCCCATCAGGCCCATCATGACCCCGACGGCTAGTAGCGGTCGCCAGAGGAACTCCATGGGGTAGCGGTACACGCCGAAGAGCTTCATGTTGCGCCAGACCTGACCCCAGGACGCCTCTACGAAGATGAACATGACCAGGTTGTAGGCGGCCCAGGCGACGATGGCGGCCGACAAGATGGTGAGCACCGAGTTGAAGGGACCGTCGAAGAGGTTGTGGCGCAACCAGTAACTGAAGCCCCGCGTCTTTACGGGTGGCTGGCGGGGAGGGATCATGCCGGTCATATCAGCGCTCCACGATGGCCAACCGCGCGTTGACCTGGTTGAGGACCACGGAGAAGGCGAGGCTGATGCTCAGGTAGGCGCCGACGAGCAGCAGGGCGATGGGGATGGCGGCGCCGGTCTGGTTGCTGATGACGCTGGCGATGACGAAGAGTTCCGCGTAACCGGCCAGGGCGGCTAGCGACGAGTTCTTGGTGAGGTTCAGGTACTGGCTGATCATGGGTGGCAGCACGATGCGCATGGCCTGCGGGAAGATGATGAGCGTGAACGTCTGATACCCGGAGAGGCCGATGGCGCGCGCGGCCTCCCGCTGGCCCTTGGGCACGGCGAGGATGCCGCCGCGCACGATCTCGGCGATGAAGGCCGAAGTGTAGATCACGAGCGCGAGGAGCAGCGCCAGGTAGTTGACCGTGAAGCGCATGCCGCCCTCGTAGTTGGTCACCGGCACGTACACCCGGCTCCAGACGAGCGCGCCCACGGGCAGGATCTCAGTTTCCGCGGTGAGGTTGGCCTTCTCCACCTCGGCCGCCTGCGGCCCGAAGGCCGAGAAGCGCGTGCCAGGTCGCGGCAGGCCGCTCTGGCCCGTGTCGGCTTGCTGCGCCACCGCGGCCGCCTTGAAGAGGGGCGTCCGCACCTGACCGTCGCGGTCCGAGACGAGCGTGCGGTGGAAGTCGGTGAGCGTCATCACCACCGACACGCCGCCGTAACCGCGGCCCGTCTCGGGATCGATGTCCTCACCCGGGTCGAGCTTGTCGTTGCCGTTGCGGTCGGCGTAGACGGCGCCGATGGAGGGGTAGTCGGTGAACGCCAGCTTCAGGCCCTTCTCCTCCGCCGCCGCTGGGTCGGCGAACGCCACGTCGAACGACGACGCCTCGTCCTTGCCTATCAGCGGGAAGCGGACGGTGCCGGGAACGACCTTGCGGCTCTCGACCAGGTTCTGGCTGGTGGTGGTCAGCGTTGCTTCCGGCAGCGTGATGGTCACGGGAACGAAGGCGGCCGCCCGGCTCTTGCCGTCTTCGACGAAGGCCGTCGTGCCGCGTCCGCGGTCGGCCTCGAAGGTGAACTCGAGGTTGTCGGGCACGCTCGGATTCACGTAGCTCAGCCCTAGGCCGACCCCGGCCACGAGCAGGAACGTCACGACCGGGTAGGGCCAGACGCGGCCCACGACGTCGAGGCGCCTGAGCCGGTTGCGGCGCCAGAGTGCGGCCAAGACCGCCAGTAAGACGCCGGCGATGAGGTATGGGATCCACGTGGAGAAGCGATACGTCGGGTAGAGCGCGGGGAACGCCAGCCCGATGTTCGACAGCAAGATACCGCCCGGCAGCGACGTGGGGTCGCTGATGCGCGGCGGGAAAGGCAGCAAGATAGCCGAGTACCAGAAGACGATCTGGACGGCGAGGGGGATGTTGCGCAGAACCTCGATATAGACGCTGGCGATGTTGCGGGTGAGCCAGTTGGTGGAAAGCCGCATGACGCCGAACAGCACGCCCAGGAAAGTAGCTACGACCACGCCGACGACGGCGACCTTCAGCGTGTTGAGGAAGCCGATGAGCAGTGCCCTGCCGTAGGTGTCGGTGACCTCGTACGGGATGGGCCGCTCGGCGATGGGGATGCCCGCGGGCTTCGTGAGGAACGAGAAGTCCGCCGGCAGATTCGCCGCGGCGAGGGCCGTGACGACGTTGTTCACCAGCACACCGATGCCGGCCACGATGGCGAGGACGAAGATTATCTGCGCCAGCAGGCCTATGACCTTGACGTTGCGCCAGAACGGCACGCTCGTCTCTTTGGAGCGGCGCGGCAGTTGTGCGTCTACCATCGGTTCGCTTCCCTGGTGCTAGGTTTCGGTTCGGTCATGATTCGTTGGTGCTCGATCAACGCTGGTGCTCGGTCAACGATGCCGGTGACAATCAAAGGACCGCGGGGCCCGCGCGAGCGTTTCAAGCTGCGCGCGCGGGCGCCGCGGTTACCTAGCCGGCCTTAGTTGAAGGGGTAGCCGTAGATGAGGCCGCCCTCGTAGTACTGAGCGTTGAGGCCACGGTCGAGCCCGAACACCGAGCCGGCGCCCAGGTTGCGCTCGAACATCTCGCCGTAGTTACCCACGGCCTTGATGGCCTGGTAGAAGGCGTCGGCGCTCAGGCCGAAGGCCTGCACGTAGCTCTCGGAGCCGGGGGCGCCCAGGAGGCGCAGGATCTGCGGGTCCTTGGCGCTGATCAGCATCTCGTCGACGTTGGCCTGCGTGACGCCGTACTCCTCGGCGTTGAAGAGGGCGAAGACGGTCCAGGTGACGACGTCGAACCACTGGTCATCGCCGTGGAGGACGGCCGGCCCGAGGGGCTCCTTCGAGATGACGATCGGGAGGATCTTGTGATCGTCCGGCTGGCGGAGGCTCAGCTGGTAGGAGACGAGGCCCGAGGTGTCGGTGGTCCAACCGTCGCACTGGCCGTCGTCGTAGGCCTTGATGAGCACCGGGGCGGTCTCGAAGATGACCGGCGTGAACTGCACGCCGAGGCCGGCGAGGGTGGTGCCCAAGTTGGTCTCGGTCGTGGTGCCGGACTGCACGCAGATGGAGCGGCCCTCGAAGTCTTGGAGGTTGTTGATGCCGGAGTCCTTGCGCACCATGAAACCCTGGCCGTCGTAGTAGGTGGTGGGGGCGAAGTTGGCGCCCCAGTCGGTGTCGCGGCTGCTCGTGCGGGTGGTGTTGCGGATCAGCACGTCGATCTCGCCCGACTGGAGGGCCGTGGGGCGCTCGCCTGCGGTGAGGGGACGGTAGACGACCTTGGAGGCGTCGCCGAAGACGGCCGCGGCGATGGCCTTGCAGAAGTCGATGTCGAAGCCCTGGTAGTTACCTTGGGCATCGGGAACGCCGAAGCCCGCGAGCGAGGAGTTGACGCCGCAGCGGAGCTCGCCACGGTCCTTGATGGCCTGGAGTCGGCCCTCAGCGAATACGGCACTGGCACCAACCAATAGGGCTAGCGCGACGAGGATACGGATGGTTCTAACCATGAATCCACCTTCCTGGGGTCAAGCGAGAACTAGATTTTCGACTCCCCTACCAAGGGAGTTTGGAGGGGTCCAACGAACTTTATCCGGAACCCCATGGTCCTGTCAAAGAACGTGGCGAGGCGCCACCGTCGCCAGGCGGGTCGGTACGTCCAGATCGGCAGCCAAAAAACCGGGAGCGCCCAGCGAAGGGCGCTCCTCGTACCTGAACCGATCACGACGGCCGACTCAATCGGCACTACACCGGCGCGAGAGTTCAGGCCCTCGCCTCGTTGCGCGCTTCGAGCTTCGCCTTGATGCGCTTGAGGGTCGTGACTTCCTCCAGCGCGCGCTGCTCGAGCACGGACTGGATGTGGCGGATCTCGTAGTTGATCCCGGGGATGACCAGCTGTTCGAGCGCGTTCACGCGCCGGTTGGTCTTCTTGATCTCTTCGCCGATCTTGCGCAGCCGCGTCTCCGTGGCCGCCACCGTGGCGAGGGCCTCCACCAGCTTGCGGAACTGGCGTGCGGCCTCGAGGGTGGAGGCGCCGGCCCCCACGGGGGAGAACGGCAGCGCGTCGTCGAAGGTCGGGGGCTGCACGAGCGGGACCTTCACGCCGAAGATGTTCTCCATCTTGAGCTCGATCTCGAGGTGCTTCTCCTGGGCAAGCGCCAGGCTGCCGACCGCCTCCGGGCCGTCCCAGGCGTTCGCGAGGAAGAGGGCGAAGTACGCCTCGCGGCTCGCCCGGGTAAGCTCGCGACGGGCCTCGAGCGACGACTTGACGAGCGCGAAGAACTCGCCGACCAGCGCGTCTCGCTTGCGCTTGAGCAGGTCTGCCCCGCGGATGGCGAGCTTGACCTGGTCGCGCCTCTGCAGGAGGTTCGATCTGGTCGGGGCGATGTTCTCAGCCATGGCCTACCTCCTCCGTCTCAGATCCTGTCCTGGCGCAGCGTGCCCCACAGCTCGTCCATCTTGGCCCCGTAGTACTTGTCGATCTGGTCGTTGGCGAGGCGCGTCAGTTCGCTCTTCGGGAGCCGCGACAGGATGGCCCAGGCGATGGCGAGCGAATCCTCGATGGAGCGGTTCTCCCCGCCCTGGTTGATGAAGCGGCGCTCGAACTCGTCGGCGAACGCGAGGTAGAGCTTGTCGTTCTCCGAGAGCGCGTCCTCCCCCGTGATGGCCACGAGGCGCCTGAGGTCGAGGCCGTTGGCGTAGGCGGCCTGGAGCTGGTCGGCCACGTTCTTGTGGTCCTTGCGCGTCTTGCCCTCGCCGATGCCGTTGTTCATCAGTCGGCTGAGGGAAGGCCCCGGGTTGATGGGCGGGTAGACGCCCTTGTTGTGAAGCGGCCGCGCCAGGTAGATCTGGCCCTCGGTGATGTAGCCCGTGAGGTCTGGGATGGGGTGGGTGACGTCGTCGTCGGGCATGGTGAGGATGGGCAGCTGGGTGATGGAGCCCTTGAGCCCCTCGACCACGCCGGCGCGTTCGTAGATGGACGCCAGGTCCGTGTACATGTAGCCGGGGTAACCGCGGCGTCCGGGGATCTCCTCGCGCGCCCCGCCGATCTCGCGGAGGGCCTCGCAGTAGTTGGTCATGTCGGTGAGGATGACCAGCACGTGGTAGCCGTGCTCGAACGCCAGGTACTCGGCGGCGGTGAGGGCCATCTTCGGGGTGAGGAGCCGCTCCACCGCCGGGTCGTCCGCCTTGTTCAGGAATAGGACCGAGCGCGCCAGCGCGCCCGTGCGCTCGAACTCCTGGGTGAAGAACGTCAGCTCGCGCTGCGTGACGCCCATGGCCGCGAACACCACGGCGAACTCGGTGTCCTCGCCGATGACGGTGGCCTGCCGCGCGATCTGCGCCGCCAGTTCGTTGGCGGGGAGGCCGGAGCCCGAGAAGATGGGCAGCTTCTGGCCACGCACGAGGCTGATGAGGGTGTCGATGGTGGAGATGCCCGTCTGGATGAACTCCTCGGGCTTGCTGCGCGCGACGGGGTTGATGGGGGCCCCGCCGATGGGAAGGCGTTCGTCGGCGATCACGGGCGGCAGGCCGTCGATGGGGTTGCCGGCGCCGTTGAAGCGCCGACCGATCATCTCGCGGGCCACGCCGAGGCGCGCGACGTTCTCGACCAGGCTGACCGTGGTGCTCGACAGGTCGATGCCGGAGGTCTCCTCGAAGACCTGCAGCACCGTGTACTCCTTGGAGACCTCGATGACCTGGCCGCCGCGCAGGCGGCCCGTTCCGTCCTCGATCTGGACGATGGCGTTGTACGAGAGGTCGGGGGCGTTCTGCAGGAACAGTAGAGGCCCCGAGACGTAGCTGACCTCGCTGTAGACCTTCTTGAGTAAGTTGCTGCTCATCTCTCTCCTAGCCTCACGCGGGGACCGCGAAGCCCTTGTCGAGCTCGGTCAAGACGGCGCTGCGGTAGTCGGGGAACTCGTCCTCGGCCACGTAGCGAGACCGCTGGATCTTCTCGATCACGGGGTTCTTCAGGATGTCGTCGACGGTGGCACCGGCCTCCAGGGCGGCCTTGGCCTGGTCGTAGAGGCGCAGCATCATCGTGAGCATGCCGTAGGCCTTGGTCATCGAGCACGCGGCGTCGACGGGGTCGAAGCCGTTCTGCTGCAAGAAGTCCTGACGCAGGATGCGGCCGGCTTCGATGACGAGGCGCTCCTGGTCCTGAAGCGCGTCCGGGCCGACCAGCTGCACGACCTCCTGAAGGTCGCTCTCCTGCTGCAGCAGGGTCACGGCGCGGTCGCGCTGCTCCGGGTAGTCCTCGGCGACGTTGGCGCGGTACCACTCCTCGATGATGGGCGTGAAGAGGGAGTAGGAGCGGTTCCAGTTGATGGCCGGGAAGTGCCGGCGGCGCGCCAGCGACGCATCGAGCGCCCAGAAGCAGCCCGTGATGCGCAGGGTTGCCTGCGTGACCGGTTCCGAGAAGTCGCCGCCCGCCGGGCTGACGGCGCCGATGATGGAGACGGCCGCTTCGTCGCCCGCGAGGGTCGTGACGCGGCCGCCGCGTTCGTAGAAGGCAGCCAGGCGCGACGAGAGGTACGGCGGGTAACCTTCCTCGGCGGGCATCTCCTCGAGGCGCGAGGAGATCTCGCGCAGCGCCTCGGCCCAGCGGCTGGTGGAATCGGCCATGATCGACACGGAGTAGCCCTGGTCGCGGAAGTACTCGCCGAGGGTGATCCCCGTGTAGATGGACGCTTCGCGCGCCGCCACCGGCATGTTGGAGGTGTTGGCGATGAGCACCGTGCGCTGCATGAGCGGGTCGCCGCTCTTGGGGTCGACGAGCTCGGGGAACTCGACGAGCACGTCAGTCATCTCGTTACCGCGCTCGCCGCAGCCCACGTAGACCACGATGTCGGCGTTGCCGTACTTGGCGATCGACTGCTGCGTGACCGTCTTGCCAGAGCCGAACGGCCCGGGGATGGCGGCGGTGCCGCCCATGGTGAGCGGGAAGAGCACGTCGAGGATGCGCATGCCGGTGAGGAAGGGCGTGACCGGGTCGAGTTTCTTGGCCACCGGACGCGGTTGGCGCACGGGCCAGGCGTGATACATCTTCAGCTCGGTGCCGTCCTCCAGCGTCACGACGGCGGTGTCGACCGTGTAGTCTCCGGCCGCGACGACGCTCTTGACCACGCCGGAGGTGGTCGGTGGCACGAGGATCTTGTGCGTGAACTGGAACTCGGGCACGGTGCCGAGCACGTGACCGGGTTCGACCTTGTCGCCGACCTTGACGCCGGGCGTGAAGCTCCACTTGGCATCGCGCGAGAGCGAGTTGACGATGATGCCGCGCGTGATGTAGGTGCCAGAGGCCTCGCGGATCTTGTCGAGCGGGCGCTGGATGCCGTCGAAGATGCCGTTGAGCATCCCGGGCCCCAGTTCCACTGCTAGGGGTAGGCCGGTCGAGGTCACGTGCTCGCCGACGGTGAGGCCGGCGGTGTCCTCGTACACCTGGACGAACGCCGTGTCGTGATCCAGTCGGATTATCTCGCCGATCAGGTTCTCGTTGCCCACGCGCACGATGTCGTACATGCGCGCGCCCATCATGCCTTCGGCGATGACGGCGGGGCCCGAGATGCGTTGAATCTTGCCTTCGATGGCCATTTATCGTTTCTCCCGCTATTCCAACTTGATGTCGAAGCCGATGGCGCTTCGCACCAGGTCCTTGATGTAGGTGACGGCGTCGTCGCCGGCGCCGAACGCGGCGCCCAGGCTGGGCACGCTGAGGAGCACCGGCAGGTCGCGGCCGCGCATGGCGCGCTCGCTGACCTTCACGGGGTCGTGGATGAGCCCCTCGTCGACCACCACCAGTCCGTAGGCGTCGTCGTGGATGATCTCTTCCAAGGCGTGGACTGCGTCCTCGGGGACGCTCTCGCGCACCTCTACGCCGGCCAGCCGGTAGCCGATGGCTGTCTCCGCGTCGGTCAGGACGAGCAACTTAGGCATGTGCCAGCTCCCGTTCGAGCGTCTCGCGTGGGACGCCGTAGAACTTGCCCCGCGCGAGGAGGCGCAGCTGCGCCGCCTCGGCCTCTTTCCGGCGCAAGTAGTCGACGACCACGCCGATGTTCAGTGGGGCAAGCGAGAGGCGGTGCGCGCTTGCGTCGAGGACCTTGCGGATCTCGGCCTCCGCGGCGCCCAGGCCGCTCTCGCCGGCAGCAGCGGCGGCGACGGCGGCGAACGACCCGCCTGCCAGCACGCCAAGAGCGGCGCCCTCGGGGTCGTTGACGATGGCGTCGAAGGCAGCGCGCTTGATCTCGTGCCCCCCGCGGATGAACAGGTCGGCGGCCGCTTGGGGGGCCCTGCCGCGGATCTTGAGGGCCGTGCGCAGGTTGGCGGCGTCCACCTCGAGTTGCAGGTAGCGCTTGAGCGCCTTGGGCACGTCGGCGGCGTCGGCGCGCGAGAGGATGGCCGCGTAGTAAGCCTGGTCGAGCGCCACTTCGAGCGCGTAGAGGTCGGGGTCGCTCTGATAGCGGCGAGCCGCCCTTACGAAGGCCGAAGTCACTTCGCTGCGCGCGACGGCCAGGACCTGCGCGGCCGCGGCCATGTCGCTGGCCATGGCGGCCTGCTCGAGCAGGCTGGGCCGCAACTCACCGGCGGGGAACAGCGAGCCCTCGATCTCCTCCAGGCCCTTCCCCGCGTGCTTGCCCCGGGCTATGGCCTTCACGTTGGCCAGGTCGAACCGCATGAGGAGCAGGCCGATGAGTTCCCGGGGTTGCCCGTCCGAGAAGGTCAAGAGGCTATGCGCCGTGTGGTAGACGTTCCTGGCCACGGCGTGGTCCACGGCGGCCAGGCCGGTGCTACGCGCCTGCGCCTCTTCCAACTCTTTGACGTACGGGGTCTGTGCCAGGCTGGAGGTGAAGGCGCGAAAATCGCTGGCGTCGAGCGCCGCTTGATAGAAGGGTGGGCCCAGGAGCTTCGCCCTCATCCCGCGCACGCGCGCGTTGATGTAGCCGTAATCACTGGACATGCGCCCTCAACCTGCCTTGGCGCCGAAGAGCGCCGTCGAGACCTCCGAGGCAAGCTCACCGCGCAACGCCTCGAGCCGACCGTAGAGGGTGTTCGCGATGACGCTGCGGTTGGCGGTGCGCAGGCGCATGCCGCCCTTGACGTCAGCGGCCGTTTCGACCGGGACGGTGAGGCCGGCGGCCGCAACGGCCTTCTCGGCGAGTTCCCGGTCCTGTGGACCGACGATGACGGCCTGCAGTGATTGCGTGCCCGCTGCCGCGACCGCTTCGCTCAGGAGCTTCGAGAACACGGGAGCGTACTCTTCCGGATCGCTGAGCAGCTTGTCGAGCTTGTCGCGCGCCGCCGCGAAGACGCTCTCGACCCCGTCGTGCTGGGCCCTGAGGCGCAACGCGGACGCTTCCAGCTGCGCGGCCGACTTCGCGCGCACCAGGGCCGCTTCGCCCTGCGCCTTCGCGGCGCGCGCGTGGCTGGCCGTCAAGGTCTCGACCTCCGTCTTCGCGTTCGCGATCATCTCCGAGGCGCGACTTTGCGCCTCGGAGATGATCGTCTCGATTTCCGAGCTCGCCTCTTGCTCGAGGAGAGCCGAAAGCTCAGCCACGCTTACCCGCCGATCTGGTTGTTCAGGAAGAACGCGATGACGAAGCCGAAGATGATGAGCGTTTCGGGGATCACGAGGTAGATCAGGATCTGTCCGAAGGCCTCGGGGCGCTCGGCGAGCAGACCCGCGCCGGCGCTGCCGATGGCGGCCTGGGCGATGCCCACGGCGATCGCGGCAAGGCCGATGGCGAGGCCGGCGCCGAGGGCGATGAGGCCCGCCCCGAGCCCGGGGCCGCTGACCGACTGGGCGAAGGCGACTGCACCGAAGAGGGCGAAGAGGGAGATTGCCGAGAGAACGCGAACTGCCTTGATCATCACTTTCCTCCTAGTAGCTTGAACGGTCTATACGGTCGGCCGCTCTCGTCGTAGTAGCCGAACTTGGTGAAGAACTCGACATACTGCAAACGCAGAGGCTGCAGTGCATGTCCGATGATCGTGAGGGCCAGCGCCAACAGGTGGATCGTCAACCCGAGGGCGATACCCAGGATGGGGCCGAGGATGGGCAGCGTGCCGCCTATCGCGAAGCCCAGGTCGGTGACCAGGTTGGCCACCAGAGCGGCGGACAGACCCACCGCGAAGAGTCGCAGGAAACTGAGGATGTTGCCGGAGTTGGAGATGAGCTCGACGAGCATCAGGGGCATCTTGGCCAACACGGCGTTTATCAGGAACACGAGCAGCAGTACCCCGACGATGCCCAAGACCAGGGGGCCCACCGAGTCGTTGAGGAACGCCCAGGCGAAGATCACGATGCCGATCAGGCCCGAGGCCATCCCGACGCCCTCGAAGACGTGTTTCATGTCTTGGTGCCTGAAGCCGAAGACGATGCGGATCAACCAGCCGCCCACGACCTGCAGCACGCCGAAGGCGATTGTGAGGAGCAAGAGGGGCGTGAAGACCTCGATGCGCAGCAGCGGGACGTTGATGAGGCCGTAACCCACCTCGTGATGCGCCGTCGTGTAGAAGATCGGCCGGCCCGCCGGGAAGCGCTCGAGGAAGTTCCCGAGGAACTCGCCGTACACGAAGCCCCAGGCGAACGCCCAAGCGGCGCACCAGAAGATGACGGTGCTGATGGGCTTGAGGGCCTGCGCCGGAACGACGATGTTCAACGGACCCATGTCGAGCTTCTTGCCCGCCTCGCCACGTTTGCGCAGCAGCCAGGCGATGACGGCGAACAAGATGGCGAAGCCCATGTCGCCGACGACCAGGCCGAAGTAGAGCGGGAAGAACACGGCGAGGGTCCACGACGGGTCGAAGCTGCCGTACTTGGGCGGCGCGAAGAGCGCCAGCAGGCCCGTGAACGGTCGTACCCAGGCCGCGTTCTCGAACTTGACGGGCACCTTCTCGTCGTGGTGGACGTCCGCCTCGCGGGTCTCGACGATGATGTCGCCACCGAACTGCTTACTAAGCGACGCCACCACGTTGGGTCGGTCGGCGCTGGGCACCCAACCTAGCAGCGCGAAGCCGTAGCGGCCCTCCGCCAGGTCCTGGTAGCGCGCGTAGCGCTCCTGATGGTTGCGTGCGGCGCGGTCGAGTGAAGCGAGGCGCGCACCGTGCTGCGCCCCGATCTTGCGGAGGTCGGCGCCGATGTTCTCGAGCCGTTGCGGCAGTACGCGCGCACGCTCCTCCATCATGTGGGCGGCCTTGGCAACGCCGAGACCGGCGTACTTGTCGGGCAGCACGATCTCCGAAACGCCCTGCTTGGCGAGCGCGCTGCGCAAGTCGGCCAGTAAGCGGCGCAGGGTCACCGTGGCGACCAGGCGGCCGTTGCGGTAGGGGCGGCTCGCGAACATGACGGCCCCGCCCAGGGCCTCCGTCACGACCGGCTCCAGCGTCTCCAGCCCGCCCTCCTCGATGAAGAAGCCGACGCCGGCAAGGTACCTGGCGTCGTCGAGGGGGCCCAGCAGGGGTGCGAGGTCACGAAGTAGGGGTAGGTAGCTGTGGATGAGCTCGAGCTCGTCGCTCAACTCGCCGCGCTCCGCCACCAGCCGGTCCACCTGCTCGGCGACTTCCGAAAGGTCGCGTTCGATGGCCGCTGGATCCGAGCCGACCTCCACGCGCGCTTGCGATTCGGGGTCTACTTGGAGCTGGCCGATGAGGTACGCAGAACGCGCCACCAGTCGGTCCCAGCTCTCCTTGGCCTCCAGGTCCGCGCCTTCCAGTCTCAGTCGGCGGATGGAATCTTGCGTGGAGTCGGGGTTGAGCGTCTCGACCTGCACCACACCCAGGTTCTGAAGGCTGATCAGGACTTCCTTGGCGCGGCTGCGCCTACCGACCACCAACACCTGGTCCATCGTGGCGATCATGGCAAGACCTTCTCCAGCACCATGGTAGCGGCGCGGCCCGCGTTGTTGTTGGCCTTGTCGTTGAGCAACCCGGCGGCGTCGCGTGCGTTATGCAAGATCTCGTTGCGTGCGGCCTCGGCCTGCTTGGTCGCGGCCTCGAGGTCGCTCTTGGCCGCGCCCTCCGCCCGCGCCTTGCCCTCGGCGACGAGTTTGGCAGCGTCCGCCGCCGCCTGTTCGACGATCGCCTTGGCCTTGGCCTTGGCCTCCTCCACCTTACGTACCAGGTTCTTCTCCTGGGTCACGAGGTCTTGGAGCAGTCGTTCTCCTCGAGCTTCCAAGCGGCCCTCCTTCCGTCACACTGCAGCACCGGCACCAAGTATCGGGCCTGATGTCGTGGGAAACGTTCGTTGCGAGTACCTACACAGAAGGCGCCGCCGCGTGGTGAACCACGCCCCTGACGCGTTTCTGCCCAAACATACCAAGGCATCATGGGGGTGTCAATCAAGGACATTCGTCCCGACCGCGACGATGTGCCCGCCAGAGGCCGGACGCTCTCGGGGCCGGTCAACCCCTCTTCTTACGTTGCTTCGTGTACGCCTCCGGCACCCTCAAGCGGCGTTCCGCGTCGCGCGCCGCGAGAACCCCCTGAATCTCCTGCAGTTCATCATAAAGCTCGGCCAGGCCCGCCTCTCCCGCATCGGCGTCCGTCAGCCCGGCCGCCAGCTCGGCCCTGCGCGCCAGCAAGCGCGCCCTCCCGGCCTCCTTCTGCTCCTCGAGGAGCACCTCTCGTAATCGCGACATGGTCTTGACGAGCTGCACCTCGATGTCGATGCGGCCGTCTTCCTCGCCATCGGCCCGCAGCAGTCGTTCGAGCACGACCGCCCCCTCGTCGAGCCGTTGATAGTTCGCGAGGACCGCCCCAGCGTCGTAGTCGAACTCCGAGCAGTAGCGCGCGAAGTCGACGAGCGCCGAACCGGCGCCGTGAGCGGGGACCCCGCCCATCACCCGCTCCAGCCTCTCCCTCAGCCGGCGCGGCTCCATCAGTAGCAGGGCCACCGCTTCGAGCTCCAGCCTTCGCGCCTGGCCTAGTTCGAGGCGCTGGCGCCTCAGACCCTTCATCTCGGTCGTCGACGGAGCGCGACGGGCTTTGCCGGCCAACCAGTCATCCAAGCGCGCACCGTCGATCTTCAGGTGTTCGATCACGAGCCTGCGCATCTCGGTCGCCACCGGATCGAACACCCCCCGCGGCCGCAACACGCCCTGCAACTCCTCCAGCACCGAACGTTGGCCCTCGACGCTGGCGGGGTCGTAGCGTTCGAGTACGCGGCGGAAGCGGAACTCGACCTCGTTCACGCCCTGCGACAGGGCGGCCTGGAACTCGCTCAGGTGCCCGCCAAGCACCGCCTCGGCCGGGTCCTTGCCGAACGGTATCGTTACCGCGCTCACGACGAACCTGCGCCCCACCGCCTGGTCGAGCCCCGCCAACACGGCTCGCTGCCCGGCCTCGTCGGCGTCGAACGCCAGCTTGACGGAGTGGACGTCGAGCCGCGCCAGGGCGTCGCCCTGCTCGGCGGTGAGGGTCGCCCCGAGCGCTGCCACGGCGTTCTTCATGCCCGCCTGGTGCAGGGCCATGACGTCCATGTAACCCTCGACCACCAGCACCTCGCCCGAGCGCCTGATCTCCGAGCGCGCCTTGTCGAGGCCGTAGAGGAGCCCGCCCTTGTTGAAGAGCTCCGACTCGGGGCTGTTCAGGTACTTAGGCATCGAGTCGTCGAGCACGCGCCCCGCGAAGCCGACCAGCCGAGAGAGGCCGTCGCGGATCGGGAACACGATGCGCTCCCTGAAGCGGTCGTAGCGCCTGCCGCGTTCGTTCTCGATCACGAGGCCCAGCGTCACCAGGTCGGCCTCGCGCACGCCCTTGCCGAGCGCATGTCGTAGCAGGCCGTCCCAGCCGGCCGGAGCGAACCCGACCTCGAAGGCGTCCACCGTCTCCGTGGCGATGCCGCGTCCGCGGAGGTAATCGAGTGGCGCTCCCTCCAGGTGCGTGCGGAAGTACTCGAGGGCGAGCTGGTTGACGTCGTAGAGGTCGCGGCGGTGCGGTTCCTTGCGGCCGGCCGGCTCCACCTCGACCCCGGCCCTGGCGCCCAACAAGCGCAGCGCATCGGGAAAGCTCAGCGCCTGGGTGTTCATCACGAAGTCGAAGACGTCGCCCTTGGCGTGGCAGCCGAAGCAGTAGTAGAACCCGCGGTCCACGTGGACGTGGAAGCTCGGCGTCTTCTCGGCATGGAACGGGCACAGCCCCTTGAGCTGACCCCTCCCCGCGGGCTTGAGCGCCACCACCTCTCCGACGACGTCGGCCAGGTTCAGGCGGTCCTTGATCAGTTCCTTGGCGTCACCGGCCATCACCCGAACTCCTGACTCACCTTGGCCACCAGGTTACGCCCGGCGCTGGTCCGGGTCAGTCATGCGCGCCCTGCTCCGCCGGGTAGAGCGGCAGGTGCCCAAGCGCTATCACGTCCTCGCGCTCGGATCCCTCCGTGAAGACGACCATGGTGGCCACGACCTCCGCGCCGACCTCTTCCAAGATGCCGATCAGACCGTTGAGGGTCCCGCCCGTGGAGACGACGTCGTCCACTATGGCAACGCGCTTGCCGCGCAACTTATGCAGGTCGGCCCCGTCTATCACGAGGAGCTGGGGCTTGCCTGTCGTGATTGACATGACGGACCTCGTGATCGAATCGACCATGTAGGGTTTCTCGGTCTTGCGGGCCACCACGTACGGCAGGCCACTCCGGACGCTCATGGCGTGCGCCAGCGGCACGGCCTTCACCTCGGGCGTGACCAGCGTCTGGACGCCGTGCGGCAGACGCCTCACCAACTCGTCAGCGGCTGCCTCGGTGAGCGCGGTGTCGCCCAAGAGGTTGAGCAGCGCGACGGACACGGCTCCGACGTTGACGACCTTCAGCTCGCGCTCCTGGTCTCCCACGCGAACCCGGTGGCTTTGCATAATCATGCCTCCTGAGGAGGCGCCCTAGTAGGCGCCGGCCTCGAGTCCCGGCCGCGCTCGGTGCGCCGCGGCCGGTCGGTGCGGGACCCTTCCGCGGTGCGGGCCCCTGGACGGCCCATACACTACCGCAGTGTGCTCCCGCACGGTTCTTGGGCCAACCGGGGCGCGTGGTACGCTCGTGCCCGTGGAGGAAGTGCACCTGAGGCCCGCCTCGCTGGCGGATTACGTCGGCCAGACGCGGCTCAAGCGGAAGCTCGAGGTCTACCTCGAGGCCGCCCGCGACCGCCGCGAGGCGCTCGACCACGTCCTGCTCTACGGACCGCCCGGCCTCGGGAAGACCACGCTGGCGCACATCATCGCCGCCGAGCTGGGCGTGGGCATCCGCGTGACCTCGGGTCCGGCCATCGAGAAGCCCGGGGACCTGGCTGCCATCCTCACCAACTCGCTCGAACCCGGTGACGTCCTCTTCATCGACGAGATCCACCGCCTGGGCCGAGTGGCCGAGGAGCACCTCTATCCTGCCATGGAGGAGTTCAAGATCGACATCGTGCTGGGCCAGGGGCCCGCCGCCCGCTCCATCCGGCTGGAGCTCCCACGGTTCACCCTGATCGGCGCCACCACGAGGCCGGGCCTCATCACGGGGCCGCTCCGCAGCCGCTTCGGGATCCTCGAGCACCTCGACTACTATTCCGATGCGGAACTCGCCACGTCCGTCAGGCACGACGCCCAGCGGCTCGGATACAAGCTGAGCGACGACGCGGCGCTCGAGATCGGCCAGCGCTCGCGGGGCACCATGCGCATCGCCAAGCGCCTGCTGCGCCGCGTACGCGACTACGCGCAGGTGGCCGGCGACGAGGCCATCGACCTGGCCCGCGCCAAGCATGCGCTGGACGCCCTCGACATCGACGACGCGGGCCTGGACCGCCGCGACCGCGCCATCCTCGGCGCACTGGTGGAACGCTTCGCCGGCGGCCCGGTCGGGCTCGACACGCTCGCTACCGCCGTCTCGGAGGACCGGGCCACGCTGGAGGAAGTGTACGAACCGTTCCTCATCCAGCGGGGCCTGCTCATGCGCACCCAGCGCGGTCGCATGGCCACGCCGGCCACCTACCGCCACCTCGGCCTTCCCGTGCCGGTCGGAACCCTCGGCGAGGCGCCCCTGTTCGGTGAAGGCGCCGCCCCCGAGCGGCAAGCTTGACGCGGGGGTGAGCGCCGGATGGACAGGTGGGTGAACGCCGGATGATCAGCGGCAGCCTGAAGAGCGTTCCGCTGGGTGACGTGTTCCAGCTGGTGGCCATGAGCCAGAAGACGGGCCTCTTGACGGTCGAACGCGGGGGCGCCCGCGCGCGCATCTACTTCGACCAGGGCCGCGTGGCGTACGCGCACATGACTTCGGGTGCCCACCTCGGCGAGATGCTCGTGCGCCTCGACCTCCTCACCGCCCGCGAAGTACAGGAGATCCTCATGGATCAGCAGCGCGAGAACCCGGGGACCCTCCTGGGGCGCGTTGCCGTGGAGAAGGGCATCCTCGCCGAAGCGGACCTGGCGCGGGCCGTGGAGGCACAGGCGTTCGACGTGATCACCGAGTTGCTGTCATGGTCCGATGGCGCGTTCGAGTTCGGCGAGGTGACGGCGAACGCCTCTCAGGTACCTTTGGGTCATGGCTTCGACGCCGCAATGCTCCTCATGCGCGTCGTCCAAGGTCTCGAGGCGTTCAAGGAGCATGGCGCGCCACCGGACGCCGTCTACGCGCGCCTGGGCGACCCGACCCTCGTCGACCTGCCGGACGGCGCCTGGGAGGTCCTCGGTCAGGTGGACGGCCGGCGCTCGGCGCGGACCATCGCGGCCGAGCTCGACATGCCGGAACGCAGGGCCCTGGCCGTGCTGGGGGAACTCGAGACCCTGGGCGTGGTCGAGCGGTCGCCGTACCCGGCCGACGAGCCCGTCGTGCTCGTCGTCACCGCGAGCGGCGCACTCGACAGGCTCATCAAACTGGCGCTCCAGCGGACGGGCCTTCGCACCGCCCGTGTTGCCGACTTCGCCAGCGTGTTCGAGGGCATCAACGAGCACCATCCTCGCGCGCTGGTGCTGGACGATGACGGCTCGGCCTGGGACTTCGTGCGGGCGCTGCGCAAGAGCGCTCAGCAGGGGCATCTTCCCGTACTCGTGCTGGTTGAGAAGGAGCCGCGGGGCTCGTTGTTCAGGCCCCTGCCCAAGGCCGACTGGCTCGTCAAGCCTTTCCACGAACTCAAGCTCCAACAAGAGGTCACCAAGCTCGTCGGCGACCCCAAGCACGCCTGAGGCCGAGGGCCCACGACTGTCGGCCCCATGAGGCGCCGGCCTCCTCACGTCTCATTAAGTGTGGGCGTGACGCGGGTGTAACTTGGTGGTGACGCCTGCAGGAAGGCGCTTCCGGCACCGCTGGTATACTGCCCGGCAACGCGACTTCGTGCGGTGGTACGGAACATCAGCTTCAGGTAGGGACCCGTCCCTCCCACTCGCCCCGTGGCAGTCGCGTGTATGGTCGGCGCGCCGCCGCTTCTTCGCGGTAGCGCCGAAGAGAGAGGTGACATTCGTGAGGAAACTTCTCAGTCTCCTGTTCGCCGTGTTGGTCATGGGCGCAGTAGCCAGCGCTCAGACAGTGATAACAGTGGCTGCGGGGGCCGTCGGGCAGGAGCTCGAGCTCACCAAGGCCGCGGCGGACCGCTACATGAAGGCCCATCCCGACGTCACCGTCAAAGTGCTCGAGACGCCGGACCTTACCGACAACCGCCTCGCCCTGTACCTGCAGATGTTCGAAGCCAAGTCCTCGGACGTGGACGTGTTCCAGATCGACGTCATCTGGCCCGGCGACCTCGCCGAGCACTTCGTCGACCTGTACGACTACGGCGCCCGCGACGTGATCGATCAGCACTTCCCCGCCATAGTGCAGAACAACACCGTCGACGGACGCCTCGTCGGGATCCCGTGGTTCACTGACGCCGGGCTCCTCTACTACCGCACCGACCTCCTCGAGAAGTACGGCTTCGATGGCCCGCCCAAGACGTGGGACGAGCTCACCAGTATGGCGCAGAAGATCCAGGACGGTGAGCGCCAGGCCGGTAATCCCGACTTCTGGGGCTTCGTCTGGCAGGGCAACTCCTACGAGGGCCTCACCTGTGACGCCGAGGAATGGGTCGCTTCTTACGGCGGCGGCACCATCGTGAGCCCGGAGGGCGTCATCACCATCAACAACCCCAACGCCATCGCCGCGATCACCGAAGCGGCCTCCTGGGTGGGCACCATCTCCCCCAACGGCGTCACCAGCTTCGGCGAGGAAGAAGCCCGCAACATGTGGCAGGCGGGCAACGCGGCGTTCATGCGCAACTGGCCCTACGCCTACAGCTTGGGCAACGCCAAGGACAGCGTCATCGCCGGTAAGTTCGACGTGAGCCCACTCCCCGCCGGCCCCAACGGCAAGCCCGCCGCCACGCTCGGCGGTTGGCAGCTCGCCGTCTCCAAGTACAGCAAGGATCCCGCGGCCGCGGCGGATGTGGCGCTCTTCCTCGCGTCCCCGGCCGAACAGAAGATCAGGGCGATAGAGGGCTCACTCAACCCAACCATCATGTCCCTCTACAAGGACCCTGACGTGCTCAAGGCCGTGCCGTTCTTCGGCTCCTTGTACGACGTGTTCACGAACGCGGTCGCGCGCCCCTCGACCGTCACGGCGCCCAACTACGCGGCCGTGTCGCGCGCCTTCTACACGGCCGTGCATAGCGTGCTGACCGGGAAGACCACCGCAGCCGACGCCGTCGCGGAAGCCGAGGCCGACATCGAGGACATCACGGGCTTCCCCACCGGCCAACCATAAGGCCGGGGCCCGCTAGCTCTGACGGCCGGGGCCACGCGCGAACCGCGCTGGCCCCGGCCACTGGGTACGTCTATCGGCCTCGCCCTTCGCCGGCGGGGCCGTTCGCTTACGTGGAGTAATGGACGGAGGACCGATGAGCGACGCCAACGAGTCGCCGGCGCCCTCTCCCAACGATGGGGGGCCACCCGGGAAACGAGCGGCGCCGGGCCAGGGGCGCGGCACCACCAAGAGCGGCAGTTCGCGCCTGGTACGCATGGAACGCCGCACCGCTTATATCTTGCTGCTGCCGACGTTCGTCATCCTGGCCCTGATAGCGGCCTACCCCTTCGGACAGGTCGTCTACTCGAGCCTCACGAACGCCAAATTCGCCAGCTCCGAACCCACGAGTTTCGTGGGCTTGGAGAACTACCACACGCTGTTCGCGTTCACCGTCAAGCGGCTCCCCCCAAGGCTTGACGAGTCGGGTGCCCCGGTAATACTCGACGGCAAGACCCAGTACGAGTCGCCCCTCAAGATCCTCCCGCGTTCCCCCGTTCGCTTCAAGCAGGTGTTCCAGTTCGACCTCTTCGGCAACCGATACGTGTTGGGCGCCCTCTCGGCCGAGTTCATCCGGGCAGTGTGGGACACGCTGGTCTTCACCATCGTCGCCGTGGCGCTCGAAACCGTGCTCGGGATGGTGATAGCCCTGACCCTCTCCAGCAACTTCCGCGGCCGCGGCGCAATGCGTGCGGCCATGCTCGTGCCGTGGGCGGTCATCACGGTCGTCTCGGCCCGGATCTGGGAGTGGATGCTCCAACCCAGCCGCGCGGGGCTGTTCAACGCCCTGGCTTCTTACCTGGGCATAGGCGACGGCCACACGGACTTCTTCGGCAACCCCCGCCTGCAACTCCCCAGCATGATCATCATGGACGTCTGGAAGACCACGCCCTTCATGGCACTCTTGCTATTGGCCGGACTCGCCACCATCCCCGCGGAGTTCTTCGAGGCGGCTAAGGTCGACGGCGCCGGGCCCCTAAAGCGCTTCTTCCGCATCACGCTTCCCCTCCTCACGCCTACCCTCGCGGTGGCGCTCATCTTCCGCACTCTCGACTCCCTGCGCGTGTTCGACATCTTCCAGGTCGTGCTCGGCAACCAGCGCTACTCCATGGCGAGCTACGCGCAGGACATGCTCATCAGCCGGCGCGACATGGGCTTGTCGTCCGCGGCGTCGGTGACCATCTTCATCATCATCTTCGTCTTCGCGCTGCTCTACGTCCGCTCCATGAAGGTTGATACCCAATGACCGCCTCCGCCGAACGCGCCAGGCGCCACCGGACCC
Source organism: Truepera sp. (assembly GCA_032027045.1). Lineage (NCBI taxonomy): Bacteria > Thermotogati > Deinococcota > Deinococci > Trueperales > Trueperaceae > Truepera > Truepera sp. The sequence continues at coordinate 932,338 of JAVSMU010000001.1, read as the reverse complement.
GGGCGCTGCAGCGCGCCGTGGGCCGGTTCTTCTTCTGGTTGCTCATCATCGTGCTGTTCGTTTATCTGATGTTCCCGTTCTACTGGGCGCTCGTCTCCGCGCTCAAGTCGCAGGCGGAACTCATCCAGCCGCCGGCCACCCTCTGGCCGGCGAAGCCGGTGCTAACGAACTTCCGCTCAGTGCTGTCCAACGACACCTTCGTCCGGGCACTGGGCGTATCGACGATCGTGGCCAGCAGCGTGACCATCCTTTCGCTCCTGGTGGGCTCTTTCGCCGGCTACGCCCTTGGCAAGATGCGTTTCAGGGGCAGGGGCGCGTCCTTGTACGTCATCCTCGCCATGACGATGTTCCCGCAGATCGCCGTGCTGGCGGGCCTCTACGCCGTCATCCGCCTGCTCAACATGCCCGCCGTTCCAAGCATGATCCTCTCCTACATGCTCTTCACCCTGCCGTTCACCGTCTGGGTCCTCACCTCGTTCTTCAAGGGGCTGCCCGACTCCCTACTGCAGGCGGCGCAGGTGGACGGCGCCACGCTCTTCCAGGCGTTCCGCTACGTGCTCCTCCCCCTGACCGCACCGGCTCTCGTAACCACCGGCCTGCTCGCGTTCATCCAGGCGTGGAACGAGTACCTGTTCGCACTCACGTTCACCGTGATCGACCCTCCGGCTCGCACGGTGCCAGTGGCCATTGCGCTGTTCACCGGCGAGGTCGCCCGTCAGGAGCCGTTCGGCGAGATCATGGCGGCCGCAGTGATCGTGACGATCCCCCTGGTCGTGCTCGTGCTGATCTTCCAACAGCGCATCGTGGCCGGGCTGACCGCCGGCGCCGTGAAGGGCTGATCGGGCCTCAGCCTGCGTGGAGCCGCTGCAGGCGCTCGGCGATCTGGTCGAGCGCCTGCGGATTGGCCACGACCTCGCGGTTCGTCATGGGCCGGCCGTTCACCAAGCGGCTGACGGCCAGTTCCATGGTCTTCCCGGAACGCGTCCTGGGCAGTTCAGGCACGTCGATGATCCTCTTGGGCACGTGGCGTGGCGACGTGGACTCGCGGATGACCCTTCGGATGCGCGCCTCGAGCGCCTCGTCGAGCACGGCCCCTCCTCGCAGCACCACCAGTAGCCAGACTTCCTGATCGTCCTCAAGGCGCCGCGCCACCGCGACCGCCTCGGCTACTTCCCGCACCGCCTCCAGCGGCCGGTAGATCTCGGCGGTGCCGATGCGCACCCCGCCCGGGTTGAGGGTGGCGTCGGACCGCCCGTAGACGACGATGCCGCCATGAGCGGTGCGCTCCACGAGGTCGCCGTGCCGCCACACGCCCGGGTACTGCTCGAAATAGGCGGCGCGGTAGCGTGAGAAGTCCGGATCGGCCAGGAACCGAAGCGGCATGGAGGGGAGCGGGGAGCCGCAGACGAGCTCGCCCGGCTCGCCGGTCACGTCGTTGCCCGACTCGTCGAACACCCTCAGATCGACCCCGAGCCCCGGGCCTTGGATCTCGCCCGCGTATACGGGCAACGTGGGCACGCCGAGCATGAAGCAGCTCACGATGTCGGTGCCGCCCGAGATGCTGGCCAGGTGCAGGTCCTGCTTCACGGCCTCGTACACGTACTCGAAACCGTGCGGCGAGAGCGGCGACCCGGTGGACGCCAGCGTGCGCAGCGCGCTCAGGTCACAGGCGTCGCCTGGGCTCAGGCCTTGGCGCGAGAGTTCTTGGATGAAGCGGGCGCTGGTGCCGAAGAACGTGACGCCGAGGCGCTCGGCGAGCCTGAAGGTCACCAGCGGGTCGGGCCAGGCCGGAGAACCGTCGAAGAGCACGATGGTGGCGCCGGACGCCAGCGCCGAGACCAGCCAGTTCCACATCATCCAACCGGTGGTCGTGAAGTAGTAGACGACGTCGCCGGGACCGATGTCCGAGTGAAGCGCGTGCTCCTTACGGTGCGTGAGAAGGGCGCCGCCGGCGCGGTGGACCATCGCCTTCGGGGCGCCCGTGGTGCCCGAGCTGTAGAGCACGTAGAGGGGGTGGTCGAACGGCAGTGCGGTGAACTCGAGCGGCCCGGCCGCTCCGGCTAGCCACTCGTCCCACGTCGGCGCACCCGCCAACCGTGGCCCCTCCCCGGGGTAGACCAGCTCCACAGTCTGCACCAGCGTCTTGAGGCGGCGGCGCAAGGCGGCAACCGTCTCGCTCCTGTCCATCAGCTTGCCACCGTAGCGGTAAGCACCGGAAGCGACGAGCACCTTGGGGCCGACCTGCTCGAAGCGGGCGGCCGCGGCCTCGGCGCCGAAGTCGGGCGAGCACGACGTGAAGACGGCTCCCAGGGAGGCGCAGGCCAGGAGGGTGATCACGGCCTCGGGCAGGTTGGCGGCGAAGGCCGCCACCGCGTCCCCCTCACCCACCCCGGCCGCCAGCAGGGCGGCGCGCGTCCTCGCCGTGGCGTCGCGCAACTCGGGCCAAGTCAGGCTCGTTTCGCCCCCGCCCTCCACGGCCGAGACGATGGCGACAGCGTCGGCTGCAACACCCCGCGGGTGAAGCAGGGCCTCGGCGTAGTTGAGGGTGCCGCCCTCGAACCACCGCGTATGGGGCATTGGATCAGTGGACCGCACGGTGGCGGCGCGGCTTCGGAACGGCAGTTCCAGCTTCTCGGCAAGGAGTCCCCAGAACTCGTCCGGCCGTGCCACGCTCCAGGCGTGCAGTGCGGCGTAGTCGGGCAGCGAGGCCGCGGTGGCGCGCTCCGCGGCCAGCCGGAACGCCTCCATGGCGCTCGCCGCTACCCGGGCGCGTGGTGGGGTCCAGAGCGGTTCGCTCGCTGCGCGGCTCATCTCCTGGGGTTCTCCTCCTGGTCGAGGCTCGGCCGACTCGCGTGGGCCACGGAAGACTTAGGCGTCAGTGTACCCTTGGGCATGTTCTCCAGGCGCAGGAGTCGCACCCCGGCGCGGGTCCGGGCCCCGGCACGCCCCGAGGATCCGGCGCGACCGGGGGTACCCACGCCACCGGGCGCGACCGGCCGCCGCTCCGTGACGCGCGACGACCTGGCCCAGCTGCGCCGCACACTCTCGTTCCTGAGGCCCCACCGGGGCGCGCTCGTGGGCGGCATGGTGGCAGTTGCGTTCGCCGGCATCCTCGCCCTCGTCTTCCCCCTCCTGATACGTGACCTGCTCAACACCGCCTTCGCCCCCGGCTCGGCGGCAGGACTGGCCCTCTCCGAGCTGAACCGGGTCGCTCTCCTGTTGGTCGGACTCATGTTAGCTCAGGCGGTTTTCAACTACCTGCGCATGTACCTCCTCGGGCGCGTCGGAGAGGCGGTGGTCGCCGACATGCGTTCCCGGGTGTTCGGGCACCTGCTGGCGCTGTCCGTGCGCTTCTTCGAGGACCGCAAGACCGGTGAGATCACGTCGCGGCTTACGGCCGACATCGCCACCTTGCAAGGCGCCGTCTCCTTGCAGTTGGCGCAGTTCGTCAATCAGGGAGTGACGCTGGTCGGGGGGCTGGTCGTGCTGCTCGTCCTCGACTGGCGCCTTACCCTGCTCATGCTGGCGGTCATTCCCGCCCTGGTGGTCGCGGCCGCCTTCTTCAGCCGCGGGATCCGCAGGTCGAGCACGGCGTTCCAGGACGATCTGGCCGCCGCGAACGCCGCCGCCGAAGAGGCCATAACGTCCATCCGGGTCGTGAAGTCGTTCACCGCCGAGGGCTGGGAGAGGCGGCGTTACGGGGACCTCGTCGCGCGCTCGTTCCAGAGCGCGCTGATCCGCGTGAAGCTGCGCGCGCTGTTCGTTCCCGCGGTCATCCTCGGCATGTCCGGCGGGCTGGCGCTGGTGCTGTGGTACGGCGGACGCCTCGCCGTGTCGGGCGCGCTGCAGAGCGGCGACCTCGTCGCCTTCTTGCTGATCACAGTGTTCGTCGCGAGCAGCATCGGCACCTTCACCGACCTCTGGACCCAACTGCAGCAGGCGGCCGGGGCCTCCAAGCGGATCTTCGAACTGCTCGACGAGGAGAGCGACCTCCCCGAACCGGAGCGGCCGGTCAAGCTGGAGAGCGTGAGGGGCGAGGTGCGCTTCGAGGACGTGTCGTTCGACTACGGCCGCGGCGCCGAGGCCGTCCTCGAGAACGTGAGTCTGGTTGCCCGGCCGGGCGAGGTCGTGGCGCTGGTCGGCCCGAGCGGCGCGGGCAAGAGCACGTTGGTCAGCCTGGTGTCACGCTTCTTCGACGTGACCTCTGGGCGGGTCACGCTCGACGGCGTCGACGTGCGAGACCTGGCCACCGCCGACCTGCGCGCCCTGATAGGCCTGGTGCCGCAGGAGACCCAACTCTTCTCGGGCTCGATCATGGAGAACGTCCGCTACGGGCGCCCCAGCGCCACGGACGACGAGGTGAAGGCGGCGGCCAGGGCGGCCAACGCCGACGGCTTCGTGGCGGGACTGCCGCGCGGGTACGACACGCAGGTCGGCGAGCGAGGGGTGATGCTTTCGGGCGGCCAAAGGCAACGGCTCGCCATCGCTCGCGCGCTGCTCAAGGACCCGCGCATCCTCATTCTGGACGAGGCCACGAGCTCGCTCGACAGCGAGTCGGAGGCCCTGGTGCAGGCCGCGCTGGACGTGCTGATGCGGGGGCGAACGACCTTCGTCATAGCGCACCGCCTGGCCACCGTCAGGAAGGCCGATCGGATACTCGTGTTGGACGCGGGCACCGTCGTGGAAAGCGGCACCCACGAGGAACTCCTGGCGGCCGGGGGCCTCTACGCCGACCTCTACGAACTGCAGTTCAAGGGTGACGCCACCCACGCCGTCCCGGTGGCGCCGTAGCGCCCCGCCCCGCGCCATCACTACCTGCCGAGTACAATGTTGGGTCATGCCCCTCACGGTCCACTCCCCCTACACGCCAAAAGGCGATCAGCCCGAGGCCATCGCCGGGTTGGTCGAGGGGCTGGGTGACGGGCTCCGGTTCCAGACGCTCCTCGGAGCCACCGGTACCGGCAAGACCTACACGATGGCCAAGGTCATCGAGGAACTGCAGCGGCCCGCGCTCGTGCTCGCTCCCAACAAGGTCTTGACGGCGCAACTGGCGTCGGAGTTCCGCGACTTCTTCCCCGACGCGGCCGTCGAGTTCTTCATCTCTTACTACGACTACTACCAGCCCGAGGCCTACGTGCCGTCACGGGACCTCTTCATCGAGAAGGACGCCAACATCAACATGGAGCTCGAGCGGCTCAGGCACTCCACCACGCGCTCGCTGCTGACCCGGCGCGACGTCATCGTCGTGGCGTCGGTCTCCGCCATCTACGGCTTGGGTTCGCCCGAGGAGTACGAGAAGCTCCACCTCTTGCTCCAGGTGGGTAAGAAGCTCTCTCGCGACGAGATCCTCGCGACGCTGGTGCGCCAGCAGTACGAGCGCAACGACGTGGAGCTCGCGGCCGGCCGCTTCCGGGCCCGCGGCGACGTCGTCGAGGTGTGGGCGGCCTACGAGGAACGGCCCCTGCGCATCGAGTTATGGGGCGACGAGGTCGACCGCCTCACGATGATCGACCCGGTCACGGGCGAGGAGCTGGCCGAGCTCGACAACGCCATGGTCTTCCCCGCCAAACACTACGTGACCCCTTTCGACAAGCTGGCGCCCGCCGTGGAGGAGATCGAACACGACCTCACCGAGCGCCTGGCGTTCTTCGAGGCTACCGGCAAACTCCTGGAGGCGCAGCGGCTCAAGGAGCGCACCAGGTACGACCTCGAGATGCTGCGCACGCTCGGCTACTGCTCGGGGATCGAGAACTACTCGCGCTACCTGGAGCGGCGGCCCCCCGGCAGCACGCCCGGCACGCTTCTCGACTACTTCCCCGACGATTACGTGACGTTCCTCGACGAGTCACACGTGATGCTGCCGCAGGTCAGGGGCATGTTCAACGGCGACAGGGCCCGCAAGCAGACGTTGGTCGACTACGGCTTCCGGCTCCCGGCGGCCCTCGACAACCGCCCGCTGACCGAGGAGGAGTTCCTCGCCAAGGTCGGGCAGGTCGTGTTCGTGAGCGCCACGCCGACCGAGCGCGAGACGGGGATGTCGGGCCAGGTCGTGGAGCAGGTGATCCGCCCCACGGGTCTCGTCGATCCCCAGGTCACGGTCAAGCCGAGCAAGGGCCAGATCGACGACCTGCTCTTCGTGATCAGGGAGCGCGCGAAGAAGAAGGAGCGCGTGCTCATCACGACCCTTACCAAGCGCATGGCCGAGGACCTGACCGAGTACTTCGCCACGCAGGGTGTGCGGGTGAGGTACATGCACTCCGACATCGACGCGGTGGAGCGGCAGGTCATCATCCGCGACCTGCGGCTCGGGCACTTCGACGTCCTCGTTGGCATCAACCTCCTCCGCGAGGGACTGGACCTGCCGGAGGTCAGCCTGGTGGCCATCCTCGACGCCGACAAGACGGGCTTCTTGCGCAGCGCTCGCTCACTGATCCAGACGATCGGCCGTGCGGCCCGGAACGTGAACGGCGAGGTGTTCCTGTACGCCGACGAGGTGAGCGACGCCATGCGCTCGGCCATCGACGAGACGAGCCGTCGCCGCAACAAGCAGCTGGCCTATAACGAGCTCCACGGCATCACGCCCGAGTCGGTGCGCAAGCGCGTCCACGACGTCATCAGGGGCACCGAGGAGGAGGTCGAGGAGGCCGCGGCCGACCTCGACCCGTGGGAGCGCGAACTCGTCTTCGACGATGCGCGGCAGGAGCTGGCTACGCTGGAGATGGAGATGTGGGAGGCGTCCGAAGGCCTCGACTTCGAGCGGGCGGCGGCAGTCCGTGACAGGATCCGCGAACTCGAGGCCAGGCTGCAAGGGCGCGAAGTACTCATCCCGACCATACCGGGCCAGGCGCAGCGCACGGGCGTCGGCGCGTCCGCTTCGACCGCGTCCGGCCGTGCGGGGCGCAAGGCGCGGGCCTGAGCGCCCGAAAGCAGGCGGCGGTGGCAGGAGTGCGAGGACGGAGCTTTCTTGAACCCTGAGCTGGCGACCCGCCCCGCGGCTGGCTTCTGTTCGCGCTGTTCGCCCTTTGGCTGCAGCTGCCTGGCCTGGGGTTGGCACAACCCTTCGCCGCCGACGGCGGCTGGGCGCGGCCGTACGCGCTTCCCTTGGATCGGCCCGTGGCGGGGGTGGGCGTTGCCGTCACCACTACGGGAGCGACCGTCGTGTGGGCCGACGGGCAGGGCGTTTGGGCCATGAGCGTGAACGCCTCGGCCGCCGGGGGGCCGGCCACCGGGGCCCCAGCCCTGCTTGCGGAAGCCACCAACGTGCGAAGCATCAGCGCCGGCGAGGTGCAAGGCGAGCTGGCCGTGGCGTGGGCCGAGCGCGACCGCACCACCGGCCGCTATCACCACCACGCCTTGTGGGGCTCCCGGATCATCGACCTGCTGGTCGACCCGCTCGACGTCGACTTCCAGTTCGTCGACCTGGGCGGCACCGCCTACGCAGCGGCCACCCTCAGGCGCGGCGGCGTGGCGCAGCTCACGCTCCTGCCCCTGAACGGCGGCGCCCCGGTGGTGGTCCATAACACGCCGCTCTCGGTGCGTGGGGTGACTTACGCAGAGGCGGACGATGGCCTGTGGCTGGGCTGGCTCGAGGGCAAGACGGTGCGCACCGAGTTCGGCGTGAAGGCCGAGTGGAAGGCCTATGCCGCGTTCCTGACAGGCACGCATCCCGTGGCGGCCCCGCTCGAGCTGGGCAGCGCGGACGTTACCGACGAGCGGCAGCGGGCGGTCGTCGCGATAGCCCCCGGCGGCGCCATCGCCCTGTGGACCGATGAGGAGGGGAGCCTGCGCCTCGCCGACCTGGCGGCGCCGGGCGCGCCAGGAGTAGCCCCGGGGCTCGCAAGGGTGAGCGCCGGCGCCGCCGGCTACAGCGGCCGCCCGCTGGCGGCAGCCTGGCCATACGTCTATTGGACCGAGGCGGCCAGCTTCAAGCGCCTCGACGCGAGCGTGCTGTTCGCCGCGGGCGAGGCGACGCCCACGAACGTGCTCTGGTCACCCGTCACCGTCGAGGGTGCGGCGTTCGGCCGCGGCGAGGTCTCGTCCCGTGCTCTGGACGTCATCGCCTGGTACGGCCGGGCTGCCGGCGGGGTAGTCGAGATCTACACCAGTGACGACGGCGCACCGATGCACCTGACCGTGCCCGACAGGCTCGCCAAACTCATGAAGTGGAACCCCTGGTTCATCTGGGAGCAGGCGATCGGCCAGGCGCTGACGGCACTCCTCATCGGGGTCCTGGGCGTCCTGGTGACCATCCCTTACCTGTTGATCGTAACGCAGCTCGCCGCCCGGCGACGGCGGCGCCGAGCTGGAGGGCGTTCGCGCGGCATGCTTCTGGGGGCCATACCGGTCGCCGCGGCAAGCCTCGGGTTGGCACTGGCCGGCGTGTACGGTCACGTGGCACCCCTGGCGTCGGCCGCCACCGTGGCGCTTGCCTTGGCGTTGGGTATGGCGACCGCCTACCTGGTCACCCTCAGGGGAGACCGGGAACCGCAGACCACCATGTTGCTTGCGGGCGCTTTCACCGTCTTCGGCAGCATGGCCGTCTGGTCTTTCCTGACCTACCCGGACTGGGCGCCGCTGGTCGGTCTGGCCTGAGCCGAAGGCCGGTTACGGTGCCCCACGTGCGGCTGGGGCGGCTGACGCCCGTGTTAGGCTTACCCGGCATGAAGTTCGAAGTGGGTGACCACGTCGTTTACCCGTCCCAGGGAGCTGGGGTGGTGGCCGAACGGACCTCGAGGGTGGTGCTCGGAGAGACTCACGAGTACCTCAAGGTCGTATTCGCGAGAGGCGACATGGAAGTGCTCGTGCCCATCAAGAAGGGGCAGGAAGTCGGGCTGCGTCACACCGTGAGCAAGGACGAGGTGGAGCGGCTGCTTCAGTCGATCGCCCGCGCCGACCTCACCCTCCCGGCCCAATGGCCGCCCCGGTTCCGTGCCGAACAGGACATCCTCGCCGGCGGCAGCGCCTACGACCTCGCCCGCCTGATAGGCGTCTTGGCCAAGCGCGACGCGGAGAAGGGCCTGGCCGCCACGGAGCGCGAGGTGCTCGACAACGCTCGGACCATGCTGGGCAGCGAGCTGGCGGTGGTGTTGGAGCTGAGCCTCGAGGAAGCCGACGAGGTGCTCCGCGAAGCCATGAGTGTCCACACCGTGTGACCGAAGGACCAGCCGCGCAGGACCACGAGCCTACGGGCGCCCGCGCACGCGTCAAGGAGTTGCTCGAGCGGCACGGGCTCAGGGCCGACAAGTCCCTGGGGCAGAACTTCCTGGTCGACACCGCCGCGCTGCGTAGCATCGTCTCGGCAGCGGAACTCATCCCCGGCGAGGCCGTCCTCGAAGTCGGCCCCGGGTTGGGCGTGCTCACCCGCGCGTTGCTCGACGCCGGTGCCCGCGTCACCAGCGTCGAGCTGGACGGACGCCTCCTGCCCGTGCTGGAGGAGGAGTTCGCGGCCGAGCTCGGGGGGGCGTCCGGCCGCCTGACCCTCGTGCATGGGGACGCCCTGCGCTTCGACCTGGCGGCGTTGCCCGAGCGCTCCAAGCTCGTAGCCAACCTGCCCTACAACGTGGCCACCCCCATCGTGGCGCGAGCGCTCGAGTCCGGGCGCTTCTCGCGCCTGGTGTTCCTGGCCCAGCGGGAGGTGGGCGAGCGTCTGGGCGCGAGGCCGGGCACGCCCGAGTACGGCGCACTCTCGCTGTTGGTGGCCCACTTCGGCAGGGCCCGAATAGTGAGAAGCGTTCCGCCCGGCGCCTTCGTGCCTCCCCCGAAGGTCACGTCGGCGATAGTGCGCATCGACACCGACCCCACGGCCGTTCCGAACCCGCAGCTCTTCGCGCTCATCCGCACCGGGTTCGCGCACCGGCGGAAGACCCTGGTCAAGAACCTGCGGCTCGCCGGCGTGGACCGCGAGCTGGCCGAGGCGGCAGTGGTGGCGGTGGCAGGCGACCCCAGGGTGCGCGCCGAAGCGCTGGACCTGCCGGCCTTCGTCGCCCTGGCGGCGGCCCTAGGGCCCTGTGCTACGACTGCTCATGAAAGGGTGAGTATACTGCCCTAAGCAAAAGTAAATCCCCGGCCAGGGGCACCGAGCGGCCCGGTCACGCCGGTAGGAGTTAGAGAGCGCATGGCCCACTTCTTCGTGGTTGGCGACGCCACCGTCGACCAGATGTATTTCGTCGACGACTTTCCGGAGCACGGGGGTGAGGTCGCTGCCCTGAGGGCGGTGATGCAGCCGGGCGGTTCGGGGGGCACCGTGGCGACGGTCCTCGCCCGCCTCGGCAACCGCACGTGCATCGCCACCAGGGTGGGCACGGGGCCTTTCTCCGAGCTGACCCTACGCAACATCGTTGCGGCGGGAGTCGATACCCGGCTCATTCAGAAAGATGCCGACCTCCAAACCAGTTCCATCTTGCTGATCGTCACTCCTGACGCCCAACGCACCATGATCAGCGCGGCCGGTGCCAGCCGCCAGCTGGATTCGGCCGAGCTGCGAGAGGCCGACGTGGCCGCCTGTGACGCGCTCGTAATGAGTGCCTACAGCCTCATCGGTGGCCCGCAGAAGGAGTACGCCCTGCAGTCGCTGGCGTACGCCCGCAAACACAAGTTGACGACCTTCGTCGACCTCGGGACGGGCGCGGTCAGCGCCCTCAAGGGCCGCCTGGTGCCGGCCCTGGCAGGCGTCGACTACTGGCTGATGAACGAGCGCGAGCTGTACATGCTCACGGGCCGCTCCTCCATCTCCGAGGCGGTTCACGACCTGCGCGACCAGGGCATCGAGCAGATCGTCGTGAAGGTCGGGGCCATGGGGTCGATAGTCATCAACTCGGACATCAACGAGCTCGTCGAGGCGCACGAGGTGGACGGCGTGGTGGACTCCACGGGCGCGGGCGACTACTACACTGCCGCCTTCGCTCACGCCATCATGGCCGGTCACGACATGTACTCGGCAGCCCGCTTCGGCAACGTCGCCGGGGCCCTCAACACCACCATGGTCGGGGCCCAGAGCCTCGTCCTGGACGAGGCCACGCTGCAGCGCCACGCGGGGGCGGGCGTACTGACAGATGCCCCGGCCTGACCCTTCGGCCACGCACGGGCGCGGTCTGCCGTGGGCCCTGCCGGCCCTCGTCCTTCTGCTGGTCATCGCCTTCCAGGGCGTCGCGGCAGCGCAGTCCGACAGCTACGGCCGGCGTTTCGATACCGCTTGGAACCTGGTCGAGAACCGTTACTGGGACTTGGGGCGCACGGGCGTCGACTGGGCGGCGGCGTACGGCGAGTACCGGCCGCGCGCGCTGGCGGCGCGTGACGATGGCGCCTTCTACGCCGTCCTCGAGGAGATGTACTCGCTACTGAACGACCACCACTCGGTGTTCGTGCCACCCGACAAGGTCGCCGAGGTGCGCGCCATGTACGGCGACCTGCCCTGCATCATGGTCCTGGGCGACGGCGCCGGTGGGCCGCTGCCCGCCGCGAGGCGCGAACTGGTGGGCGGCTTCGTTGGCGCCGCGACCGTGGGACGAGCCGGCAGCGGGCCGCTGGAGGGCGGCGGCCGGCTGGCCAACGTGACTTACGACCTCATGGCGAGCGGCGTCGGCTACGTCCGGTTGCCCGACCTGGCGACCGACGGCGCCGCCGCGGCGGTGCGCTCGTCCGTGACGGCCCTCCAAGACGCCGGCGCGTGGTCCTTGGTGCTGGACCTGCGCGGCAACCCCGGCGGGCGCCTCGTGACCATGATGCAAGTGGCCGGCGTGTTCACGCGGGGCTTCTTGTGGCGCGCCATCACGAACTGGTCGCTGCCCATGCCGTACCCCGCGATCGGCCTGTCGCAGACGGACCTACCACTGGCGGTCCTCATCGACCGCGACGTCAACAGCGCGGCCGAGGGCCTGGCCGGCGCCCTGCAGCTGCGGGGCCGGGCCGTCGTGGTCGGCGAGCGCAGCGCCGGCAACGTGGAGGCGCTCCTGCCGTTCTGCTTGCGCGACGGGTCACAAGCCTGGATAGCCACGGGCGTTCTCGCGCCCATCGGGGGCCCGACGTGGGAGGGCCGCGGCGTGGTGCCCGACGTGGCGGTAGACCCCGACGAGGCCCTGGGTGCCGCCGTCGACTACCTGGAGCAGCGAAGGCCTTGACGCCACAAGATCACCTCGAGCGCGTGTCTGCGCACGTCTGGCGTGTCCAGCTACCTTGCGACACGCTGCCGCCTTACGACCACGTGAACGCCTACGTGGTGGCGCAGGGCGGCGTGGCCCTGGTCATCGACCCCGGCTCGGACCGCCCCGAGGTTCAGTCCTTGCTGCAAGCCGCCCTCGAGGAGGCCCAGGCGCGGCTGGTTAAGGGCATCGCCCTGACCCACACTCATCCGGATCACGTCGACGGTGTGCCCCGTCTCCTGCAGTTCGAGGTCGGCCGCAACGGCCAGGCCCCGCCCGTGTTCGTCCACGCGTCGGAGGCCGGCAACCTGCCCAAGGCCTGGAAGGTCACGCTGCTGCCCTACGATCGGGTCTTGACGGTGGGCGACGTGACCGTGACGGCGCTTCACACGCCAGGGCACAGTCCGGGGCACCTCTCTTTCGTGGTCGGGGCCCCGGACGGCGACGAGGTCGAGGCCGCCCTGGTTGGCGACCTGGCGGCAGCGACCGGCTCGGTGTGGGTCGGCCTCCCCGAGGGCGACGTCAGCGCCTACCTGTCGAGCCTGGAGCGCGTGGCCGCGATCGGGGCTCCCGTGCTGGGTCCGGGCCACGGCGCCCTCATCACGGAGCCCGAAGCGCGCCTCGGGGAACTGGCGGCCCACCGGCTCGACCGGGAAGCGCAGATATTGGCTGCCCTCGAGGAGGGCAGCGCCGACGCGGCGGTGATCACGCGCCGCGTCTACCCCGACCATCCGGAGGCGGTGCTCGCCATGGCGGAGCGGAGCGTTCTAGCGCACCTCGTCAAGCTCATGCGTGAGATGAAGGTCGTGCACTTGGGCAGCGACGAGCGTGGGCCGTACGCCCTGAGGCGCTGAGAAAGCCACACCGCAAGCCAGACGGCTAGGGGGCCGGCAGGCGCCGCCGGGCGCGCCGCGCCGGACGCGTTGGCGCCCTCCCTCAATCGACCCAGTCGAGTAGCGCGGCCCGCAAGCCGGCCGGGCGCGCCGCCAGTGACTCGACGCGCTTGGGGGCGTCGGTGAAGCGGCGCAGGTTGGCGGGCGCGGCCGGCCGCCTGCCCGTCGCTTCCAGCACGGCCTCCGGGAACTTGGCCGGGTGCGCCGTCGCCAGCACCATGGCGGGCGCCCGGCGCTCGCCGGGTGCCGCCGCGGCGCGGAGCCGCGCCAGGGCCTCCAGCCCCACCGCCGTGTGCGGGCAGACGAGGTAGCCGTCCTGTTCCGCCGTGACCCGCATGCGTTCGAGCGTAGCGGCGTCTCCTACCCGGCAGCCGCGGACGCGCGCCCGTAGGTCGTCGCCGAGCCACGAGAACAGGCGCTCGAAGTTCGACGGCGCCCCGACGTCCATTGCCGTCGAGGGGGTGGCCACGCTGGCGTCGAAGGCGTAGGCGTCGGCCTCGCGCGCCAGGTAGCGTGGGAAGAAGTCGTTGCGGTTGTGTGCCGCGAGGAACCCGGCGGTCTTCAGCCCCGTCTCGGCCGCCAGCAGGCCGGCCGTGAGGTTGCCGAGGTTGCCGCTGGGCACGACGACCTCGAGGGGCGTCGTGACGCCGAGCTCCTCCCAGACGCGCGCCGATCCCCACAGGTAGTAGAGGGACTGCGGTAGCAGCCGCCCGATGTTGATCGAATTGGCGGACGACAAGTTGACACCGGCCAGGGCGGGATCCGCGAGCGCCGCCTTGACCAGCGCCTGACAGTCGTCGAAGGTCCCCTCCACCCTGAACGCCCGCACGCCCTGGCGGCTTGCCGTGAGTTGCGCTTCCTGCACGGGGCTGACCCCGCCGGCGGGATAGAGCACGGCGACTCGTACCCTCTTCAGGCCGGCGAACGCATCGGCCACGGCGCTACCGGTGTCGCCCGACGTGGCGACGAGGATGGTCAGGCGCTCGTCGCGGCCGATCAGTGCCGCCTCCATGGCGCGCGCCAGTGAGCGGGCCCCCACGTCCTTGAAGGCCGCGGTGGGGCCATGGAACAGTTCCAGCACGAAAACGTCGTCCGTCAGGCGCTTGACCGGCCAGGGGAAGTCGAGGCCCCCGGCCACCGCAGCCGCGGCCTCGGCGCCCATGTACGCGCCGAGCACGGAGCGCGCCAGCTCCGCGGGGCTCTTCGCGGCCTCCCACCCCAAGGGCAGGGGCGGCAGCCGCGTCGGCCAGTACAGTCCGCCGTCGGGCGCGAGCCCCGCCAGCATGGCCTCGTCGAACGTGACGTCCGCAGCACCTTCGACGGCGCGGGTGCTCCTGTAGAGGATCACAGCTCCTCCACCCCGTCGCCCGAGTCCGCCGGGGAGTCGGGCACGGGGGCGGCCTCCCACAGGGGCCTCGGTCCGCTGACGCCGGCAGCGGCGGCGAGCAGGTCGGCGAGAACGCCGCTCGCCGTGGCGCCCCCGCCCGCGCCGGCGCCCCTCACCAGGACCTCCCCGACAGGGTCTCCTCTGTAGAGCAGCGTGTTGGAACCGCCCAACGTGAGGAGCGGGTGCCCCTCTGGGAGCGAGACGGGGCGCACCCGCGCCTCCCAACTCCCTGCCACGGCCACCACGCTCCCCACCAGCCGCACCCGGCGCCCGCGGTCCGCCTGGGCGGCGAGCAGGGAGGCGGTAAGGCCGTCGATGCCCCGGGTGTTGGCGCGAACCGCGGGCCAGGTCAGGCCCGGGTCGAAGGCCAGGCGGCCGAGCACGGCCAGCTTGTGCGCGGCGTCGACCCCGGCCACGTCCAGGGTGGGGTCGGCCTCCGCGTAGCCGAGCCGCTGCGCTTCGGCCAGCGCCGCACCGAACTCGGCACCTTCGTCCATCATGCTCGAGATGACGTTGCAAGTGCCGTTCAGGACCGCGTGGAGGCTCAGGGGCGTGGAACCCCGGAGGGCGCCGGCGAGCACCCCCACCGCCGGCGTGCCGGCCATGACCGCCGCCTCGAAGTAGACGCGACCCTGGGTCATGTGCGGCAAGTACTCATGCCACCTTTCGGCGAGCGCCGCCTTGTTGGCGGTTACGAGGCGCTTGCCGGCTGCCAGCTGCGCCAGCGAGAGGTCCGCGGCGACGTCCGTTCCGCCGGCGACCTCCACGACGACGTCGGCGCCCGACAAGACGCCCTCGTCGGTCGTGACGAGTTCCCGCCACTCCCGAAAGTCGCGCGGCTTCGAGGCGTCGCGAACCAGGACGCCCACCACCTCGAACTCGGGGCGGCGGCGCAGGAGTCGCATGAGCCCCCCGCCAACGGTCCCCGCTCCCAGCAACGCCACGCGCGTCGGCGCGGCACTCCCGCCGGGTCCCTTCTGGTAGATTGCTTGTTCGTAAGTGGCAGCCATGTCGGGGCGCACTCTATCACTTGAGTAGACCGTCCCAGACGGGCGTGCCGGCCGCCGACGGTGGCGGCCCCGCTAGGAGTCACATGCTCGCCATCGGAATCGTCGGCTTGCCCAACGTGGGCAAGAGCACCCTCTTCAACGCCATCACCAAGGCCGGCGTCGAGGCCGCCAACTACCCGTTCGCCACCATAGACAAGAACGTGGGCGTGGTGAGCGTGCCCGACGAGCGTCTGGCCGTGTTGCAGCGCCTGTACGTGAAGGGAGACCGCGTGCCACCAGTGGTGCCCGCGCATGTCGAGTTCGTGGACATCGCCGGGCTGGTGCGTGGGGCCCACAAGGGCGAGGGGCTCGGCAACCAGTTCCTGTCGCACATCCGCGAGGTCGCGGCCATCGCTCACGTCGTCCGCTGTTTCGAGGACGACAACGTCGTTCACGTCGCGGGGAAGGTCGATCCCCTCGCGGACATCGAGGTTATCGATACCGAGCTGATCCTCGCCGACATCGGCACGCTGGAACGGCGCCTCGAGAGGTTGCGGCGCAGCGCCAAGGGCAACCCCGACGACGCCGCCCTGGTGGAACCCCTCGAACGGCTCCTGGCGGAGCTGAACGGCGGCACCCTCGCTCGAAGGGCCGGCATCGAGGTGCCCCCCGATCTCGGGCTCCTGACCACCAAGCCGGTCATCTACGTCTGCAACGTGGCCGAGTCCGACGCGCTACGCGGCAACCGGTTCGTGGAGGCGGTGAAGCAGCACGCCGCGCGCGAGGGTGCCGACGTCGTCGTGATCTCGGCGCGCATCGAGGAGGAACTCGCCCAGCTCGAGCCCGACGAGGCGCAGGCGTTCCTCGCCGACATGGGGCTGGAGAAGCCCGGGCTCGAACGCCTCATCCGCACCGGTTACCACACCCTCGGGCTGCTGACCTTCCTCACCGCCGGCGAGAAGGAGGTGCGGGCCTGGACCGTCACGGCGGGAAGCAAGGCGCCGCAGGCCGCCGGCGCCATCCACTCCGATTTCGAGCGCGGCTTCATCCGCGCCGAGGTCGTGAGCTACGACGAGCTGGTGCAGGCCGGCAGCATCGCCAACGCACGTGCCAAAGGCAAGCTGCGGGTGGAGGGCCGGGAGTACGTGGTCCAGGACGGCGACGTGATGAACTTCCTCTTCAACGTCTAGGGGGGCGCGCCACCGTCCGTGAGCCACGAGCCACCCGCCGCGCCGGTCGGGGTCTATCCTCGTAGTCACGAGTCGACCGTGGGCCGGGTGACCGCTCGCCACGGGAGCGCAACCCGCGGCCTACTCCCAGGGAGAGGCGACGACTTGACCGCAGCCATACACACACCAGAGGCGCCCGCCCGGACCCGCCAGTTCGGCGCCGGGGAAGTGGTGCTCTATCCGGGCGCCGCGGACGATCTCTACCAGGTGAACGCCGGCCTGGTGCGCCTGCACACCGTCGACGACGACGGCTTCGGTGCGACGCTCAGGTACGTCAAGCCCGGCGGGTACTTCGGCGAGGAGGCCCTGACCGGCAAACAGCGCCGGTACTTCGCCGACGCCATCACCGACTCGACCGTCCTGGCGTTCGACGCGAGGCAACTGGGCCCCGCCGAGGTGCGGGCGGTAGCGGTGGACCTGGCGTTGGCCATGGACCGCATGAACCGCTCGCTGCTGCGCCTGGCGGGCAAGCCCCTCAAGGCCCGCGTGGCGGCGGAGTTGCTGGAGCTCTCCGACTCGGCGCTTGCTGTGCGCTCGCCAGATGGCGTCCCGACCATCCGCATGACCCACGACGAACTGGCGGCGGCCGTCGGCTCCGTACGCGAGACGGTGACGAAGGTCATCGGCGAACTGGTGCGCTCGGGCGCGTTGAAGGCCGGTTACGCGAAGCTCACCATCTGTGACGCCCGGCTGCTGGCGGAGATCGCCGGCCCCTAGAAGACCGGGCCGACGCGGAAGCTGAACACGCCCGTCGGGTGCTTCTCGCTGAAGGCGTAGTCCATGCGGATGGCCGGGAGTATGAGCCCCCCGAACCCCAGGTTGACCTGCACGCCCAGCCCGGCCCCGGCGAAGACGGGAGTCGCGTACTCGGCGAAGCCGGGCACGCTCGACGACCAGCCCACGTCGACGAACGCCAGGCCGATCACCGTCTGGGTGGCCACCGTCGACAGGCCGAAGTCGTAGCGATACTCGAACGAGGTGGTGGCGTAGGTGCGCGCGAGGTCGAAGTCCTCCAGCGTGTAGCCGCGGATCTGGGTGGCGACGTCGTTGGTGCGGCCAACCGTGAAACGCTTGGACGCGGGGTACACGCCGCCGAACTGGTGGCCCACGTCGAGGCGGACGGCGAAGACGTGGCTCTTGTCCTGGATCTCCGCCGGCATGAGGTCCGAGAGCCGCGCGTACGCGCGGATGCCGCCCGACACCTGCTCGTACATGTAGCCGGTGCGCACACCGCCGGCGAGCAGGTCGTTGCCGAAGCCAACGCCCACTGCGCCGTAGGCCGACAGGCCGTCGGCCGGGAAGTTCGTGTCGCTGCGCGAGTCGTAGGTGACCCGCGCCCCCGTGAACGCCGACAGGCCGCTGGTGGGCAGGTAGGCTGCCGCGAAGGTGCTGGGCACCGAGCAGTTCGTGGGGTTCTGCACCTTGCCGCCCTCGATCTTACAGTCGCCGACCGGGGGCTCGAGCTTGTAGTCGTTGTAGGCGCCGTTCGCGCTTACGAGCAGGTAGGTGTCCGCGGCTATCGGCCTGCCGACGCTGAAACCCAACCCGCTGGAGCGGACGGTGTACTCGCCGACGCGCACGCGGTTCTCCGGCAGGTCGGCCAGCCCCGGGTAGAGGATCGAGGTCTGGTTGCCCGCGCTCAACGGGTTGTTGTTGTTGACCACGCTGAAGAGCGAGACGTTGATCGCGGTGGGCACGTCCTGGAAGTCGAGCGCGTCGACGTAGAGCCACGGTATCGAGTAGCTCACGCGCCCGCCCAGCATGATGCCGATGTCGGTGTTGAGCACGTCGACCTCCGCGCCCACCGTGTGGGCGAGGCCGAGGAAGTTCTTCTCGGAGTAGGAGAGGCTGCCCGAGAAGCCCGTGTCGGTGGCGTACTGGGCGGCCGGCCTCAGCTCCCCCGTCTGGCGCTTCGCGGCCGTGATGACCACGAGCGCCTCGTCTTGGGCCTCGGCCGGCTCCAGGGCGTAGTTCTGCACGTCGACGACGCCCAGCGCGGCCACCTGCCTCAGGCCCTCGACGATCTGCTTGTCGGAGACCACCGACCCGACCTTGGGCAGGTAACGGGTGATGACCGTGTCCCTCGTCGAGCTGGGTTCGCCCTCGTAGCGGACCTCGTAACCAGCGATCCTGAGCTCGGTGATGCGCTGGACGTAGGTGCCGTCGTCGTAGGAGAAGTCCGGGCGCGTCACGACCCGGTAGCCGGCGGCCTGGTAGGCGCGCACGATTCTCTGGAAATCCTCCTGCGCGAGCACCGAGGTGAAGGTGTCGCCGACCTGGAGCTCGAGGAGTTTGACGATGTTCGCGGTTGACAACACCGTGTTGCCCTCGATCACGATCTCGTCCACGGTCCCTGCCGTCTCGGGTGCGCCCAGGCGGAAGGTCACGCGCACGCCGCCGCTTGGCGAGACGGCGGCCTGCAGCTGCACGTCGGACGAGCGCCCGCGGGCCAGGCGCTTGACCTCCGCCAGCAGGTCGTCGTAATTGAAGAGGTCGCCGGGCTTGATCTTCAGCTCTCCCGGGTCGACGCCCAGGGCGGTGGTGTCGATGGAGGCGATCTTCAGCTCCAGGACGCGCACGGTGAGTACGCCGCGCTCGAGGCTGGTCGTGCTGGTGTCGACCCCGCTGCCCCTGAATCCCAGGTTCCAGTAGCGGGTGCTGACGGCCTGCACGGTGTCGGCGTAGAGCTTCGGGTCGAACTCCCCGGCGCGCTCGAGGCCCTGGAAGAGCGCGTCCAGGTCGGCGTCCGTCAACACCGTGTTGCCCTCGAACTCCACCTTCTCGACCGCCGCGGCCTCGTCGACGGTGTAGGTGAGCCTGACGGGAACGTCGGCGGCGCTGGTCGCGAGGTCCGGGGCCGGTGTCACGTCGAGTTCGACGTCGACGTCGAACGGGAAGCCCGCCTGGCGGTACTGCTGCCGGATGGTCTCCTTGGCCTCTTCCGCGCGCGTCGTGTTGTACACGCGTCCGGGCTCGAGGAGGTTGGTCACGCGCAGTGCCTCCAGCAGGGAGTCGGACGGGACGGTCGCGTTGCCTTCGAACTCGATCTCGCCCACCCGCGGGTTCTCCACCACGGTGATCACGAGGATGGGGCCCGCCGGCGACGACTCGAACGCTAGCGTGACGGACTCGAACGTGCCGAGGCTGTAGATGCGGTTGCGCTCCGCCTCGAGGTCGACGGACGCGGCGGGCGTGCCGACGCGCGCGGTGATGATGGTGCGGACGATGTCTGCGTAGGTGGTGGTGCCGGTCACGCGCACCTCCACTATCTTGCCCTGCACGTTGCCCTGTCCATAGGCGACGAGTGGTGCGACCAGTAGGAGCAAGGCTGCGAACAGGTGCTTTGACGACATGCGAGCAGTTTACCGGAGCGTTGGTGAGAGGACTAAGGGCGCCCCACACCGAGCGTGCGAGCAGGCAAGCCGCGCCGGCCGGCTGGGGGCGTGCATGGTCGTGGTTATGATTCACGCATGAGCGACTCCGACATACCCGCCAAGGTGCCCGTGGGCGACGCGCGAGCCGTGGCGCTCACCACCGAGGCCGTGAGGCGCGTCACCGACATCGTGCCGGAACTTGCCCTCGTCTTGGGTTCGGGCTTGGGGCCGCTGGCCGAGGAGATCGAGGAAGCTACCGCCATCGACTACGCCGACCTGCCGGGGATGCCCGTATCCACGGCGCCGGGGCACGCCGGCCGCCTGGTCTTGGGGCACCTGGCGGGCCGGACCGTCGTGGCGATGCAGGGGCGCGTTCATCCCTACGAGGGCTTCAGCGCGCAGGAGTGCTCGTTCCCGGTGGCCGTCATGCACGCCCTCGGCGCGCGCGGCCTGGTCGTCACCAACGCCTGTGGCGGGCTCGACCCCGCCTTCGAGGCCGGGGACCTGATGCTCCAGCTCGACTACGTCAACGCCACGGGCCGGAACCCGTTGATCGGCCCGAACGACGACGAACGCTACCCCCGGTTCCCCGTCATGTTCGACTGCTACGACCCCGGCTACGTGCGCACGGCGCGGCGCGTGGCGCTGTCGGAGGGCATACCGCTACGCGAGGGCGTGTACCTCGCCATCACCGGCCCGTCCTACGCGAGCCGCGCGGAGCTGCGCGCCTACCGCACCCTCGGGGCCGACGCCATCGGGATGTCGACCGTGTTCGAGGTCATCAGGGCGCGCCACCTGGGCATGAGGGTACTGGGCATCTCGACCGTCACCGACATGGCCCTTCCCGACCGCAACGAGCATGCGACCGGCGACGAGGTGCTCGCCGTGGCGGCCCGCACGGGCGCCACCTTCCGGCGCCTGGTGCGCGCCGTGCTGCCGGAGCTATGAGACGGGCGGGCCCGGCGGCGCTCCGGTGCCCTTCCCGGCCCGGCGGGCTTCGCGGATGAGCAGGCTCTCCCCCATCGACATCCAGCACGCCGAGTTCAGCCGGCGCGTGGGCGGTTACGACCGAGGCGAGGTGCGAGCCTTCCTCGAACGGCTCTCGCTGGACGTGGAGGAGTCGTTGCGCGAGGCGCAGGCGTTGCGCCGGCGCCTGGCGGAGGCCGAGGAGGAGCTGGGCAAGCTCCGCGGCGCCGAGGCGGAGCTGCAGAACGCCGTCATGGCCGCGGACCGCATCGCGCTCGAGCTGAAGGAGAACGCCAAGCGGGAGGCCCAACTCGTGCTGGAGGAGGCGGAGCGCATGCGCCGGTCGCGCCTGGCCGACGTGGAGGCCGAACTCGTGAGGGCGCGCGCCGAGCTCGACCTGGTCACCCGGCAACGGCTGCTGTTCAAGGCGCAGTTCCGCGCGCTGCTGGCGTCGTACGAGGCGGCATTAGCCGCCGGCGACCCGCAGACCGACGCGGCAACGGCGGACCCGGAGGACGCCCTGCTGGACGATTCCGTGAACTCGTGAGCGTCCTGGGTTCTTGAGCGTCCGGGGGTCCGGCCCGCACGGCGGCCGCGTGGTGGTCGAACTTATCCGGTCGGCCACCGTTTGGTCGTCTGGCCCGCCCGCCGGTCCACGCCGTGGCCGTTCAACCCGCTGGCTCCGCCGGGTCCGTCGCCCCGTTCGCGTCCAGCCTGGCCAGGGCCTCGTCCAGCGTCTTCCATGGCAGCAGGGCGCACTTGACGCGCGCCGGCAACTTGGCGACGCCCGTGAAGACCTGCAGGTCACCCAGCTCCAGCCCCGGCTTCTCACCCCGGACGAGTCGTTGGAAGGCCGCCGAGAGTTCGGCCGCGTGGTGCCGCGTGCCGCCGGTCACAGCCTGGCTCATGAGGCTGGCGGCCGCCTGCGAGATGGCGCAGCCCTCGCCCTCGAAGCTCACCGCTATGCCCTCGCCGTCCGTTGCCTTGAGGTAGAGGGTCAGCTCGTCGCCGCAGCTCGGATTGATGCCTTCTTGCACGACGTCGGCCCCGGCCAGCTCGCCGTGGTGGCGGGGCCTTCTGTAATGCTCGAGGATCAGGTCCTGGTAGAGCTCGTCGAGAAGGCTCAAGCGCGAACCCCGAACCTCTCGACCACCTCGGCCACCAGCGCCACGAAGCGCTCGACCTCCTCGAACGTCGTGTACAGGTAGAAACTCGCCCGCGCGCTGGCTGCCGCACCGAGCACCTTGCCGAGCGGTTGCGCACAGTGATGGCCCGCGCGGACCGCCACGCCTTGCAGGTCCAGGGCGGTGGCGACGTCGTGGGCGTGCAAGCCGTCGACGTTGAACGTCACGATGCCCGCCCTGTCGGGGCCGCGGGGGCCGTACAGGGTGACGCCGGGCACGTCGTCCAGGAGCGCCAGGGCGCGCTTCAACAGCGCGCGGTCGTGCCGCTCGATGGCGGCCATGCCGACGGCCTCAAGGTAGTCGACGGCGGCCGCCATCCCGATGGCCTCGGCCACGCTCGGGGTCCCGGCCTCGAAACGCGCCGGGATCTCGGCGTAAGTGCTGTCTTGCAGCGTCACCCGGCGGATCATCTCGCCGCCGCCGAGGAAGGGCGGCATGGCCCCGAGTATCTCGGGCCGCGCCCAAAGGGCGCCGATGCCGGTGGGGCCCAGCATCTTGTGGCCGGAGAAGGCGTAGAAGTCGCAGCCGAGCTCCTCGACGTCGACGCTCAGGTGCGGGGCGCCCTGCGCCCCGTCCACCAGGAGCAACGCCCCGGCGTCGTGCGCCACTCGGGCTATCTCCGCCACCGGGTTGATGGCGCCAAGGACGTTGCTCATGTGGAAGGTCGAGACGAGGCGCGTGCGCTCGGTAACGCCGGCGCGCAGCGCGTCCATGTCGAGGCGTTGCTCCGCCGTGAGGGGCACGGGCTTGATGACGATGCCGAGGTCGCGCTTGAGGAAGTGCCAGGGCACCAGGTTGGCGTGGTGCTCGGCCACGCTGACGACCACCTCATCGCCCGCGCGCAGGTTGGCGCGGCCCCAACTGGCGGCCACCAGGTTGATGGCCTCGGTCGTGTTGCGCGTGAAGACGAGCGAACGGGCGTCGGGGGCGCCGATGAAACGCGCGACGCGCTCGCGCGCCGCCTCGTATGCGTCCGTCGCCTCGGTGGCCAGGGTGTGGGCACCGCGGTGGACGTTCGCGTGGTGCATCTCGTAGTAGTCGCGCATGGCGTCCAATACCTGGGTGGGGCGTTGGCTGGACGCGGCACTGTCGAGGTAGGCGAGGGGGTGGCCGTTCACTTCGCGGCCCAGGATCGGGAAGTCGCGCCGGATCGCCGCGACGTCGATGTCGCTCATCGCGTCGAGTGTAGCACCGGCCTGGACGCCGCTCCCGTCTAGGGCGACCGAGTCCGGGGTGCGTCCGAGCGGCGGTACACTCGTGGGGTGCGACTCCTGACGCTGGCGCAGCTCAACTTCCGGAACCTGCGGGACTCGCGGCTCGAGTTCCCCGCCGGGGTAGTGGCGGTGGTGGGCCGCAACGCGACCGGCAAGAGCAACCTGCTGGCGGCCGCGTACCTCGGGTGCACGGGCGAGGTCGTGGGCGGCAAACTGGTGCGCCAGGTCCGCCTCGGGGAGGAAGAGGCCTACGTGGCGGCCGAGGTGGAGCACGACGAGGGCGTCTCGCGCATCGAGGTCGGCCTGGCGCCCGGCAGGAAGCTGCTGAAGGTGGACGGCCAGCAGGCTCGAACCATGGACGTGGCGCGCGTGGTGAGCGCCGTGCTGCTCACGCCCGAGGACGCCGACCTGATCCACGGGCCGCCGAGCGGCAGGCGCGGCTACTTGGACGGCCTGCTCTCGAAGCTGTCGGCCCGCTACTCCTCCTTGCACCGCGAGTACTTGCGGGTGCTGGAACAGCGCAACGCGCTCCTGCGCGCCGGCGACCTGGGCCCCACGTTCGGCGTCTGGAGCGAGCGCTTCGCGCTGCTCGGCAGCGAGATCGACGCCCTACGCGACCGCGCCATCACGCGCCTGGCCCCGCTCGCGGCCGCCGTGTACCGCGAGGTTGCGGGCGACGCCGGTTCGGACCTGCGGGTGAGTCTGCGACGCTCCTACGCCGAGGCGGGTCTGGCCGAGGCGCTGAGCGCCAGCGCGCGCACGGAGCTGGCGCGTGCCCAGACCGTGGTGGGCCCCCACCGCGACGACCTCTACCTCGAGCTGGGGGGCGTCAGCCTTCACGAGTACGGCTCGCGGGGCGAGGCCCGCACCGCGGCCCTCGCGTTGCGCGTGGCCGAGTACCGCATCCTGGGCGAGAAGCACGCCGAGCCCCCCGTGCTGCTGATAGACGACTTCACGGCCGAGCTCGACTCGGCGCGGCGCGAGTACCTCCTGACCTTGGCGGGCGCGACGCCACAAGCGTTCGTGTCGGGCACGGAGCCGCCGCCCCGCTTCGACTACCGGCTCGACATGGTGGCCGGCCGGGCGACGGCCCCGGGGGTCGGCCGTGCGTGAGCGGCATGTGGCCGAGCTCCTCGACGAGGTCTTCAGGCGCGGCGGCCTGAAGCGCGGCGTGAGGCGAGCCGAGGCGGTCCTCCTGTGGCGGCGCCTCGTGGGCCCCGAACTGGCCGCCTTCAGCGCCGCCAAGGTGCTGCGGGACGGCGTCTTGTACGTCAACGTCTCCGATTCCGAGACGGCCATGCACCTGAGCATGGAGCGCCTGAAGTTCCTGAGCGCCTACCGGGACCGTTACGGCGTCAAGGACGTGCGAGAGATCCGCTTCCAGGTCGGCAGGTTGCGGGACGAGGAGGAGGCCGTCCAGGGCGCCTCCAAGCTGCCCGCACCGGACCCGGTCGAGCTGCGGAGGCTGACGGCGTCGCTCGAGGAGCTCGCCCTGCCGCAGGACCTGCAGCGTGTGGCCGTCGAGGCGGGCCGTGGCCTGTTGGCCCTCCAGGCCGCGAGGCGTGAACTGGGTTGGGCCGCGTGCCCCACCTGCGGCGCGCTGCACGATGGCGCCGTGCGAAGCGACACGCAGCGCGAGGCCGCCCTTCGGGAGGCCGGCCGGGCAGATCAAGAGGTGGAGCTCGGGCGGGTGCTCTGCCAGGCGTGCGCTCGCTACGCCCGGGAGGGCAGGGTGCGAGACGCGGCCCGGAGGTTGCGCACGGCGCCCCTCAGCACCTTCGACTCGCTGTCGGAGGAGGAGCACGCCGTCGCTCGCTTCCTGGCGGGCAGGGACCTCGACTCCACGCTGGCGTCGCTCCTTGCCGCTACGGTGGCGGATCCCCGCCTCGCCCGGCAGCTGGCCGGAGCGGCGCGCGTTCGCCTTGCCCTGGCGCACGGCCGCCCGCCCGGGAGTTTCACCGCCGAAGACCTGCGGAACCTCGACCCGCGCATAGCCAACGTGCTCTCGCTCGCCGGCGAGGACGAGTGAGTACCTTGCCACACGATGTCGAAGGCGGGCCTCGCCGGCCGCCGTTTGGAGCCTGACCCATGACCAAGCCCGTTGCACTCATCATCCTCGACGGTTTCGGACTGGCGCCCGCCGGGTCCGGGAACGCCGTCGCCCTTGCCGCCACGCCGGTGTTCGACGCCATCTGGCGACAGCGCCCGCACACGCGACTGAGCGCCTCCGGGCTCGCCGTAGGGTTGCCCGAGGGCCAGATGGGCAACAGCGAGGTGGGGCACCTCAACCTGGGCGCGGGCCGCGTCGTGAAGCAGAGCCTCACGTACATCCGGGACCTGATCGCTGACGGCTCGTTCTTCGAGAACGAGGTGCTGTTGCGCACCTTCGGCGCGGCGCGTGGGCACACCCTGCACCTGCTGGGCCTGGTCAGTGACGGCGGCGTGCACTCCGACCTGCGTCACCTGCTCGCCCTCGTCGACCTGGCCGTTGCCCAGGGGCTCGAGCGCGTGCGGGTGCACGCCTTCACCGATGGCCGCGACTCGCCGCCCGACGGCGGCCGTGACTACCTGAGCACGCTCGAGGAGAAGCTCGCCGCTGCGCGGGAGGCGGGCTGCGACGCGCGGGTAGCCAGCGTCTGCGGCCGCTACTACGCCATGGACCGCGACAAGCGTTGGGAGCGCACCAAGCTGGCTTACGACCTGGTCGTCTGTGCCCAGGGCGAGCACGTCGAGGCCACGGCGGTCGGGGCCGTCATGGCGGCGTACGCCCGCGGCGAGACGGACGAGTTCGTGCGCCCCACCGTGGTGCGCGAAGAGGGCGCCGCGCCGGACGATGGCGCCGTCCAGCCCGGCGACGCCGCCGTGTTCTTCAACTTTCGCACCGACCGGGCCAGGCAGCTGAGCCACGCGCTGCTCGGCGGCCCGGATTGGAGCGAGTTCGAGCGCTGCCGGGCGCCCAAGATCGTCTTCGCGTCGCTCATGGAGTACGACAAGGAGCTCCATGCGCCGTACGCGTTCGCCGTGCCTCCGGTCGACGAGACGCTCCCCCAGGTGCTGGCGCAGGCGGGCCTGCGGCAGTACCACACGGCCGAGACGGAGAAGTACGCCCACGTGACCTACTTCTTCGACGCTCAGCGCGAGGTGCCTTACGCGGGCGAGGAGCGGGTGATGGTGCCCTCACCCAAGGTCGCCACGTACGACCTTCAGCCCGAGATGAGCGCTCCTGAGTTGACGGCCAAGACCGTGGCGCGACTGCGTGAGCACGACGACGACTTCGTTCTGATCAACTTCGCCAACCCCGACATGGTGGGGCACACGGGCGTGCTGGAGGCCGCCGTGGCGGCGTGCGAGGCGGCGGACGCCGGACTGGGCGCGGTGCTCGCGGGCGTGCTGGCGAGGGGCGGCGCCGCCATCGTGCTGGCGGACCACGGCAACGCCGAGAAGATGCTCGATGCCGACGGGAGTCCTTACACCGCCCACACGACGAACCCCGTGCCGTGCGTGCTCGTCTCGGACGACCCCGCCCTGGCCGGCGTGGCGCTCAGAGGCGGCGGCGTGCTCGGGGACGTCGCGCCCACGGTGTTGGACCTGTTGGGGGTGCCGCAGCCGAGCGCCATGACGGGCAAGTCGTTGCTCGAGCGTTAGCCTCTCGCGAGCGCCGCCCCTCGCACTAGCGCCAGGTCATCGCGGGCGCCGGCCCTCGCACGAGCGCTAGCCGGCGTCCAGCGGCAGCGCTATGAGCGGCACGAGCATCTCGTCGGCCGTCAGCGACCCGTGCATGCCGCGTGGCGCGCCGTCGGCCCGCTTGTCCCACAGGCTGGCGCCGCCCCGGGCGAGCAGCACGACGTCGCCCACGCGCTGCACGGCTTCGGGGTGAAGGTGGGCCGGGTCGCCGTAGAGCCCGGCGGCCAGGGCCTCGTCTCCGCGGAGGACCCTGAAGCGCGCCCCCAGCGCAGCTCGGGCAGCCGCCAGCAGCTCCTCGACCTCCCCGGCCCGCGCGTAGAGGTAGACGTGGCGCGGCTCGCCGCCCTCGCGCCAGGCCAAGTGCCGGGTCACGTCGGGCAGTTCGTCGAGGTACGCGGCCTCCTTGGCGGGTACCTGGTGGTGACCGTGATCCGCCGTGATCAGCACCAGCGTTCCGTTGCGGGCCCTTGGCGACAGCCCCTCGAGCGTGCGCAGCAGTCCCGCGGCGAACGCCTCGAGCAGTGGCGCGTACGTCGGGGTCGCCGGACCGTCGCGGTGCATGAGCGAATCGAAGTCCGGGAAGTAGGCGAACGTGTAACCGCGCCGGCCGGCCGCTTCCTCGAGCTGGGCGGCTAGCCGGGCGAGCATGTCGACCCAACCGATGTAGCCGTCCACGCGGGCGCCCGCGCTCTGGACGCGGGAGAGGGGGCTGCGAGCCAGATCGGCCGGATGGAGCGTGGTGCTGTGCACCCCGGCCGCGGACAGCACCTGGTAGATGGTGGGCGTCGGCAGCGCCTCCTCGGGTGACAGGCCCCAAGCCTCGAGGTCGCCCCTGCCGTGGCCGCGGCCCCAGGCGGGCTGCCAGAAGAGCATGTTGGCCACCAGCCCCAAGCGGGGCATCAGCTGGGTGAAGCCGAGGAAGCCCGTCTCGGCCGGGGAGGCCCCGTTAGCGGCCAGGACGGTGGTGGCGACGCACGTAGTGGACGGGGCAACGGTGGTGATGGGTTCGCCCAGCTCCTTGGCGCCGCCGAACCGCAGCAGCTCGGCGAACCCGCGGTCGTCGCTCGCCAGCTGCTCCTTCAGCCGCGCGTACCCGAGGCCGTCCACGAGGAGCAGCACGACCCTCTCGTAACGCTCGGCAAGGTCAGGCAGGGTGAGCCACCGGGAGCGCCAGCCGTCGTCGACGCCCAAGAGGTGGCCGACGGTCGCGGGGACGCTCGTGAGCGAGCGCCCGCCGACGTAGGGCGCGACGAGGTCGGGGCCGAGGAGCGCCTCCAGGTCGCCGAAAGCTGGGCCGGCCATTCCCGACTGTACTGCAGGGCGAGCGCGCCGAGGCCCCTTACGAGAAGGCGCCCCGGGAGCTGTCCCGGGGCGCCCGACGAGCGGCCTGTGAACTGGTCGCTGGCCTGGGGTGGTCTAGAAGTCCATCCCGCCCATGTCGCCGCCCGGCATCTGCGGCGTCTTGTCGTCCTTCTCGGGGCGCTCGGCGACCACGACCTCGGTCGTGAGGAGCAGGGCGCCGATGGAGGCGGCGTTCTGCAGCGCCGTGCGCGTCACCTTGGCGGGGTCCACGATGCCGGCCTTGAACATGTCGGGGACGTAGCTGTCGGTGGCGGCGTCGTAGCCGTACTTGCCGTCGTTCTTGGCGAGGATGGCGTGCACCACGACGCTGCCCTCGGCGCCGGCGTTCGCCGCGATCTGGCGGGTCGGCTCTTCGAGAGCGCGCAGCAAGATGCTCGCGCCGGTGCGCTCGTCACCCTCTAGCGTCTCGAGGAGCTTCTTGACGTCCGTGGTGGCGTGGATGAGGGTAACGCCGCCGCCGGCGACGATGCCTTCCTCGACGGCCGAGCGGGCGGTCGAGAGGGCGTCCTCGTAGCGGTGCTTCTTCTCCTTGAGTTCCGTCTCGGTGGCCGCGCCCACGCGGATGACCGCGACGCCGCCCGACAGCTTGGCGAGGCGCTCCTGGAGCTTCTCGCGGGCGTAGTCGGAGTCGGTGTGCTCGAGCTCGGCCTTGATGCCCTTGATGCGCTCCTGGATGGTCTCGGTGCTGCCGAGGCCCTCGATGATGGTGGTCTCGTCCTTGCTGCTGCGGACGCGCTTGGCGCGGCCGAGCTGGTTGAGGCGCACGTTCTCGAGCTTGTGGCCCAGTTCCTCGCTGATGACCTCGCCGCCGGTCACCGCGGCGATGTCGCGCAGCATCTCCTTGCGGCGGTCGCCGAAGCCCGGCGCCTTGACGGCCGAGATGTTGAGCGTGCCGCGCAGGCGGTTCACGACCAACGTAGCGAGCGCTTCGCCCTCGATGTCCTCGGCGATGATCAGGAGCGGCTTGCCCGTCTGCGCAACCTGCTCGAGAACCGGGAGCAGGTCCTTGAGTGCGCTGATCTTCTTCTCGTGGATGAGGATGTAGGGGTCTTCGAGGACCGCCTCCATGGCGTCGGAGTCGGTGATGAAGTAGGCGCTGACGTAGCCCTTGTCGAACTGCATGCCCTCGACGAAGTCGAGCTCCGTCTCCATGGTCTTGGACTCTTCGACGGTGATGACGCCGTCGCGGCCGACCTTGTCCATGGCGTTCGAGATCTGCGTGCCGACCTCGGGATCGTTGGCGGAGATGGAGGCGACTTCGGCCACGGACTTGCTGTCCTCGACCGCCTTCGACATGCTGTGGATGCCTGCGACGACCACCTCTACGGCCTTGTCGATGCCGCGCTTGAGCGCCAGCGGGTTGGCGCCGGCGGCGACGTTGCGGAGGCCCTCGTGGACGATCGACTGGCCGAGCACGGTGGCAGTGGTGGTGCCGTCACCGGTGATCTCGTTCGTCTTGCTGGCGATCTCGATCAGGAGCTTGGCGCCGATGTTCTCGATCGGATCGGCAAGCTCGATCTCCTTGGCGACGGTGACCCCGTCCTTGGTGATGGTGGGACCACCGAACTTCTTCTCCAGGACCACGTTGCGGCCCTTGGGGCCGAGGGTCACCTTGACGGCGTTGGCGACGGCGGTAACGCCGCGCTCGAGCGCGCGACGGGCGTCTTCCTTGAAGATCAGGTCCTTAGCCATGTTCTCTCCGTTCTCTGTGCGGTTTCGGTACTACGTTGTCGGGTGTCCGTTGCGGTTTCTTGGTCGTCTTTATTCGAGGACGGCGTGGATGTCGCGCTGGCTCAGGATCATCAGCTCCTGGCCGCCCAACTCGACCTCCGTGCCGCCATACTTGGCGAAGAGAACGGTGTCGCCGGGCTTGACTTCCATGGGTTCGCGGCTGCCGTTGTCCATGAGCTTGCCGGTGCCGACGGCGATGACCTTGCCGCGCTGGCTCTTCTCCTTGGCGCTGTCGGGCAGCACGATGCCGCTGACGGTGGTCTGCGGCTCGTCGATGACTTCCACCACGACCTTGTCGCCCAGCGGCCTGAGGTTCTGCTTCTTGTCTGCCATGGGTTCCTCCGTTTTCGTTCGGGACTTGTTATTGGCAGTCTCGCCATGCGAGTGCCAAACGTCCACATGGTATCCGTGGCACGAGCGAAGTGTCAAGCGAACTCAATCAAGGTCCTTGAGCGCAGCAGACTCAGGTCATCTGCACTGGGTCCGCTGACTCTCCGGAGCCGGCGGCGTCCGCCAGAGGCGGCCTCAGCCGCGCTTGATGCCGATGACCACCGCGGGAACGAAGGCGGCGGCGAACGGGATGTTGTAGGCGAGCACGCTCAACAGGCTGCGCCACGCCCGCTCCAGTGAGCTCGTCTCGAGGAGGGGGTCCACCGACGCCTGCACCGCGCCCCAGTCGACCGTCACGAAGCCCGACCACGCCAGCAGCTGAATGGCGACGAACAGGAGGCCGAGGGCCAGGGCCACGAGCTTACCGACCTTCTTGAGCGCGAAACCCGCCACGAAGCCGGCCACCGCCCCGAATGCGATCTGCTGGAGCCAAGGGAATACCGTGGACAGCTCGACGTTCACCGCCGGATTTTACCATGCGTGGCGGCGCCGCCCGTGTGGCGCGACTCCGCGATGGCATGCGCTCCGCAGCGGCACCGGGGCCCGGCCAGCGCCTCACCGCGCTGCGGTAACATCGACGGCGTGAGCGTAACTGGACCTGTCCGCACCTCGCCTGACGTGGCCGCCGCGCTGGCACGAGGCGCTGCCGTCGTGGCCCTCGAGTCCACCGTCGTCACTCACGGCCTCCCGAGGCCCCAGAACCTGGAGCTGGCGCGGCGCCTCGAGGAAGTGGTGCGAGAGGCGGGCGCCGTTCCCGCCACGGTAGCCGTACTGGCGGGCGAGATCCGGGTCGGGCTCACGCCAGCAGGTCTCGAGCGGCTCGCCTCCGGCGCAGCCGACAAGGCGTCGCTCTGGAACCTCGCCGCACTGGTCGCCGGCAAGCGCGACGCCGGCACCACCGTCGCCACGACGCTCTACGCCGCCCACTCAGCGGGCATCAAGGTCTTTGCCACCGGCGGTATCGGCGGCGTTCATGACGCGCCGTTCGACGAGTCGGCCGACCTCGTGGCGCTCGGCAGGTACCCACTACTCACCGTGTGCGCCGGGCCGAAGAGCATCCTCGACGCCGCGGCGACCACGGAGCGCCTCGAGACGCTCGGCGTACCCGTCGTGGGCTACCGCTCGCAGCACCTCGCCGGCTTCGTGGTCCCGGAGACCGACATCCCCCTCCCGGCCAGGGTCGAGACCCCCGAGGAGGCCGCCGCGGTGCTCAGGTCGCAGGAGGCACTCGGCCTCAGCGCCGGCGTGATCATCAGCAACCCCGTCAGCGCCGGGCTCTCTCGCGAGGAGTTCGACGGCTGGTTGAGTCGCGCCCGCCAGGCCGCCGCGAGCAAGCACGTGCGCGGCCGCGACACCACCCCCTATCTCCTCGCAGCTCTCGCCGAACTCTCGGAGGGTGACACGTTGAAGGTGAACCTCAGGCTCCTCGAGGAGAACGCCCGCTTGGCTGCGCGCATCGCGCTGGCCTACTCGGCCGCCATGCCACCCTCAGCGGCGGGAGTCGCGCCATGACGCAGGGCCAGGACCCACGAGAGAGCATGGGCGGAAACGCTCGCCTTGGCGGGCTCGACGAGTTGGGCGCCCTGCTCAGGCAGGCGCGCTCCTCGAAGGGGCTCGAGCTGGGCGACGTCGCCGAGCTGACGCACGTGCGCCGCGAGTACCTCAAGGCCCTGGAAGAGGGAAGGTACGACGACCTTCCCGAGGACGTCTATACGCGCAACTTCGTGCGCCTCTTCGCCCAGGCGGTCGGCGTGTCCGAAGCACAGGCCCTCGAGGTGTACCAGCGCGAGCGGCAGCGCGCCGGCGGGCTCACCACCCTGGAGGAACGCCTCGACAAGGAACGGCGCGGCGAGCCCCCGCCCAAACCGCATCGGCGCCCTGGCGGCGGCGGTGGCTTCCGCCTCAACCCAGCCGTGCCGACCGTCCTACTGGTCGTCGCCCTCGTGGCGCTCGCAGTGTGGGGTTACAACGCGCTCTTCTTCAGGGCCGGGCGGGTGCCCACGACTCCCGCCGCCTCGCCCCCCGGCGTGACCGCCCCACCCACCACGGAGGCGCCGCCGCCCGGTGGGCTCGCGGCCCCGGTCGCCGGGAGCCTCGAGCAGAGCGACCTCCCGGTCGGCGGCACGGTGTTGCTCGACGTCCTGACGGACCCGCCCGGCGCCAGGGTCGCCGTCGACGGGTTCATGCTTCCCGGCCTCACGCCCATCCGGGCGGCGCCGGTGACGGCTCGCGCCAACCGCACGCTACGCGTCAACTTGGACGGCTACGAGCCGGTCGAGCAGAACATCGACCTCAGCGAGGACCGCACCATCGAGCTGGACCTAAGACCCGTCACGGCGGCTGCCGGCGAAACGACGCCGGTGCCTCAAGCCCAGCCCGTCGCCAGCGGCGAGATCGTCATCCACGTGGTGGCCAAGAGCTGGCTCGAGGTCTACCGCGGGACGGTGCGCAACGAGGGCGAGCGCCTCGTCTACACCAACGCGGAGCCGGGCCAAACCTACCGCTTCTCGCTGCCCGTCTACGTTCATGCGGGCAACGCGGCGGGTGTCGAGCTCACGCTCGCGGGCGGCGCGCCGTTCACCATGGGCTCCTCCGGCGCCGTGGTGGGTCGCGCCTTCCCGGCGCAGTGACCCTGCCGCGATCGGCGCGCGCATGAGGGCGGGCACCGGCCCCGCCATGACCGGCACCCTGGCCGCTGCTTCTCTCAGGCAGAGGCCCCTGCGGACTTTCCTCACGGCCCTGGGCATAGCCGTCGCCGTTGCCGGCGCGGTCGTGTTCCTGTCGCTCGGGGAGGGCATCAGGAGCGTCTTCAGTGATCAGCTCGCGAACTTAGGGCCCGACATCCAGGTCACCTTCGGCCCTGCGTCGGGCGACTTCTTCCCCACCAGCCCCGACCTGCCAGCTCACTACCTGGGCGACCTGCAGGCGGCCGCCGACGAGCTCGGCATCCGGCTGGCGGTGCCCACGCTCCTCTACTTGCGCGGAGGCCTCAGCCCCAGCCAGTCGTACATCTTCGAGGGCCTGCCGGCCGACGTCGACTTATCGGACCTGTTCTTCGGCGCCGAGGCGCGAGAGGGCCGGCTCCTCACCGCCGCGGACGAGGGCCAGGGGGTCGCCGTCGTCGGGGCGAGCGCCGCCGAACGTGGCCGCCTCACGCTCGGCTCGACGTTGCGGCTCAACCCGAACGTGAGCCTCGAGGTCGTGGGTGTGGTCAGCGCGAACGGCGGTCTGCTCGACAACGTCATCGTGGCGCCCCTGACTACGCTGCAGCGCGCGATGGGCGTGACCGATCGGTACAGCCTGATAGCCGTCTCCAGCGTCAAGCCCGAGCGGGCCGCGGAGGTGGCCGCGGCCATCCAGCAGAAGTTCCCCGAACTGGGCGCCCAGACGCGCTCCGAGCTCTTCGAGCAGGTGAGCACCAGCCTCAAGGTCTCCGACGTCGTGCGCTTGGGGATCAGCGCCATCGCGCTCATCGTCGGGGCCATCGCCGTGGCCAACACCGTCATGATGAGCGTCTTCGAGCGAACGCGGGAGTTCGCCGTCATCCGCGCGGTAGGCGCCCGGCCACGCTTCCTGTTCGGGCTGGTCCTCACCGAGTCGCTGCTCCTGTCGCTGGCGGGCGCCGCGGTCGGCGTGGCCATCGGGCGCGCGGGCGTCTACTTCGTGAACCGCGTGGCCTACGACTACGTCGGGCTGCACGTGGCCCTCGTGACGCCCAGGCTGGTCGGCTTCGCCGTGCTGGTGGCCCTCGTCATGGGCCTCTCGTCGGGCCTGTTACCGGCCGCGAGGGCGTCGCGGATCCCGATCGCGGAGGCACTGGCGCGCGAGTGAGAGGGCGCCCGCGCGCGTGCCCTTCAGGTGAAGCGGCGCTCGGGCCACGCCCGAGTTATGAGCTTCGTCGCGCCGCGAAAGGGCTAGCGGTGCTTTAATGTGTCCCCATGCCACGTAAGCGTTCATATAGCCCACGGCTGGTCCTCCTCTGCCTCGCCCTGCTAGCGGGATCCGCTGCCGCGCAGAGCTACGAGTGGCGCGACGTGGTTCAGAAGGTGACCATAGGAGCGGACGACAGCGTCTTGGTGGACGACACCCGCACCCTCACCACCGACGGCAACTTCGGCGAAGCGTTCGTCTGCGTCCACCTCGAGGACGGCCAGAAGCTCACGCTGCTGGAGGGCTCGGGGGCCCTGGGCCCCGGCCCGGAGGCAACGGCCTACCAGCAACCCTGCGCCGACGGAACGCGGGGAACGGAGGTCGTGGTGAGGAACGCCACGCGCGTGCGGGAGCGGCGGGTGCGCTTCGTGTACCGCCTGAACGGGGTGCTCGATTACCGCAGCGACGTGGTTCAGTGGTACTGGCAGATCCTCGAGCAGGACCACCCACCGGTGCGCGGCTACAGCCTGAGCGTCACCGCCCCCGGCCCGAGCCCCGAACCCTACGACGCCTACGTCCACCGGTTCGCCAACCCGGAACTCCCCACGGTCAGCTTGAGCGAGGACCGGAGCAGGCTGAGCGTCGCCTTCGACCGCATCCCGGAAGGCGACGGCGTGGAGATCCGCTACCTGATGGACCCCGCGCTGTTCGAGACGAAGGGCACGAGGCCGGGGATGGAAGAGTTCCTCCTGGACGAGGCGAAGGTCGCGCGCGTGCAGACGCTCCTCCAGGTCAGGCGCTCGCCGTGGTGGGCCCTGATCCCCGCCGGGCTCCTGCTGCTCACCGCGCCTGGCGCAATGGGAGCCTACAGGCGCTACGGGCGCGAGCCGCGCATCGAGACGATGAAGTACCCGTTCGAACCGCCCTCGAGCCTACCGCCGGCGGCCGTCACCTCGATCATGTCGCAGCGGCCGAACCATTCCGCCATGGGTCCCGCCTTCCACGCCACGATCATGGACCTCATGCGGCGGGGCTACGGCGAGTTCGCCTCCAGCGGCAAGCGGCTGAAGGACTTCGCCATCGACCTGAAACTCGAAGCCGACTCGAGCACGCTGCTGCCCTTCGAGGAGAACGTCCTCGGCTACCTCAAGAGGGCCGCCCGCCCAGGCTCTCCCGACAAGCTGTCGGGCGCCGAACTGAAGGCTTATTCCCAACGCCACGCCTCGAGCTTCATGGCGAAGTGGGCGCCGGCCGTGCGCTCCTGGCTCGAGGCAACCACGGGCGGCCCGCTCACGACGGAGGAGAGCCGCAAGGCCGCCAAGAAGTGGTCCGGTCGCATGTTCCTCGCCCTCCTGGTGGGGATCGCGCTGGCCTTCTTCGTCAGCGGCCCCGCCAGGGTCTGGGTGATCGCCTTCGACATCGTCATCGCCATCGCGGCATTGGCGGCCTCCAACGCCATCATCTCGTGGCGGCCCGACATCGCGGAGGAGGTTTACGGCTGGCGCGGCTTCAAGCGCACCCTCACCGACTACACGCGCATGAAGGACGCCCCGCCCGACTTCTTCAAGCTGTGGGACGTCTACTACTGTTACGCCGCCGCCCTCGGGGTCGCGGAGCAGTACCTGCGCACACTAGGCAAGGCCGCGCCCCTGGCCGGCGTCGACGAGCGGACCCTGACGAGCCAGGCCGTCTGGCTCAGCGGCGGCAACGTCGCCAACCTCTCCAGCATGAGCGCGCTCAGCCAGTCGATCAGCAGCCTCTCCTCCGCGCTCAGTTCCGCGTCGGCTTCGGCCTCGTCGGGGGGTTCCTCGAGCGGCGGGGGTGGGGGCGGCGGCGGCGGTTCGTCCGGTGGCCGCTGAACGCGGTTAGCATGTGAGGGTGTTGCGCGCCGTCCAACTCACCAAGACCTACGTCACGCCGGCGGGCACGGTTGCCGCCCTCACTGCCGTGGACGCCGAGTTCCGGCCCGGGACGCTGACGACCATCGTCGGGCCCTCGGGTTCGGGCAAGTCGACGCTGCTCAACCTGCTGGCGGGCTTCGACACGCCGACCTCCGGCGACGTCCTCTTGGGAGGGAGCTCGCTGGCGTCCTTGAGCGAGCGAGGCCGCGCCCAGCTGAGGCTCCACCGCTTCGGGTTCGTGTTCCAATCGTTCAACCTCGTGGCGGTCCTGAGCGCCTGGCAGAACGTGGCCTTCCCTCTCGGCCTGGCAGGCGTCGACGCGGGCGCCAGACGTGCCAAGGCGACCGCGCTGCTTGCGCGCTTCGGGCTGGAGCAGCGCGCCGATCACCTGCCCGCCAAGCTGTCGGGTGGCGAGCGCCAGCGGGTGGGCTTAGCCCGCGCCCTCGTCAACGACCCCGACGTGGTCTTCGCGGACGAGCCCACGGGCAACCTCGACAGCCGCAGCGGCAAGGCCGTCCTCGCGGCGCTGCGTGAGGTGGCCGCCGAGGGGCGCACGGTCATCGTCGTTACCCACGACCTGAGCATCGCGGACAAGGCGGATGCCGTGTTGGAGTTACTCGACGGAATGGTGGTGGGCGCGCGGGGGGAGGCGACCGCCCCGGTTCCTGTTACTGCGGCCGCGGGAGGTACGGGAGCGTGAGCACGCGATCGCCCTCACACACCAAGGACCCGGTCGGGAGCAGCCACGCCCGCACCGCCGCCGTGTGGGGCGCAGCGCTGGTAGGACTGGGCGTGATGCTCGGGGCGTTCGGGGCCCACACCTTGACGGACCTCGTGAGCGAGGCCCGGCTGGCGACCTTCGAGACGGGCGTGAGGTACCAGGTCTACCAGGGTCTCGGTCTGCTGGCGCTGGCGGCACTATCGCAACGCGGCGCCCTGGCCGCGCGCTCGGCGCCGTTCCTCATCGCCGGTACCGTGGTCTTCTCGGGTTCGCTCTACGCGCTCGTGGCCGGCGCCCCGGGGTGGTTCGGGGCCGTAGCGCCCGCGGGTGGGGTGCTGATGATAGTGGGCTGGATCCTCGCCGCGTGGCACCTCGCCCGCTCAGCCTAAGGCGCCGCTCCCGAACACCCGCCGCAGGTAGTGGAAGGAGGCCTTGGGCGTGCGCTCAAGGGTCTCCCGGTCCAGGGCCACGCAACCGAACCTGCGCGTGAACCCGTCGCCCCACTCGAAGTTGTCGACAAGCGTCCAGGCCAGGTAACCCCTGACGTCGCAGCCCGCCTCCAGCGCGGCTGCCACGCCTCGGATGTAGCGGGCGAAGTAGGCCACGCGCGAGGCGTCGTCCACGGTGCCGTTCCGGACAGGCGGGTCCTCGTACGCCGCACCGTTCTCCGTGATCACCACCGGCGGGTTGCCGTACGCGCTCTTGAGTTCCAGCAGCGTCCGGGTGAGGGCCTCGGGGGCGACCCGCCAGCCCATCTGCGTGGCCTCGGTGCCCGCCCCCGGTGGCACGAGTTCGAGGCCGAGGGGGCCCCGGCCGAGGCGCACGCGCTGAAGCGTGTAGTGGTTGACGCCCAGGAGGTCGACGCGCTGCCGCATGGTCTCCTCGTCGCCCGCTCGCAGCAGGGCCTCGAAGAAACCCGCCATCGCGGCGGGGTACCTGCCCAGCAGGAGCGGGTCGAGGCTCGCCCGGTTGTAGGCGGCGTCGGCCAGGCTGGCGGCGGCGACGTCTTCCTCCCGCGGTTCGGTTCCGGGCTCTGCCGCGGGCAGGACCGGTTGCAGCGAAACGACCGACCCGAGCCGGAAACCGGCGTCCAGCGCCCGGAGCCGCGCGATGCCCTTGCCGACGGCCAGGTTCTGGTGGTGGATGGCCGCCAGGTAGGCGCTCAGGTCGCTGACGCCCGGCGCGTGCTGCCCCGTGAGGTGGCCCAGCAGCGCGTGCACGTTCGGCTCGTTGAGCATGAGGAAGGTCCGAACCCGGTCACCGAGGCGCCCCGCCACCGCCGCCGCGTAGTCGGCGAAGTAGTCGGCACAGTCGCGCGACGTCCAGCCACCGCGGTCCTGCAGGGCCTGAGGCAGGTCCCAGTGGTAGAGGCAGATCCACGGCTCGATGCCGGCGGCCAGCAGCGAATCGACGAGGCGCTCGTAGAAGTCGACGCCCGCCGGCGCCGGTCGGCCCCGCCCGGAGGGCAACCAGCGTGGCCACGACACGGAGAAGCGGTAGACGCGCGCGCCCAACTCGCGCATCAGCCCGACGTCCTCGCGGTAACGCTCGTAGTGTCCGGTCGCCACCGCACCGGTGGAGCCGTCAACGACGGCGCCGGGACGGGTAACGAAACGGTCCCAGATGGACTCGCCCCTGCCGCCCACTTGGGTCGCGCCCTCGATCTGGTACGCCGAACTCGACACGCCCCACAGGAAATCGTCAGGAAAGTCGCCCACGTATCGCTCCTCGCGGGTGGCGCCCGCCATGCGGCCGGCCGAGCTGCGCCCGCCATGCAGCGCCCGCCATGCAGCGCCCGCCATGCAGCGCCCGCCTTGCAGCGCCAACCTTGCCTTATACCGCCCGTCGTGCCCTGCGCCGCCTACGGCACAACGCGCCGCGCGTAGAGCATGGCATATCCAGCTCGGGGCCGGGGCTACCTGCTCACGCCGGGGTAGCATCTCGCGCATGGCCACGGAGGCACCCGGCTCTTCCGCGCCGCCCAGAAAGGTGTGGGCGGTGTTGGGCGTCGCGCTGCTGGCGGTCTCGTTCGCGTCGATCTTCATCCGCTGGGCGGACGCTCCGGGCGTGGTGGTCGCCTTCTACCGCATGGCCCTGGCAGGCATCCTCATGGCGCCGCTGACGAGGGCCGGGCTTCGCAGGACCCCGCCCAACGCCCGGGCATGGCGCGCCAGCCTGCTAGCAGGCCTCATGCTGGCCGTCCACTTCGCGGCGTGGATCACGTCCCTCAGCTACACGACCGTCGCGGCTAGCGTGTCCCTGCTCGCCTCCACGCCCCTTTGGGTCGTCCTCTTCGCCTGGACCTTCCAGCGGCGGCCGCCCAGCGCCGCACAGCTGACCGGCGTACTGGTCGCCGTCGGGGGCGCCGCGGTCGTGGGCTACGGCGACTTGGCGGGCGGCCCGCAGCCGCTCGTCGGCGACCTGCTCGCCCTCGTCGGAGCCGCGGCCGCGGGCGCGTACCTGCTCTTCGGGCGCCAGGCGCAGGCCAGCGGGATGGGTCTGCAGGCCTACGCGGGCACGGCCTACGCCGTGGCGGCGCTGGTACTGGCGCCGATGCCCCTGCTCGTCGGTGCGCCTTACCTGGGCTACCCGTTGTCGACCTACCTCTTCATCGCCTTGCTGGCGCTGATCCCCCAACTGGTGGGGCACACGGGCATCAACTACGCGGCCAAGCACTTGGACCCGACGCTGGTGGCGTCCACGCTCCTCACCGAACCCGTCGCGTCGGGGCTGCTCGCCCTGATCATCTTCAGTGAGCGACCGAGTCTGGCGACCATCGTCGGGGCCGCCATCCTGCTCGCCGGGATAGCGATCGCGGTGCGCGCCGCCCCGCAGCGCTGAAGGGTTCCAGCGGCCGACGCTCCGGCTCGCGGCGGCCAGGGAGCCCGGCGCAAGGTCTCCCCACCTCGTGCAAAAAGCCACGATTCCTGCTACCATATATGGCGTGCTTGGATATGTCGGAGATCACCTTACTCACCGACCACAAGCCCTCTCACCCAAGTTCCCGCCACCAATCGCCGCGCCAGTGCCTCACTGGAAAGCGGCCGGCGTCGGGCCGGGGGACGAGGCCGAACGAACGATAGCTTGCGAATCCGATTGACCACGCCGACCAGCGCGTGCCACGTGCACGCTTCGAAGGGAGCCAGCTGCTTTGAAAGACCAGGGGAAGACGTTCAAGATGGGTGACCAGGTCGTCCTACCGCCGTACGGCGTCGGGATCGTCGCCGGCACTACCGAGCGCGCCGTTGGAGGCGCCAACCAGAAGTACTACCAGGTCGAGTTCCCCAACGGAACGTCTCGCGCGTACGTGCCAGTCGCCGCTCCGCAGGGTGCCGGACTGCGCGCCGCCCTCACCAAGGACGAGGTTCAGAACGTCCTCGAACGGCTGCAGAACGGCCGCATCACGCTGCCCAAGCAGTGGGCCGCCCGCCACCGCAAGGTGACCGACCTGCTCACCACCGGTGACCCCTACCAGATCGCCACCTTGGCTAGCGAACTGCGCCGCTGGGACCTCGAGCGCGGGCTGCCCGACCTCGACCGCCAGGCCTACAGGCGCGCCTTGCGGCTCCTGGCGGGCGAGATCAGCGCGGTGTTGGGCATCAGCCATCAAGATGCTCGCGTCCTGATGGACGCCGGCGAGGAAGACGAACTCAACTAGTCCCGGCCACCGGGATGGTAGTAGCGCGCGCCGCGGCCTCAACCGCGGCGCGCTTCCTTGTGCTCCAGCCAGCGCAAGGCTATGGCGTAGGCGGCGAAGTCATCGACCAGCACGGGAGGGCTCAGCATCCCCCGCGGCACGAACCGCGCCAGCCCCCTGGGAGGGTTGGCGGCGTAGTAGAGCTCGCGCCCCTCGAGGGAGGTGCCCTCCTCCTCCACCAGCTCGGCGCCGAGGCCCCTGCTCGCCAACGCCGCGATCACTGCGGCACTACCCGTGCCGTCGCCGACTAGGATGGTGGCGCCGTCCGGCAGTTCCAGCGCGGCCAACGCGGCCGGCTCGATCACGAGGCCACGCTCCAACAGGCCGGCCTCGGTCACGAAGGCCACGCCCAGGTTCTTGCCAGGATCGAAAGCGACTATCATCTTCCCGCCCAAGCGTAGCAGGGCCCGCACCACGCGGCGACTGGAACCGGAACGCCCCGCGACCCCCTGATGGGGTCGCGGGGCGCAGAGGCTATCGGGCCCCGGGACGCGGACTAGACCGGGTCACCGGCCGCGTTGCCGCTCCGGGTCAGTTGGCCGCGTCGGGCTGCGGCGCTCCCTCGCCGGCGGCGGGGCGCACCACCTGAGCGGCGTGCTCCACGGGGCGCGGCGCGCTCGCGAGCTTCTCCAGCGAGCGCTCGTCCGCCACGCGCGTGCCACGGATGGCGGCCAGGCCGGTGCCCGCGGGCACCAGGCGACCGAGGATGACGTTCTCCTTCATGCCGACCAGGTCGTCGACCTTGCCCGCCAGGGCGGCCTCGGTGAGAACGTGGGTGGTGTGCTGGAACGACGCCGCCGACAACCAGCTCTTGGTCGAAAGCGAGGCCTTGGTGATGCCCAGCAGCAGGGGCTTCCAGGACGCGGGCGTCTTGCCCTCGGCGAGAAGTGACTCGTTGACTTCTTGGACGTCGAAGTGCTCGACCGTCTGCCCCTCGAGGAACTTGCTGTCACCGGCGTCGTCGATCTCGACGTACTTGAGCATCTGCCGGACGATGACCTCGATGTGCTTGTCGTGGACGCTCACGCCCTGGCCGCGGTAGACCTTCTGGATCTCGTCGACCAGGTACTGCTGCACGGCGCCGGGGCCGCGCGACTCCAGCAGGTCGTGGGGGTTCACGCTGCCGCGGGTGAGCGGCTGGCCGGCGACGACCGCGTCGCCCGTGTTGACGAGCACGCGCAGGTTGCGGTCCACGCGGTAGGCGCGGGAGAACTCGCCGTCCTCGCTCGTGACGGTGATCTGGAGGCGTTCCTTGTCTTCGTCGTCCTCGATGGCCACCACGCCGTCGAGTTCGGCGATGATCGCCTTGACCTTCGGCTTGCGGGCCTCCACCAGCTCGATCACGCGCGGGAGACCCTGCGTGATGTCGGCGCCGGTGGCGATGCCGCCCGTGTGGAACGTGCGCATGGTGAGCTGAGTGCCGGGCTCGCCGATCGACTCGGCCGCTATGACGCCGACGGCCTCGCCAAGGCTGACCTCGCGCATCATCGACATGTCGAGGCCGTAGCACTTGCGGCATACGCCCGCGCGGGTCTGGCAGGTGAGCGGGCTCCGAACGGCCACGCTGCGCAACTCAGGACGCTCGGCCATGGCCTTGACGATGGCGTCCACGTCCTCCTTGTATAGGAGCGCCCCGGCCTGCAGGGTGCGCCCTCCAACGTCGAGGTCGAGGGCCAACCTGCGGCCGTAGAGGCTCATGTCGATCTGGCTCTTGGGCCTTGCCCGCTCGCCCTCGTAGAGGCCGATGGTCTCGAAGTCGGCGCTGCCACAGTCGTCCTCGCGGACGACGACCTCGTGGGCCACGTCGACCAGCTTACGGGTCAGGTAGCCGGAGTCGGCCGTTCGCAGCGCCGTGTCGGCACCGCCCTTACGGGCGCCGTGCGTCGAGATGAAGTACTCGAGGACGTCGAGTCCCTCGCGGAAGTTCGCGCGGATGGGCAGTTCGATGGTCTCGCCCGACGGGTTGGCCATCAGGCCCCGCATGCCGGCCAGCTGGCGGATCTGCTGGGGGTTGCCACGCGCGCCCGACTGGGCCATTACGAAGAGCGGGTTGAACGGCATGTTCGTCTGGAAGTTCTCGAACACCGCG
The DNA here is from genome assembly GCA_032027045.1 of Truepera sp. NCBI lineage: Bacteria > Thermotogati > Deinococcota > Deinococci > Trueperales > Trueperaceae > Truepera > Truepera sp. Next base: position 889,520 of record JAVSMU010000001.1, on the reverse strand, counting down.
TCCTTCACCTTCTCGGTCGTGTCGTTCCACAGGCGCACGACCTGTTGGTAACGCTCGGAGTCGGTGAGGAAGCCGCGCTGGAAGGCGGAGTTGATCTTCTCCAGCTTCTCCTCTGCCTCGGCGAGCAGCACTTTCTTCTTGGGTGGGATGGCGACGTCGTCGATGCCGATGGTGATGCCGGAGGTGGTCGAGAGCTCGAACCCGTACTGCTTGAGGCCGTCAAGCAGGGCCGCCGTCCGCTCGACGCCGAGCCGCTTGTAGGTCTCGACGACCAGGTCGCGCAGGGCGCCGCGCTCGTAGACCGTGTCGTAGCGCAGAAGGTCACGCGGCACGTCGCCGCCGGCCTCGAGGGTCTCCTTGACCATGCGGGCGAACAGGAGCCGGCCGGGGCTCGTCTCGAGCACCTCGCCGTCGACGCGGGTCGTGACCACGTCCTGCATGTCGATGCGGTGCTGGTCGACTGCCAGGAGCGCCTCGTCGACGTTGCCGAAGCGGTAGACGATGCGACCGATGCTCGTGCTCTTGCCGGCCACTTCGATGCGCGAGTTCAGGTCGACCTCGCCCTTGTCGAAGGCGGCGATGGCGGCGGCCTCGTCGGCGAACTCGGCGCCGATGCCGCGGTGCCCCGTGTGGAGCTGAGTGAGGACGTAGAGGCCAAGGATGATGTCGCGGGTGGCCTGGACGTTGGGGTTGCCGTGCGCGGGGCTCAGGAGGTTGTGGCTGGAGAGCATCTGCAGCCGCGCCTCGGACTGGGCGTAGACGGACAGCGGCACGTGGATCGCCATCTGGTCGCCGTCGAAGTCGGCGTTGAACGCCTCGCACACGAGCGGGTGGAGCTGGATGGCCTGGCCTTCGACCAGCACCGGCTCGAAGGCCTGGATGCCGAGGCGGTGCAACGTCGGGGCGCGGTTGAGCAGCACCACGCGGTCCTGGATGACCTCCTCGAGGGCGTCCCAGACCTCGTCCCTCGCGTCGCGGTAGCGCTCGAGCATCTTGCGGGCGCTCTTGATGTTCGAGACGATGCCGCGCTCCTCGAGCTTCTTGAAGAGGAACGGCTTGAACAGTTCGAGGGCCATGCGCTTGGGCACGCCGCACTGGTGCAGCTCAAGCTGCGGGCCGACGACTATGACCGACCGGCCCGAGTAGTCGACGCGCTTGCCGAGCAGGTTCTGGCGGAAGCGGCCCTGCTTGCCGCCGAGCAGGTCGGTGAGGGAGCGGAGGGGGCGGTCGGAGCCGGGGTGCACGACCGCGCTGCCGCGCCGGCCGTTGTCGATGAGCGCGTCGACGGCCTCTTGCAGCATGCGCTTCTCGTTGCGCACGATCATCTCGGGCGCCCCCTGCTGCATGAGCTTCTTGAGGCGGTTGTTGCGGTTGATCAGGCGGCGGTAGAGGTCGTTGAGGTCGGAGGTCGCGAAGCGGCCACCCTCGACCTGCACCATGGGCCGCAGGCTCGGCGGCATGATGGGCACCGCTTCGAGGATCATCCAGGCCGGCTTGTTCTCGCCGTCGCTCGTGCCCGACTGGAGGAACGCGCGGGTGATCTCCAGGCGCTTGCGTGCCTTGGCGCGCTTGTGGCGGCTCTGGGAGGTCATCTCCTCCTCGAGCTCGCTCTCGAGGGCCTTCAGGTCGATGGCCTCGAGGAGCTCCCTGATCGCTTCGGCGCCCATCTTGGCCTCGAAGTCGTAGCTCTCGATGACGCGCACCTGGCGGCGCACCAGGTCGATCTCGACGCGACCCTCGATATCGGACTTGATCCGGCCGTCGTCGGCGAGGTCGTCGCCGCGGCGGACGCGGTCGCCGTTCACCACGATGGGTTCGTCCTCGTAGGCGTACACGCGGGCGCGCGACACGACGATACTTGCCGGGTGGGACAGCCGCACGGTGCCGGACGCGGCCGCCGTGATCTCCTGGGCGGCGTCGATGGCGCCCACTACCTTCTCGCCCGGGCGGACGGTGGCGCCGTCGCCGACGAGGACGTGCATGGTCGGGTTCGTCTCGTGAGCCTCGGTGCGGTCCCACTCGACCTTGAGCGTGACGGTGACGTTGGTGCCCTTGGCCTTGCTCGTGCGCAGGGAGGCGGAAGCCGCCTGCGGCAACGTGAGCGTAGTGCCGGCCTTGGCGCGGGCCAGCTCCGCGCCGGCCTCCACGAACTCGCCGCCGGCCACGAGCGGCTCGCAGCCGGTGGGGAGCAGGTACGAGGCGATCACCTCTTCGGTGTCGACGTCGTGGATGGCGAGGATGCCGCCGCTCTCACCTATCGGTAGGAGCTCGACCACGCCTTCCGCTTCGCCGGTCACCACCAGGTCGCCCGCGAGCTCGGCGAGCGGCTGCCCGCCCGCGTAGCTCTCCTCCTCGATCCATTCCTTCTTGCCGAGGACGATGCGCGCGTCGCGCGACTCCTGGTATTCCAGCGTTATCCGCCGGGGGAAGCGGTACTGCGCGATGCCCGCGATCTTGGCCTTCACGCCCTTGGCGAGCTGCTGGCCGGGCTCGACCGCCTCACCGTCACCGACGACGGCGTCCTCACCGCCGGAGACCGAGTAGGTCTCCTGCTGGCCGTAACGCAACTGCCGGTACTCGTCGTCGCTCAGCAGGTCGCCCCGCTTGAGCGGCCGGCCGTCCGGGAGCCGCGCGTCCTGAGGGTCCGTCACGATGTACTTGGCGAAGTAGAGGACCTGCTCGAGTTGGGCGGTGGACAAGTTGAGCAGTCCACCGATCTTGTTGGGGATGTCCTTGACGTACCAGATGTGCGCGCAAGGGGTCGCGAGCTCGATGTGCCCCATGCGGTAGCGGCGCACGGTGGCGCGAGTTACCTCCACCCCGCAGCGCTCGCACGTCTTGCCCGCGAAGCGCTGGCCGCGGTACTTGCCGCACGAGCACTCCCAGTCCTTCTCGGGTCCGAACACGCGCTCGTCGAACAGGCCGTCGCGCTCCGGCTTGAGCGTGCGGTAATTGATGGTCTCGGGCTTGGTGATCTCCCCGTAACTCCAGTCGCGGATGCGCTTGGGCGAGGCGATCTGGATCTTGACTTGCGTGAACTCGCGAGGCTGTTCCTTCACTCGCGGGCCGTCGCGGAAGCTGTGTTGTCTGATTTGGTCGCTCACCAGTGCCGTCCTGTCTCGTCGAAGATGCTCACGGGTCTGTCGTCGGCGTCTAGTACCGTCACGTCCAGTCCGAGGGAGTGGAGTTCCTTCACCAGCACCTTGAACGACTCGGGGATGGTCGGCTCGAGGACGTCGTTCCCCTTGACGATCGCCTCGTAAGCGGCGTTGCGGCCGTCGATGTCGTCGGACTTGATGGTCAGCATCTCCTGCAGAGTGAAGGCGGCTCCATGGGCCTTGAGGGCCCAGACTTCCATCTCACCCAAGCGCTGGCCGCCGAACTGCGCCTTGCCTCCGAGCGGCTGCTGGGTGATCAGGGAGTAGGGGCCGGTGGAGCGGGCGTGCATCTTGTCCTCGACCATGTGATAGAGCTTCATGATGTACATGATCCCGACCACGATGGGGGCGTCGATGGCCTCCCCCGTGCGGCCGTCGAAGAGCACCGACTTGCCCGAGCGGGCGAGGGCGTGGTGCGCCTCGGTGGCGGTCAGCTCGCGGTCGATGATGCCGAGCTTGCCCGCGCGCCGGTATACCTCCAGCTCGCGCTGGTCGTTGCCGAAGCCGGCGGCCACGTCCTCGTCCGTCTCCTTGTTGGCGGCGGACTCGAGGAGGTCCTTGATCTCCTCCTCGCGCGCGCCGTCGAAGACGGGCGTCACGTACGAAACGCCGTGCTTCAGGGCCGCCAACCCCAAGTGGGTCTCGAGGATCTGGCCAAGGTTCATGCGCGAGGGGACGCCGAGGGGGTTGAAGACCATGTCGACGGGGGTGCCGTCGGCGAGGAACGGCATGTCCTCGGGGGCGAATATCTTGGCGACGACGCCCTTGTTCCCGTGGCGGTTCGCCAGCTTGTCACCCTCGATCAGGCGGCGCTTCTGCGCCACGTAGACGCGCACCATCTCCTGAACGCCCGGTTTGAGTTCCACCCCGTGATCGCCCTTGCGGAAGCGGACGGTGCGCAGCACGATGCCGCCGTCGCCCGGCGGGACCTTGAGCGAGGTGTCCTTGACCTCCTTGGCCTTCTCGCCGAAGATCGAGCGCAGCAGGCGTTCCTCGGGCGTCGGGTCCTTCTCGCCCTTGAAGCTGGTGTGGCCGACGAGGATGTCCCCCTGGCGCACCTCTGCGCCGATGCGCACGACGCCGTCCTCGTCGAGGTCGCGCAGCGCTGCTTCGGACAGGCCCGGGATGTCGCGGGTGATCTTCTCGGGGCCGAGCTTGGTGTCGCGCGCTTCCTTCTCGAACTTCTCGATGTGGACGCTCGTGAAGGCGTCGCTGCGAACGAGGTTCTCCGACAACACGATGGCGTCCTCGAAGTTGTAACCGTCGAAGGGCATGAGCGCGACGAGCACGTTCTGGCCCAGCGCCAGGCGCCCCACGTCCGAGGCGGGACCGTCGGCGATCGCCTGGTCGACGACCACCTTGTCGCCGAGGCCGACGACGGGCCGCTGGTTCAGGTTGGTGTTCTGGTTGGAACGCTGGAAGCGGGTGAGCAGGTACTCGCGCTCGATGCCCTTCGCGTTCTCGGTGACGATGCGGTTCGCGTCGACGTACGTGACGGTGCCGGCCTCGGTGGCCAGGACGACGGTCCCGGAGTCACGCGAGACGCGCTCCTCCACGCCCGTGCCGACGAACGGCGCCTGCGCCCTTATGAGCGGAACGGCCTGGGATTGCATGTTCGAACCCATGAGCGCGCGGTTGGCGTCGTCGTGCTCGAGGAACGGTATGAGCGACGTGGGGACCGAAATTATCTGCTTCGGCGACACGTCCATGAAGTCGACCTGATCGGCGCTGAGGAACACGGCGTCGCCCAGCTTGCGGGCCACTATCGTCTCGGTGGCGAACGTGCCGTCGTCGTTCAGCGGCGTGTTCGCCTGCGCGATGAGGACCTTGTCCTCGTCGTGCGCATCGATGTACACGACCTCGTCGGTAACACGTCCTTTCACGACACGCCGGTAAGGCGCCTCGATGAAGCCGAGCTTGTTCACCTGGGCGAAGCTCGCGAGTGAGGTGATGAGGCCGATGTTGGCGCCTTCCGGCGTCTCGATCGGGCAGATGCGACCGTAGTGCGTGCGGTGAACGTCGCGGACGTCGAAGCCGGCCCGTTCGCGCGTGAGGCCGCCCGGCCCGAGGGCCGAGATGCGGCGCTTGTGGCGCAACTCGGAGAGCGGGTTCACCTGATCCTTGAACTGACTGAGCTGGCTGCGGCCGAAGAACTCGCGAAGCGCCGCCACGATCGGGCGGCTGTTGACCAGTTTCTGCGGCGTGGCAGCGTCGGGGTTGCCCAGGAGCATGCGCTCGCGCACGCCCCGCGCCATGCGGCCAAGGCCGACGCGGATCTGGTCGGCAACGAGTTCCCCGACGGTCCGGATGCGGCGGTTCCCCAGGTGGTCGATGTCGTCGCCCTCGTAACCCTCGTCGCCGGACTGAAGCCTCACGAGGTACTGCAGGGTGGGAACGAGACCGAAGTCGACGAAACGCCCATCCTCGAAGCCCAACAGGGTGTTGGACTCGAAGTCGAGGGAGAGCTTGGTGTTCATCTTGAAGCGGCCCGCGTCGCCGAGGTCGTAGCGCCGCGCGTCGGCCAGCAGGCCGACCAGGTACTGCGTCGCCTTCTCGACCTTCGGAGGATCGCCCGGGCGCAGCAGCGTGAACAGGCGCAGCAGCGCCTCGTCCGAGCCGATGTCCGCAGCGCCCTCCGACTCGAGGGTTGCGTCTATCACGCTTTCGTGGCCCGCGAAGAGTTCGCGGATGCTGACGTCGCCGTAGCCGAGGACGCGCAGGAGGAGGGTGAACGGGAACTTGCGCTTGTTCACCTTCATCCACAACACCCCGGAGTTGTCGAACTCCACCTCGATCCAGGGGCCGCGCTTCGGCATGGGGATGATGCTCGCCGTGTAGCGCATCACGTTCGCGGTCGTCAGGGAGCCGGTGAAGTAGACGCCAGGGCTGCGGTGGATCTGCGAGACGATCACGCGGTCGGCGCCGTTGATGATGAAGGAGCCGTCGTCGGTCATGAGCGGTAGGTCGCCCAGGAAGACCTCGTCCTCCTTGATCAGCCCCGTGTCTTTGTGAACGAGCTGCAGCTTGGCGAAGAGGCCCGCCTGATAGGTGAGGTCCTTCTCGCGGCACTCCTCGGGGTCGTACTCGGGCTCGTCGAGCCTGTACTCGAGGAAGTCGAGGACGAGGTCGGTCTGCCGGCCGCGCTCGGTCTCGTCGATGGGGAACACCTCGCGGAAGGCCGCCTGCAGTCCGACGTTGTCACGCTCGTGAGAGGCCCGCCCACGTTGCAGCAGGTTGTCGTACGAGGTGATCTGGATGTTGGTCAGGTTCGGTAGTTCGATGACTTCCTTGATCCTGCCGAAGTTCCGGATCTCGCGCATCTTCATCCCTTCGTTGTCAGCCGGGTCTGGCGATCGGTGCGCAGCGCCCCGGCGCTTCTGCCGCGGCGCGCGTCTCGCGCCGACCGGCCTCCGCTACCTGGGCGTTGCATGTTCGGGTGGGTCTGTGAGTAATATGCGTTTACGACTCCTGGGCCGCCCGGTACCCGTCTGGTACGAGGAGCGGAGGGAGCGCGAGTCGACACGAAGTCACCGCGCGGCCGCGTGGGCCCTCGCGTTGTGCGTTCGGTCATCAAGATAGGTTTCCGCAGGTCAATCGTCTGGCCTCCCGGCGACCATCTACTCTAGCAGTGCTTTCTTGCAAGGCCGGTAGCGTCCACCCCTCCGCCACCTGACTCTCTCGCCTTAACTTGCCCTTCTCTCTTGCTGGGAACTTCTTGTGCCCCTAGGGGCGGCGCGTGACGAAGCGTCCGCGCCGCCGCGAAGGGTCATGCCGCTCGCGCGGCATCGCATCCTGGCGCCCAGTGGAAACGACCGGCCCGGTGGCCGACCGACTCCAGGTGAGCCTAGCTGACCTCGACTTCGGCGCCTGCGGCTTCGAGCTTGGCCTTCACTTCGGCGGCCTCTTCCTTGCTGACCGCTTCCCTGACGACCCCGCCGGCCTCTACCAGGTCCTTGGCTTCCTTGAGCCCGAGGCTGGTGATGGCGCGGACCTCCTTGATGACGCTGAGCTTCTTCTCGCCGGTGGTGGACTTGATGGTGACGTTGAACTCCGTCTGCTCCTCCACGGCCTCGGCGGCGGCGGCGGGGCCCGCCATCATCATGCCCATGGGCATGGCGGCAGCCGCCTCGACGCCCCACGTCTCCTTGAGGGTGTCTACCAGGTCCACTAGCTCGAGCACGGTCAAACCACCGAGCTGATCGATCAAAGCCTGTTTATCGAAAGCCATCTTCAGTTACCTCCATCTTTCATCTTGTCTGCGTAGTTGTTCATCACGGTGACCAGGTTCCGCTGCGGACCTTCGAGCAGGCCCACGAGTTGCTGGAGCGGCGCTGCAAGAACGCCGACCAACTGGCTCTGGATCTGCTGCTTCGAAGGTAGCTTGGCGATGCGCACTAGCGCGTCCTCGCCGAGAACGCTCCCCTCCAGACGACCACCCTTGGATCTGGGCAGGTCTCTCGGGTGAGCCTTCGCGAACTCGGTGATGGCCTTTGCGGGCGCCACCACCTCGTCGCCGACGAGGACCAGGGCCGTTGGCCCTTGCAACGTCGCCTCGAACCCCTCGATGCCTTGCTCCTTGAGCACGACGTTGATGAGGGTGTTCTTGGCGACGAGGATCCTCCCGCCGGCTTCGCGCACGGCTGCGCGGAGTCGGCCTAGATCGCCGGCGGAGAGTCCCTGGTAGTCCACCAGGAAGAACGTCTTGGCGTCACCGAGCTGCTCTCGCAGCATGGAAACTGCCGCTTCGTTCCTGGGGTTTGCCATGGAAACCTTCCTAATTACTCACGAACTTTGTTCGGGGGTATGCCCTCGAACGTGCCGCGAAGCGCGTGCTGCAGTCCTCCCGTCGGAACCAACCTTCGGAATCTGCCTAACGCCTCGGCAGGATCTTTAAGCCTGGCGGCCCCTGCTGTCTCCAACGCCAGAGGTGCTTAGCTCGCGCTGCGCACCGGGATGCTTAGCTCATGCCTCGCTCGCGCCGCCGAGCGCTACGCGCACGCTGGGGCCCATGGTCGAGGTCAGGTGGATGGTGCGAAGGTACTGCCCGCGCGCGGACTCCGGCTTGGCCGACTCCACGGCGCTGCGCAGGGCGGCGAAGTTCTCCGCGAGTTGCGCGGCCTCGAAGCTCGCCTTGCCGATGGGTGCGTGCACGACGCCGGTCTTGTCGGCGCGGAACTCGATCTGGCCCGCCTTGAGCGCGCGCACTATGCCGCCGATGTCGGTGCCGACCGTGCCCGCCTTGGGGTTCGGCAGCAGGCCCCTGGGGCCCAGCACGCGTCCCAGCTTCGAGCCGATGGCGGCCATCATGTCGGGAGTTGCGACGACCGCGTCGAAGTCCATCCACCCGCCCAGGATGCGCTCGATGACCTCGGTGCCCCCTACGAAGTCGGCGCCCGCGGCCTCCGCCTCGGTTACGGCGTCACCCTGGGTGACGGCCAGGACCCGCACGCTCTTACCGGTGCCGTGCGGCAGCGCGACGGTCGCGCGGACGTTCTGATCGGACTTGCGGGGGTCGATGCCGAGACGGAAGTGCGCCTCGACCGTCTCGTCGAACTTGGCACTCGCCAGGTCCTTGACGAGAGCGGCGGCTTCCGCGACCGAGTACGTGCGGTCACGATCCACCTTCTCAGCGAGCTTACGGTAACGCTTCCCATGCTGTGCCATCAGCCGGGCTGCCCTTCGACGGTGACGCCCATGGAGCGCGCGGTGCCGGCGATGATCTTGGCGGCGGCCAGCTCGTCGGTGGCGTTGAGGTCGGCCATCTTGGCCTTGCCGATCTCGATGCACTGCGCCCAGCTGAGCTTGCCGACCTTCTCCTTGTTGGCAACGGGCGAGCCCTTGCCGACGCCGGCCGCCTTCTTGATCAGGTAGCTGGCGGGCGAGGTCTTGGTGATGAACGAGAAGGAGCGGTCGGCGAAGATGGTGATCTCGACCGGCACGATGGCGCCCGACTGGCTGGCAGTGGCCGCGTTGTACTCCTTCACGAACTGCATGATGTTGGCGCCGTACTGGCCCAACGCCGGGCCTACGGGCGGCGCCGGTGTGGCGGCCCCAGCTTGAAGCTGAAGCTTCACTATGCCGGCAATCTTCTTGGCCATGGTTCCTCCTTTGGCTCCCCCACGCACATGGCGAGGCGCGGGGTGCAGACGCGCGGTTGTCTAAGGCGCTTGATCCGTCAGCCGCCGAGCGGCAGCCGGCTCAGGCGCGCATGACCTGAGAGAAGTCGAGCTCGACGGGCGTCTCGCGGCCGAAGATGGACACGAGAACCTTCACCTTGCCGCGCTCGGGGTTGACCTCGGAGACGACGCCCGTGAAATCGGCGAAAGGACCCGCCGTGACCTGGACCATGTCGCCGACGTTGAACGTGATCCGCACCCTCGGGGCCTCGCGTTGCCCGGTGACGCCGATGGAGGTGAGCATGCGGGCCTCCTCGTCGGGCGAGAGCGGCACGGCGTGCGTGGCGGTTCCCACGAAACCGGTGACGCCGGGCGTGTAGCGCACTACCTCCCACGCCTCGTTGGGCTCGTCCGGGTTGTCGCCCAGGTCCATCTGCACGAAGATGTACCCCGGAAACAACTTCCGGACGGTCTCCTTCTTCTTGCCCCCACCGATGTGCTCCATCGTGGTCTCGACGGGCACGACGACCTGGTATATGGACTCGGCCATGCCGAGCGACTGCGCCCGGCTGAGGATGTTCTCCTTGGCTTTCTCTTCGTGTCCAACGTACGTGTGGACGGCGTACCACTCGATGCTCATGCGATGTCCTTTGGTTGCTGCCGAGCCGTCTGCGCTAGTGCGCCCGAGTGAACGGAGCGTGCGCCCGGCACTCGGCTGAGCCGACTCAGGTGATCAGACCCAGCAGGTTGCCTAGCGTGAGGTCGGCGACGAACAAGAAGAGCGCCGTGATGACGACGAACAGCAGGGTCGCCTGGGTCGCCTGGATGACTTCCTTACGCGACGGCCACGTGACGCGGCCCAGTTCGGCGCGCGAGTTCCTGAGGTAGCGGATGAAGCCCTTGAACACGGGGTTAGACCTTCACCTCTTTGTGAACGGTGTGCTTCCGGTCCCAGGGGCAGTACTTCTTGAGCTCGATCTTGCCCTGCGTGTTGCGCCGGTTCTTGTGCGAGGCGTAGTTGCGACGCTTGCACTCTGTGCACTCCAGAAGAAACTTGATTCGAACGTCACTGGCCATGCTGGCCTCCCAATCAGACCACGTAGCGTAACAGATTATCGAAGGCCAAGTCCAGGGGTGTGCCCTGGTTCGGTAGGTACCGGAGGCCGAGGATCTCGCCCAGCCGTTTCGCGTCCACCGCCTTGAAGGCGCGGCAGTGGACCCAAGCACGGCGCTTGCGGTCGGCGGTCGCGCCGCCCCGCGATTAGGGGTCTACTTGACGACGGTCGTCACGACACCCGCACCCACCGTACGACCACCCTCACGAATCGCAAACCGCAACCCCTCCTCCATCGCAATCGGCTTGATCAACTCAACCGACAACTCAACATTATCCCCAGGCATAACCATCTCCACCCCACCCGGCAAAGACACCACACCCGTCACATCAGTCGTCCGAAAATAAAACTGCGGACGATAACCAGAGAAAAAAGCAGAATGACGACCACCCTCCTCCTTCCTCAAAATGTACACACTCGCACCAAACACCGTATGCGGCGTAATCGAACCCGGCCGAGCCAACACCTGACCCCGCTCAACATCATCACGCCCCACACCCCGCAACAAAACCCCCACATTATCCCCAGCCATCCCCGAATCCAACGTCTTCCTATGCATCTCCACACCCGTCACGACACTCTTACGAGTATCAGACAACCCCACGATCTCAACCTCATCCCCCGTCCTCACCACACCCCGCTCAATACGACCAGTCGCCACCGTCCCACGACCCGTAATCGTAAACACATCCTCCACCGGCATCAAAAACGCCTTATCCACATCCCGCACCGGCGTCGGAATATAAGCATCAACCGCATCCAACAACTCCCACACCCCATCAACCCAAACATTCTCACCACGCGGCAACTTAGGCGACGCCACCAACGCCTCCAACGCCCGCAACGCCGACCCCCTCACCACCGGCAAATCATCCCCCGGAAACTCATACGCAGACAGAAGCTCACGCACCTCCATCTCCACCAACTCCAACAACTCCACATCCTCAACCATGTCAACCTTATTCAAAAACACCACAATAAACGGCACACCCACCTGACGCGCCAACACAATATGCTCACGCGTCTGCGGCATCGGACCATCAGCAGCCGACACCACCAAAATCGCACCATCCATCTGCGCCGCACCCGTAATCATATTCTTCACATAATCCGCATGCCCCGGACAATCAACATGCGAATAATGCCGCGCCGCAGTCTGATACTCAACATGCGAAGTATTAATCGTAATACCCCGAGCCCGCTCCTCCGGCGCCTTATCAATCGCATCATAAGACTGCACCTCAACCGAAGCATCAGCCGAACCCGCAGTAAACGTAATCGCCGCCGTCAACGTCGTCTTCCCATGATCAACATGACCAATCGTCCCAACATTCACATGCGGCTTCGTACGCTCAAAAACACCCTTAGCCATGATCCCGACTCCTTTTCGCGGCCCTCCTGACTGGAGAGACCAGCAACGTCCTGCCGTGACAGCCGGAGGGAGCCGCAGGGCGCTAAGCACGCTCGCGACTCTCCCCGGCACGCCGACTAGTTTTGGAGCTCGTGGACAGGATTGAACTGTCGACCTCTCCCTTACCAAGGGAGTGCTCTACCACTGAGCTACACGAGCCGAACGCAGCCGGAGGCTGCACTTGCTTCGGCCACAACCGCCTCACCCGGGGGCGCGGCGGTTGCACTGGAGCGGGAGACGGGATTCGAACCCGCGACATTCAGCTTGGGAAGCTGACGCTCTACCAACTGAGCTACTCCCGCGCCCTCGGGACCGAACTCACGGCGATCGGTCCTCGCGGTTCGCTTGTCCTTAGGCGGTGGGCGACTGGCGCACCCCCTAAGTTCGGCTGCCGGCGGTCACCTCGACCTATGCGGCTGGTGGGCAGGGCTGGATTTGAACCAGCGTAGGCTAAGCCAACGGATTTACAGTCCGTCCCCTTTAACCACTCGGGCACCTACCCGCGCCTTCGCACTTCCCTCGGCCTGCAGTTGGAGCCACCCATCGGAATCGAACCGACAACCTTCCGATTACAAGTCGGGTGCTCTACCGATTGAGCTAGGGTGGCAGCCACGCCGCGAACCCGGATAGGTAAGCTAGCACGCGCCGCATAACCTGTCAACTGACGTCCAGGACGCGCCTACTGGACATCCGAAGGGGCCGCTGCGCCGCCTTTCCGGGCGCCAAGGGCGGCCGCTCCAAGGCCGGCGAAGCAAGCGTAGTCCGCGGTCACACCCGCTGGGGCGCCCGAGTTGCTACCATGCCATTGTTTGGAGGCGGTCACTGATGGGAAGGATAGGCCCCGTAGGTATTCCGGAACTACTGATCATCCTCGCCTTGGTGTTGCTCATCTTCGGACCCAAGCGCCTGCCCGAGATGGCCAAGGGCCTGGGTCAGTCCGTACGCGAGTTCCGCAAGGGGATCCGCGACATGAAGAAGGACTTCGACGACGACGGCGAAGGCGACAAGCCCAAGGCCGCACCGGTATCCGCGGCCAGCGTCCCGGCGCCCGAGGCGCACGTGCCGGCATCGGAACATAGCTCTGGTCAAGCCTGACCTCGGCAGCCGGAGCGGGCCCGAGCGGCTGTGACACTCATAGAACATTTCGAAGAGCTGCGCAAGCGGCTCTTCATCGGCTTGATCGGCTGGCTGGTGGGTTCGAGCGTCGCCTTCGCGTTCCGCTTCGAAGTCCTCGACTGGCTGAAGGCGCCCCTGCCGGAAAGCATGACCCTCAACTACTTCACCGTGCTCGAGCCGTTCACGGTGTCCATGCAGATTGCGGCGTTCTTCGGGCTGGTCCTCTCCTTCCCGATAATCCTGGGGCAGGTATGGGGCTTCGTCGCCCCGGGCCTCTACGCCGAGGAGCGGCGCTACGCAGTGCCGTTCATCTTCTTCGCCGCGCTCGCCTTCGCGAGCGGGGTGGCGTTCTCGTACTACGTCGTGCTGCCGTTCAGCATCCCCATCCTGCTCTCGTTCCTGGGTGGCGAGGCCCAGGGGCTCCTGTCGATCGGACAGTACATCTCCACCCTGCTCATGCTCATGGCCATGTTCGGCCTGATGTTCGAGATGCCCGTGATGGGGTTCCTGCTCGCGCGCATCGGGATCCTCCGCCACGAGCCCCTCGTTCGCACCCGTCGTTGGGCGATCGTCATCGGTGTTGCCGCCGCGGCGGTCATCACGCCCACCGGCGACCCCTTCAACCTGGCCCTCGTGGCCGTCCCGCTGGTCGTGCTCTACGAGCTCACGATCTGGGTAGTGCGCTTCTCAGAGCGTAGGATGCTTCATGCAAGAGAAGATCCAGAGCCTACGGGCCCATATTGACGAACTGAACCTACAGATCTTGGGGCTCCTCTCGCGGCGGGCAACGGTGGCCGCCGAGATAGGTAGCCTGCAGAGCGCCATGGGCTCGTCCCAGTACGACCCGGTGCGCGAGCAAGCGATGCTCGACGCGCTGGTGGCGGCGAACGAGGGCCCCTTCGACGCCGCCACCATCAAGAGCCTCTTCAAACAGGTCTTCCAGGCCAGCATGCAGCAGAGCCAGCGCCAGGAGAAGCGGGCCTACCTCACGTCCCGCGCCGCCCATCAGGCCGACACGGTGGTCGAGGTGCGCGGCGTGCCGATCGGCTCCAGGCACGCTCCCGTCCTGATAGCGGGGCCTTGCGCCATCGAGTCGGAGGAGCAGGTCGAGGCGGTGGCCGCGCGGGTCGCTTCGCGTGGCGTGCAGCTCTTCAGGGGCGGCGCCTACAAGCCGCGGACGGACCCCTACTCCTTCCAGGGGCTGGGCAAGGAGGGGCTGGCGTTGGGCAGGGCCGCTTGCGACAAGCACGACCTGGCTTTCGTGAGCGAGGTCATGACCCCCACCGACGTGCCGCTCTTCGAGGAGTTCGTGGACCTGCTGCAGATCGGGGCCCGCAACATGCAGAACTACGACCTGCTTCGCGCGGTGGGCCGAAGCAGCAAGCCCGTCCTCCTCAAGCGCGGCTTGTCGGCCACCATCGAGGAGTGGCTCATGGCGGCCGAGTACCTGCTCAGCGCGGGGAACGGCAACGTGATCCTGTGCGAGCGTGGCATAAGGACCTTCGAGCAGTACACGCGCAACACTCTCGACGTCTCGGCCGTGGCCCTGGCCAAGCTCGAGAGCCACCTCCCCGTGCTCGTCGACGTCACGCATTCCGCCGGCCGTCGCGACCTCCTCGTCGCGTTGACCAAGGCAGGCCTGGCCGTTGGCGCCGACGGCATCATGATCGAGGTGCATCCGAACCCCGGCGTGGCGCTCTCCGACCAGAAGCAGCAGATCGACTTCGAGACGTTCGATCACTACCTGGAAGACACGGGCTATCACTCCAAGCTGAGCGAGAAGCGCGTCGAGCTTTACGGGTTCTAGCGGAAGGGGAAGCAGTTGGCTGGCCTGGATGACCTCTTCTCGTTCGTTCTCCGCGCGGTAGAGGTCACGCCGACCTACGTAGAGGAGCGTTGCCTGGTAGTTCGCAGCGGCAAGGACGCCTGCAGCGCCTGCCTCGACGCGTGCCCGCACGACGCCATAACGATAAGCACCAGGGTGGAGCTCGACGCCGTCGACTGCACCGGCTGCGGCCTCTGCATCCGCGCCTGCCCGAGCGAGGCGCTCGCCGACCCGGTCAGGCTCGAGCCGGCGCCCGCCCTGCGTTGTAGCGTGGTGGCCGGCGACGCCCCAAGCGTGCGCTGCCTGGCGCAGCTCTCGGGCCCCGACCTCGTGCGCCTTGCCGGCCCCAGCGAGTCGGTCACCCTCGCGCGCTCCGAGTGCGCCGGCTGCAAGGTCGGCGGCGCCGGCGTACCGGAGGCGCTGGCCGAGTCCGTTACGGACGCGAAGGCCCTACTGGCGTTACATGGCCGCGAGTTGCACGTGAACGTCCAGCAAGTGAAGCGGCTCGACGCGCCCGTGGCACAAGCCCGCGTGAGCCGCCGAGCGCTGCTTGGCGGAGGGGTTCGCAAGGCGGCCCAGGGAGTGGCGGGGGCGATTGCGCCGCTAGAGGCCTGGTTACCCGCCGAGGGTACCGCGGGCGGACCGGTGGAGGAAGCCGAGCCGCCGCCCGAGGCGGCAAGGCGCTACCGCATCGTGGCGGCCAGCGAGCCGGAGCCCCACGCCCTCGTGCCGTGGAGCCTGCCGCGAGTCGCGGACGGCTGCATCCTGTGCCCCGCCTGCACCCGCGCCTGCCCCACGAACGCCCTCTCGCGCGACTTCAGCGGCCCCCAGGGCGCCCTCATGCTCGACCCCGACCTGTGCGTCGGTTGCGCCGCGTGCGTCCCCGCGTGCCCCGTGAACGTCATGAGCATGGACGACGAGGTCACCTGGCAGGAGCTCTCCGGCGGCAAGACCGTGGCGTTCCGCGCGGGCGCAGACCGCCTGGGAACCGGCGCCCTCCCCCGCTGAGGCGCCCCCACGTCCGAGCCCCCACTCGGCTACTTGCGGGACTATTCTAACGGGGCCAGGGCGTAGACTTACGGCATGACCGTAAACGCTTGGGTACTCGAAGCGGTCGAGGAGGGTTCCCCCAAGGGGGTGACCCTGCGCAACGTGCAGTCGTACATAGACGAGCACCACTTCGAGGAACTCGCGGTGGATACTCTCGAGGCCGCGCTGGCTTCCCTGCTGGCGGCGGGTAAGGTTACGCTCGAGGGCGAGCGGTACTACCCCGCCAGGCGTACCTCGAAAGAGGACGCCATGAAGCAGCTCTTCCGGGACGGTTGATCAGCAGCCGTTCCCGACAAGGAGGCGGTCGATGACGACCCCGATAGCCAGCGGCAGCGCCCTGTCGCTGACAGACTTCTACGACGTCGACTCGTTGCACAGCCACGAAGAGCGCATGATCCAAGGCAGCGTTCGCGAGTACGTGCGCTCCGAGATCCTCCCTCAGATCGGCGGTTGGTGGCTAGAAGGCGTCTTCCCGACCGACCTCGCTCGGCGTTTCGGAGACCTCGGCGCGCTCGGGGTGACGCTTCCCGAACGCTACGGTGGCGCGGGAGCCTCGTACACGGCCTACGGGCTCGTGTGCAAGGAGGTCGAGTACGTCGACTCCGGCCTGCGCTCCTTCGTCAGCGTACAGTCGAGCCTGGTCATGTTCCCGATAGGCGCGTACGCTACCGACGAGATCAAGGAGAAGTGGCTTCCGCTGCTCGCCAGCGGCGAGGCCGTCGGCTGCTTCGGGCTCACCGAACCGGACGCCGGTTCCGATCCTGGCGCCATGCGCACGCGCTGCCGCAAGGTGGGCGACGAGTGGGTGATCATGGGCGTCAAGCGCTGGATCACCAGTGGGTCCCGCGCCGACGTCGCCATCGTGTGGGCCAAGGACGAGGACTCCGGCAAGGTCCTGGGGTTCGTCGTCGAGACCGACAGGCCGGGCTTCGAGGCCGTCGACATCAAGACCAAGGCGTCGATGCGGGCCTCGGTGACGAGCGAGCTCTACCTGGACGAGGTGACCGTGCCCGCGGGCAACCAGCTGCAGGTCAGCGGCCTGAAGGGCCCCCTGTCGTGCCTCAACCAGGCACGCTTCGGCATCGCGTTCGGGGTGGTCGGCGCCGCACAAGCGTGCTTCGACGAGGCCACGGCGTACGTCTCGGACCGCCCCGCGTTCGGCGAACCGCTCGCCGCCAAGCAGCTCGTTCAGTCTCGGCTCGCCGACATGCTGTCGGAGATCACCAAGGCGAACCTCCTCTCCTACCGCCTGGGCCGGTTGAAGGAGGAGGGCAAGGACCACCCGTCGCGGGTCTCGCTGGCCAAGCGCGACAACTGCCGCAGCGCCCTTGGTGTGGCCAGGGCAGCGCGCGACATGCTTGGTGGCAACGGCATCACGACCGAGTACGCCGCCATCCGTCACATGCTGAACCTCGAGACGGTGGCGACCTACGAGGGGACCGACGCGGTGCACACTCTGGTGCTCGGGCGCGAGATCACGGGCATCAACGCGTTCTAGCCCCCCGACCTGCTCCCCTCCTGAAACGAGGGCGGTGTCAGCGCGCCTCTATCAGGCGCATCGAGGTCGAATCGCCCTCGTCACCGTAGCGGCTGAAGCAGGGGAACGGCAGACCCTCGGCCAGGCCGAACTCCATGACGGAGTCCTCGTCCTCGAGCTCGAGCCTCACGACGACGCATTCCAGGCCGGCATGGGTCTCCGTGCGGTCCATGTAGACGGTGCCGATGCCCTCCTTGACGATGGGCTCGCTCCGGACGTGGATGTCTTCGCCCCCCAGCAGGAACGGCATCATGAACGCGGCCGGTCCGTAGAAGGTGAGGAAGGGCCCGAACATGAGCATCGCGCCCGCTCCCCCGCCCATGAACCCATCGGCGAGCTCGTCCGCCTCCACCCCGGTGGTCGTCACGGTCGTCACCGAGGTCGTGTCGTAGGTGCCGCCGACCTGCTTGTAGGAGTACTCGACTCGCAACGTCACTCCTGGCCCGAGGGAATCGCTTTCCATCTCGAACACGTAATGGTGGTCGCCCTCCGGGAAGGTGGTGTCCTCCCAGGAGAAAGCAGCCGCCACGCCTGCGAGCGCGAGCACGCAGAGCGCCATGGCTAGGGAGGAGAAACGGGAACGGTTCAAGATGTGCCTCCTGTTGTGGTGTGTTGTGGCACGCTGCGTTGGGACGAAGGCGGCCTCGGCACAAGTTAGCCCGAAATCCACACCAACGCAGATAAGATTTCCGATACTTTCGACACGCCCTCGGCGGGCGCAGCCGAGCAGGCCGCGCTCAGCGCTCACATCGCGATGAGGCGGGCGACCAGCAGGACCCCGGCGAGCATGCCGGCGCGCAGCAGGTGGTAGGGCCACACCACCTTGCCGATGACCAGCAGGGCGTTCAGGAAGGAGGCGACGTAACCCAGGACCGCGCCCGCCAGGAGGATCCACCAAGCCAAGCCGTCTCGAAAACCGTAGGCGACCAGGGCGACCATCAGGATCATCGCCGACAGGAGGAAGAGCCGCGCGACTACGGGCTTGCGCCGGCTGACCGCCCACGCTCCGAAGGCATTCACCAGGACCAGCGCCAGCGCCACCACCATCAGCACGACGTGCACGAGGTCAGTCTAGCCGGGGATCCATCAAGGTGTCGACAAGGTCGCGATCGGCCAGGAGCTCTTGCAGCGTGACCACCTCGAACGGCTTATGCGCGCC
Source organism: Truepera sp. (assembly GCA_032027045.1). Taxonomy (NCBI): domain Bacteria; kingdom Thermotogati; phylum Deinococcota; class Deinococci; order Trueperales; family Trueperaceae; genus Truepera; species Truepera sp. Next base: position 871,033 of record JAVSMU010000001.1, on the reverse strand, counting down.
GCGACCGACGCGCCGCGCCAGCCAGGCGTCGGAACCCGAACCCTCGTCGACCACGAGGCGCAGCAGGCTGACGGCCGATCTGCGGCCCAGCATCCTGGCCGCACCCAGCACCTCCGCATCGCTATCGACGAGCCGCGCGTCCTCCCGCAGGCCCTCCTCGCGGAGTTCCTCCGGGTCGAGACGGTGTTGGCCGACCACGTGCTCACCCGGGCGGCTAGCCAGTTTCTCCAGTGCGTCGGTCACCAACCACGGCTGGCCGAGAAGCGCGACCGTACGTGTTTGGCCGGGGAGGCGGACCAGGTTCGGCGCTGCTACCCTGGGCGCCCGGGCGTACGGGCGCGTGCGGTCGAGGGCCCGGCGCACGAGCGCGGCGTCATGGAGCTGGGCCTGCATGAACTCGAAGGCGAGTGACTCGACCGACTCGTCGAACCAACTTGGAACGGCGGTGAGCGCCTGCATGCCCGGCAGCGTCGAGCGCAGGCTGCCCCCGAAGTCCATCACCCACGGATCCTGCCCCGCGCCGCGCGCCACTCGCGTCTCGCGTACGAGGCGCGGAACCACCAGGGCGTCGCAGTCCGCGAGCACCAGGGCCTGGGCGGCGGCCACGCGGAACGCCAGGGCGGGTACATGCGCCAGCTCCGGGGCGACGAGGCGCTCCCTGACCGCGCCCGGGTCCGCGAACACCGCGGTCAGCCCAGCGGACTCGACCAGCGCCTGCCAGAAGTGGCCGTAGCGGCGCCAGTTGAGTTGAGTGACGAAGCCCACCCGCACGAGCTGAGAGTCTAGCATCAGCGCCTCAGGAGCCCACCTAGGCCTCTGCAGCCACGGTGGCCGCCTTGGCTCTTGCGAGCGCCGCCTGAAGGGCGCGTGCCAGTTGCGCGGCGGCGTCCTTGTCGAGGAACTGGTTCCCGTTGCCGCACTTCGGCGACAGCACGCAGCGGGGGCAGCCGCCCTGGCACGGGCAGCGCTCGAGGAGCTGGGCGGCGGCCTCGAGCCACGAACCGAACACGGCCGCGCCCGCCCGCGCGTAGCCCACGCCGCCGGGGTGCCCGTCGTAGATGAAGACGGTCGGCTTCAGCGTACCGGGGTAGGTCGGGTAGGAGACGCCGCCCACGTCGGCGCGCTCGCACAGCACGAACGCGGGCAGCAGGCCAATGAGGCAGTGCTCCAGGGCGTGTAGCGCTGCAGGCAAATCAGCGGGAGCGGGGCCTCCGGGGAGGTCGACGGCCTCGAACCACAGCGCCTGCGTGTCGTAGGAGAGCTGCGGCAGGTCGAGTGCCCGCTCGTCGAGGATGGCCTCGCTGAAGTAGCGCTTGCACACGAAACCGGTGACCGTGTTGGTGACGCGCACCCGCCCGACGTGGACCCCGCGCGGCGAGTCCCCGAGCACGCCCGCCTGAGCCGCGTGCGCCGGCAACGGGCCCAGCACCTCGATCTCGGTCTCGGACCTCGGCTGCGTGTAGTAGTCCTCGATGTGAGGCAGGAGCCGGGCGACCCCGGCCCTCAGGTCGAGCTGGGCAACCAGGTACTGCTCGCCCCGGTGCAGGTAGACGGCACCGGGGTGGAGTTCCCGTAGCGCCGTGCCGAGGTCCGAGACCCCTAACGTGCGGCCGAGCCCGTCCTTGAGCCTGATCCGCTTCCCACCGCCGCCTCGCAGCTCGACACGCCTGTGAGGGTAGCGCCGAAGGCTGACGTAAGCGCCGTTGCCCAACCTCGCCAGGCCCTCTACCCCGTCCAGTTCCAGCCACGGTGCGACCAGCGGGTCCCCGGCGAGGAGCGGCGCCTCCGCGGCGGCGCAGACCACGTGCCGCGGGTGCAAGACATCGTTGAAGGGGTCGGCGACGGCGTCCTCCACGGGACCGTCGACGAGGGCGTCCGGATGCGTCAGGTAGTACTCGTCCAGGGGGTCGGCGCCGGGGATCAGTAGGGTGAGGGAGCGACCGCCGGCCCGGCCCGCACGCCCGGAGCGCTGCCACATGGCCATCTTGGATCCCGGGTAGCCGACCAGCACGACCGCGTCCACGCCACCGACGTCGATGCCGAGTTCCAGCGCGCTCGTGCTCGTCAGCACCGTCACGGCGTCCGAGCGGAACGAGTCCTCCAGGGAGCGGCGCGCCTCGGGGGTGTAACCCGCGCGGTAGCTCTCGACGAGTCCGGCCTGTTCCTCCCCCAGCAGGCCCACCGCGTAACGCCGCACCAGCTCCGCGCCCTTGCGCGAGTTGCAGAAGAAGATGCTCTTCACGCCCGCCCTGACGAACTCCGCGGCAAGCGACGCAGCCTCCGAGTTTGGCGACCGTCGCCTCTCCCCGCCGTTCTGCGCGGGCGCGCCCTTCACGGTGGGCGGCTGCCAGATGACGAACTCCCTGGCGCCCTGCGGCGCCCGGTCCTCGCCGATCAGCTCGAAGTGCCGGCCCACCAACCGCTGCGCATGCTCTGCCGGGTTACCGATCGTCGCCGAGGCGGCGATGACTCGAGGGTCGGCGCCGTAACCCCGGGCGATCCGCAGGAGCCGCCGCACCACGTTGGCCACGTGCGAGCCGAGCACTCCCCGGTAGGCGTGCAGCTCGTCGAGCACGAGGTACTCGAGCGCGCCAAGGAAGCGGGCCCAGGCGGCGTGGTGCGGCAGGATCCCGTAATGCAGCATGTCGGGGTTGGTCAGGAGGGCGCCGGCCCCGGCCCTGACCCCGGCGCGGCGCTCGGCGGCCGTGTCGCCGTCGTACAAGGCGACGCCAACCTCATCCAGCTCGGCGCCCATCGCGGCCGCCAGGCCCCGCAGTTTGAGGAGCTGGTCGGCGGCAAGCGCCTTCGTGGGGTAGAGGAGTAGGCTGGTCGCGCCCCGCTCCAGGGCGTCCAGCACGGGCAGTTGGAACGACAAGGACTTGCCCGAGGCCGTCGCCGTGGCCACCACCACGTCGCGGCCGGCCCCCACGGCCTCCAATGCCCGGGCCTGGTGCGCGTAAGGCCTGATGCCCGCGCGGCCCAGCAGCGGCGCGAACGGGCCCGAGTAGTCGTCCTCCACCGCACCCTTGCGCGGCGGGAAGAAGTGGTACGAGGCGACCTGCCCCTCGTAGCCGGGCAGCTGGGTCAGGAAGGCATGGAAGCTCGCTTGTGGGTCCTTGACCACCACCTTGGAAGCGTACCTTCGAGCGCGGTGCCAAGCAGTCGCGGACGCCGGACCCAGAACCCTCGGTGACCGGTGTTAGGATTCGGCCAAAGTCCGCCTAGGAGACCGGGAAGCCCGTGCAGACTGCACTTATCACCATCTTGTACCTCGCCGAGCTGCCGTACCTGTTCCTCATGGTCATGGTCGTCGTCGGCGCCCTGCGGCGCCAGCGCGTCGGACGCACGTCGGCTACGCCCAGCGTCAGCGTGATCCTGCCCGCCCGCGACGAGGGTCCGACGCTGCCGCGAACCCTCGCCTCGCTGGCCGCCCAGCGCTACTCGGGCCGGCTCGAGTTCGTGGTGGTGGACGACCGTTCCCGGGACGACACGCGAGAAGTGATCGAACGCTTCGCGGCCTCCGACGAGCGCTTCAAGCTCGTGAGCGTCCAGCGGCCCAGTCGCAGGCTTGCGCCGAAGGTGAACGCCGTGGACCACGGCATCAGGGCCTCGAGCGGCGAGCTGATCGTGGCCACCGACGCCGACTGCGTCCACGACCCGAACTGGGTTGCCGGCATGGCGTCTTACTTCGTCGACGACGTGGTGATGGTGGCCGGTTACGTTTCCACCAGCCGGCCCGGCGAGGCGAGGACACTGCTGCAGCGCTTCGAGTCCGTCGACTGGTTCACGCTCATGCTCGTTTCGAGGAGCCTCACCCGCTTCGGGTTGAAGTACGCCAGTAGCGCCAACAACCTCGCCTACCGTCGTTCGGCCTTCGACGCCGTGGGCGGGTTCGGCGCGGCCGGCAGGGCCCCGAGCGGCGACGAGGACCTCCTTACCCAGAAGCTGGGCGCCCTCCCCGGCGCCAGGCTCGCCTTCGCGGACGCCCTGGAGTGCCGCGTAGTCACCACCGGCGTCAAGACCGCGCCCGACCTCGTCAGGCAGCGGCGCAGGTGGGTGAGCCGCTACCATCACGTCCTGCACTACCACCTCGGGTTCCTGGCCGGGATCGCCGTGCTGGGCCTGCAGAGTGTGCTGTTGACGGCGGCGGCCTTGCTGTCCCTGCTGGTGCCCGGGATCCTTCCCTGGGTCCTCGGAGTCTGGGGCGTGAAGGTCGCCATCGAGTTCGTCGGCATGGGCGTCGGCACGCGCCAGTGGGGGCGGCGCGACCTCTGGGGGTTCACCACGCTCTGGTGGTCGCTGCTGCACCCCCTCTTCATCGCGCTGGCCGTGATCGGCTCCTTCCTGAAACCGAGCGCCTGGCATGCGGGTGCCGACGGCTACCGCACGCGCTTCTTCCAGCGGCGCCTGCGCGAGTTCAGGCGCCGGGTGAAAGAAGGCGCCGTCCGACCTTGAGGCCCGGCCGGGCCGCGGTGGCGACGGCGCCCGCGTTCCGACGTCGCGTGCGGGCGCCAGGCCGCGGCACCGGCCGGTGCTACACTGAGCGCTACTTGCGTGCCTACCGGCCTGGCCTAGTTGGCGCGCTTCCCGGAGGCAGAACATGAAGGTCATCATCCTTGGCGGAGACGGCTTCTGCGGCTGGCCAACCAGCCTGCACCTGAGCAACTTGGGGCACGACGTCCTGATCGTCGACAACCTCTCCAGGCGCAACATCGACAACGAGCTGGAGGCCGGGAGCCTCACCCCCATACAACCCATGGGCGTTCGGATCGCCGCCTGGAAGGAGCGGACGGGCAAGGTCATCCGCTTCGTCAACTTGGACGTGGCCCAGGACTACGCCGGCCTGCTCGCCCTGATCGAAGCCGAGCACCCGGACGCCGTGGTGCACTTCGCCGAGCAGCGCGCCGCGCCCTACTCCATGAAGAACAGCCGCAACAAGCGCTACACGGTCGACAACAACGTCAACGCCACCAACAACCTGCTGGCGGCGGTGGTGGAGAGCGGCCAGGACATCCACCTGGCGCACCTGGGCACCATGGGCGTTTACGGCTACGGCACCGCGGGCATGAAGATCCCCGAGGGTTACCTCAAGGTCGAGGTCACGACCGACGACGGTAAGAGGGTGCCGCAGGAGTTCCTCTACCCCACCAACCCCGGCAGCATCTACCACATGACCAAGTCGCTCGATCAGATCCTGTTCGCGTACTACGCGAAGAACGACCGGTTGCGCATCACGGACCTGCATCAGGGCATCGTCTGGGGCACGAACACCCCCGAGACCAACCTCGACGAGCGCCTCATAAACCGGTTCGACTACGACGGCGATTACGGCACCGTCCTCAACCGCTTCCTGATGCAAGGTGCCGTGGGGTTCCCGCTGACGGTGCACGGCACGGGCGGGCAGACCCGGGCGTTCATCCACATCACCGACACCGTGAAGTGCGTGCAGCTCGCCCTCGAGAATCCGCCGCAGCGCGGCGACCGGGTGAAGATCCTCAACCAGATGACCGAGACCCACCGCGTGCGCGACCTGGCCACGCTCGTGGCCAAGCTCACGGGCACCAAGGTGGCCCACACGCCCAACCCCCGGCGCGAGGACGCAGAGAACGAGCTCTTCGTGCGCAACGACCTGTTCTTGAGCCTGGGGCTGGAACCCACCACCCTGGAGGAGGGGCTGCTCACGGAGGTGACCGAGGTGGCCCACAAGTACGCGGACAGGGCCGACCTGTCGAAGATCCCGGCCACGAGCACCTGGACGCGGGAGAACCAGCCGGGAGACCCAGCGCTGGTCGAGCCGGAAGCGGTCGGCTAGGCCTGACCGGCCCGGCGACGGCATGAAGATCGCGCTCTTCACCGAGGTCTTCCTGCCGAAGGTCGACGGGGTGGTCACGCGCATAACGCGCACCCTCGAACAGTTCGCGGTCCTGGGCCACGAGGTCCTCGTCTTCGCGCCGCACGACCCACCCGAGTCTTACGCGGGCCACCGCATCGTGCGGGTTCCGGCCCTACCGTTCAGGCCGTGGTACCCGGAGCTGTTCCTCGGCCTTCCTCGTCCCAGGCTGGGCCGCGAACTCGACCGTTTCCAGCCGGACGTCGTTCACGTCGTCAATCCGGTCGTGTTGGGGCTGTGGGGAACGGCCCTGGCGAAGCAGCGCAACCTGCCCCTGCTGGCGAGCTACCACACCGACATCACGCAGTACGCGCTGCACCTGAAGCTGCCCATCCTCCAGCAGCCCTCGCGGCGCTTCCTTCGCGACGTCCACAACCAGGCGCACGTGAACCTCTGCACGAGCGTCCCCATGGTGAAGTCGGCGCGGGCCTTGGGGATACGCCGCGTGCGCCTCTGGCCGAAGGCGGTGGACACGGACCTCTTCCGCCCCGAGCGCCGGACCAAAGCCATGCGTGAGCGCCTCACGGACGGGAACCCCGAGGCTCCCCTGATGACCTACGTGGGTCGCCTGTCGTTCGAGAAGCGCCTCGACTGGCTGCTCGGACCGGTGACGCAGCTACCCGGGGTGCGCCTGGCCCTCGTGGGCTCCGGACCGGCCGAGGCCGAGCTGAAGCGGCGCTTCAAGGGCACCAACACCGTCTTCACCGGCTACATGGGTGGCCTCGAGCTTGCCGCCGCCTACGCCAGCTCGGACGTCTTCGCGTTCCCCTCCGACACGGAGACGCTCGGCTTCGTCGCCATGGAGGCCATGGCCTCGGGCGTGCCGGCCGTGGGCGCCCGCGCCGGCGGCATCCCGGACGTCATCCAGGACGGGGAGAACGGCTTCCTCTTCACGCCCGGGGACTTGGGCGACCTGACGCAGAAACTGCGGACGCTGCTCTTCGATCCCGCCACCCGCAAGCGCATGGGCGCGAGGGCGCGGGCCGACATGCAACGCTTCGGCTGGCAAGCGGCCACGGAGGCGATGGTGGACTTCTACGACCTGGCCATCAAGGTGCGTCACCGCTTCGACCCGCCTAGCGTCTACTGAACCTCACGCGAGGCCTATGTTAGAAGCGCGGCACGATCACGGGTACTTCGCCGTGCCTAAGGACGTCGACCTTGGCCCTGAACACCCGCTCCACGGTGCCGGGTTGCAGCACCTCACCTGGCGCCCCCTGTGCCACCACGGCTCCCCCCGCGAGCAGCGCGAGCCGGTCGCAACTCCGCGCGGCCAGGTTGAGGTCGTGGATGACGAGCATCACGCCCACCCCGGCTGCAGCCTGGGCGCGCGCGTAGCGCAACAGGTCCACCTGGTAGCGCAGGTCGAGGTGGCTGGTGGGTTCGTCGAGCAGCAGGTAACTCGGCTCTTGCGCGACGGCGCGGGCGAACACGACGCGCTGCCGCTCGCCGCCCGAGAGCGTCTCCACGAAGCGCTCGGCGAAGGCGGTCGTCTCGGTCACCGCCATGGCGTGCTCCACCGCCTCCTCGTCGCCGCTACGGAACGTGCCGAAGAGCCCCAGGTGAGGCGCGCGGCCCATGGCCACCACCTCACGGACGCTGAAGCCCTCGGGGACCTCCGGGGCCTGGGCCACGAGCGCGACCTCGCGGGCGAGCCCCAGGCGGGAGAACCTGGTCAGCGGCACCCCGTCGAGCAGGGCCACGCCCGCGCTGGGCCGCACCATGCGCGTGAGGACCCGCAGCAGGGTGCTCTTGCCGGCGCCGTTGGGCCCGACCACGCCCACCACCTCACCCGGGGCCACGCCCAGGCTCACCGAGTCCAGCGCCTTGGCACCTCCCCTGCCGTACTCCACCGAGACGCCGTCGAGCTCCAGGCCTGCCCTCACGCCGGCCCTCCCCGGCGCCGCAACAACCACAAGAAGAACGGGCCACCGACCAAGGAGGTGACGACGCCGACCGGCACCTCGACGGGCGCGATCACCATGCGCGCGAGTAGGTCGGCCAGGACCATGAACGCGGCCCCCCAGAGCGCGGCGACGGGCAGGAGCCGGGCGTGCGGCCGCCCGAGCGCGAGGCGCGCCGCGTGCGGCACGATAAGGCCCACGAAGCCGATGACCCCCGCCACGCTGACGGCGGCCGCGGTCACGAGGGTCGCGACCCCCAACAGCAGGAGTTTCATGCGCTCCACGTTCAAGCCGAGCAACGCGGCGCCCTCTTCCCCTAGCTGCAGCAGGTCGAGCGCGCGAGCGAAGGCGCCGACAAGGAGCATGGCCGGGAGCGCGAAGAGCGCCATCATGCCGACCCGGTGCCAGCTGGAGAAGCCGAAGCCGCCCAGCAGCCACGAGAGGATCCCGGCGGCCTGTTCCCGCGCGGCCACGAGGAGAAAAGAGGTTCCGGCGGTGAACAGCGATCCGACCACCACGCCGGCCAGGATGAGCCGGACGGTAGGCACCGCGCCGCCCTGCCTGGCGAGGAAGAGCACGAGTGATACCGTGACAAGCGCGAAGGCGAACGCCACCAGCGGCGCCCCGAGGCGCGCCAGCAGCGGGACCGAGGCGCCGAGCGACATGACCAGGACGGCCCCGAAGCCGGCTCCACTCGCCGTACCGATGAGGTACGGCTCGGCGAGCGGGTTGCGGAACACTCCCTGGAACACCGTCCCCGCCAGCGCCAGGGCGGCGCCGACGACGGCGGCGAGGACGACCCGAGGGAACCGCAGCTGCCAGACGACGCGGTCGAGGGCCTGCAACGAGTCGCCCCGCAGGCCTTTGAGAGCCGCTCGGGCGACCTCGGCTGGTCCCACACTGACGCTGCCCAGGCCGACGGCCACGATCATGACCGCCAGCAACGCCACCACCGAGGCGCTCAACACCCAGGCCAACCGCGGCCTGACGCGCCGCCGACGAGGCTCCGCCGCTACGGTCATGCGTCCCCGCTACTCAGAACTTGTCGGGGTGGAAGAGGGTCGCGAGCAGTCTCACGGCCTGACCGAGGCGCGGGCCTGAGCGGCTGAGGATGTCCGCCTGGTCGACGTCCAGCTCGTAAACGCGGCCGGCCGTCACGGCCCGCAGACCGCCCCAACCGGGCCTCGCGGCCACGTCGGCGACCGACACACCGAAGGGGGCGTCGGTCAAGACGATGACCTGGGGGTCCTGCAGGACCACGAACTCGGGGTCGACCTGCGGGAAGTCGCCCATGGCGGCTGTGACGATGTTCGTGCCGCCGGCGGCCGACACCAACTCACCCATGAACGAGCCTGGTCCGACCGAGTACGGGGTGGGATCGAGCTCCACGAAGACGGTCGGGGCGCTGACGCCTCGCAGCACGGCGGCCACCCCGGCGATCTCGCCCTGCAGCCGCCCCACGAGCACGGCCGCCTGGGCCTCACGGTCCAGCATGGTGCCGAGGGTGCTCAAGAAGGCGTAGGTTTCGGCCACGGTCTGGGGCGAGCCCGCGTAGACGGGCACGCCCAAGCGGGCCAGGCTCTCCTGCAGTCCGCCGTACTCGTCCACCAGCACGAGGTCGGGTTCCAGGGCGACGATCGCCTCCAGGTCGGGGGCGAACCCGTCCCCGAGGCCGGGCAGGGCGCTCACGGCCGCGGGGTAGTTGCTGGCACGGTCCACTCCCACCAGCGACTCGCAAGCGCCGAGCGCGCACACGCTCTCGGTGTGGCTGGGCAGCATGCTCACCACGCGAGCGGGCGCCGCGTTCAGGGTCAGCTCGTGACCCAGTTCGTCGACCACCGTGAGCGGGTACGACGAGGCGAACACGGCGCCCACCTGCAAGAACAGGGCGACGACGGGAACTAGCAGGCGCCTAGACATGTGGCTCTCCTTCGGCCTGCGTGGTTGAGGGGATGCTATCCGAGGCGATGGTCGTGCCCCTGCGGGCCTTCGACCCTACCTCCCTCGTCCGCGCAAGGGGTGCAGTGAGGTTCGCTCGTCGGTGTTCGGACTCGTCGACCCGGCGGCTGCAGCTGGGCGACTTACCGTTGCGGGACAGTGCCGGGTTCTCACCGGCTTCCCCGACTTGGCGACCGCCCGCACTCTACGGCCGGCTTCGGTGGCTGTCAAACCAGGATGGTAGGCTCCCGTGCGTGACGCAGTTGTTGAGGGTCGACCAACTTCTGCCGCCGGCCCCGCCTTCTCTCAAGGACCTGCGGCCCCCGCGCCGCTTCGCGGGAGTCGCGTTCGAGACGTACGAGCCACAGCACCCCACCCAGGCGGCCGCCCGCGACCTCCTGCGCGAGTTCGTCCTGGGGCGGCCCTGGCGGCATCGTCCGCGGGCCGCGGCAAGGCAGCGGGCGTCCAGGCACCATGCGCCAAGCTGGTGGCCCTGGCCCCTCGCCAAGGCGGAGCCCGGCGCCGGCCTCTACCTCGACGGCGGCTTCGGCGTGGGCAAGACCCACCTGCTGGCGGCCACGTACGCCGCGGCCGACACGCCGCACAAGCGCTACCTGAGCTTCCAGGAACTCGTCTACCTGATCGGCGCTATGGGCATGCAGGCCGCGCATACCGAGTTCGCCGACTCCGAGCTGCTCTGCATCGACGAGTTCGAACTCGACGACCCCGGCAACACCCTCATCGTGAAGACGTTCCTGGCCGCGCGCTTCGCGGCCGGCACGGCGGTCGTGACGACCTCGAACACGCCGCCGGAGGCCCAGGGCCAGGGGCGCTTCAACGCCGACGACTTCCGGCGCGAGATCCAGTCGCTGGCCGCCTCGTTCCAGGTGGTGCCGGTGGACGGCCCCGACTTCCGCGAGCGCACCAGGCGCGGCGAGTGGTTGACGGAGGCCGAGCTGGTCAGGCGAGAGCGCGACGAGGCGGCGCCCGGACCGCGCCTCTCGCTCACGTGGCACGAACTGCTGGAGTTGCTACGGAGCATCCACCCGACGCGCGTCGGCGGGGTACTGGCACAGGTGGGCAGCATCTACCTCCACGGCGTGGAACGCCTGGCGTCGCAGAACGATGCGCTGCGCTTCGTCCACTTCATCGACAAGGCCTACGACCGCCAGGTGGTCTTGCGCGCCAGCGGTGAGGGGCCGCTCATGGACGTCTTCGACGTGGCCTACCGCGAGGGCGCGTACGCCAAGAAGCATCACCGCTGCCTCTCGCGCTTGGCCGAGTTGCTGGGCGAGGGCGCACCCGAGGCCGGCGGGCCCGGGAGGGCGCCAGCCCTGGAAGTGGCGGCCTCCCGCTAGGCGCCACCCTCCAACCACCCCTCCAGGTCGCGTGCCAGGGCGGCGCTCGCTCCGGCGGGCCCCATGCGCTCGGCGCCCGCAAGGCGGGCATTCTCGTGCGCCACCGGGTCGTGCCACAGGCGCACGAGGGCCGCCGCTACCTTCTCGGGCGCAGGCTCGCAGGTCGTCACTCCTCCCCCCAGGAGGCGCGCCTGATTGGCCACGAACTCCGCCGTGTAATCGGGCGGCAGCGGGAACACCAGCAGTGGCAACCCCACGCCCACCGCCTGCTCGTTGGCGGTGCCGGCCGTGCCCAGCGCCACGTCGGCGCTCCGGAGCACTCCGGCGAACCTGTCGCTCACCCACCAGAGGCGGGTGGCGCCGCGGCGCCAGGCGGCGACCACGCCCGGGGTATCGACCACGTCGGCCTCCCAACCGGGTGGCGGGGCGGGGCAAGGGCCCAACGTCCATGCCACCAGGGCGAGCGCGCCCGGCACGCGTTCGATGGCCGCGATCATGAGCGCGACGCTGCGCACCGCGTACGGGCGGCTGCCGGGGAGCAGCGCCACCCTGGGCCCCGCCGGCGACGCTTCGGCGCCTTCCAAGGGCGCCGCGTCGAGGCCGTCCATCATGGGGTTCCCAAGGTACGCGGCGCGAGTGACTCCGAGTTCGCGCAGCCTGGCCGCCGTCGCCACGTCGCGCGCGTACACCCTGTCGGCTCGCCGCATGAGTAGGAGTTCCGGCGCGCGGAACGATTCCATGAACCAGCGGCCCGCGGAGCCGCCCCGGTGAGCGTGATGCACCGACACCAAGGTCTGCAGCACGCGCCGGGGAGAGCGGACCAGGCCGGCCATGAGTTGTGCGTAGAAGTCTCCCACCACGAACACCGCGCGGGGCCTGGCCCTGGCGAGCCAGTAGGCCTGCTTCAGCGTGAGCCCGATGAGCCCCGCTCGCAGGTCGGCCCACAAGTAGCGCCAACCGTGCAGCGTCACGCCCCCCGAGGGCAGTGCGCGCCGGGGGCCCACCAACGTCGCGCCCGCGTCGGCGAGCGCCCTGCCCTCGCCGACGATGGGCAGGGCCTCCACGCGCAGCCCGGGGGAGCGCGCCAGCAGCGCTTCTATCACGCGCCCTGCCACGACGTCCTCGCCGTGCCCGTTGGCGACGACCAAGAGCGCCTCGCTACGGTTCATGTCTCTGGCAGTGGTGGGAGCGGGCCCTCGCCCCAGGCGAGCTTGTGGCGCAAGACGTCGAACGCGGTGCGTCTGCCCGTCGAGACGAGGCAGAGGCCTCGCGGCGCCGCGGTCACGAGGAGGGTGTCTCCGACCTCGAGGTCGACCCGCTCCTGGCCGTCGATCACCATGGCTATCTCGTCCGACCTGGTCAGGACCTCGAGCCCGATCTCGGCCGAGCCGGGCAGCACGATCGGCCGGTTGGTGAGGCTGTGTGGCGCGACAGGCGTGACCACGAGGGCGCGGAGCCCGTGATCGATGATGGGGCCGCCGAGGGAGAGGGAGTACGCCGTGGAGCCGACCGGGGTGGAGACGACGAGGCCGTCGGCCCTGTACTCGGTCGCGTAGGCGCCGTCGACTCGCATGCGGACGCGCACGAGGCGCGTCATGACCCCTTGGGAGAGCATGACGTCGTTGAGCGCGTGCCACACGCCGGGCCGGCCCTTGATCCTGACTTCGAGCATCATCTTCTCGCGGATCGGCCAGGCCGGGGCGCGTTCGGAGGTCGCGTAGGCCAACGCCTCCTCCGCGCCGAACTCGGCCAGGAACCCCAGCTTGCCCAGGTTGACCCCCATGAGGGGCACTTCGAGTCCGGCCAGGCGCCGGGCCGCTGCCAGCAGTGTGCCGTCGCCGCCGACCGACACGGCGAGGTCCGACAGCTTCGCCCGCGGTTCCAGCCGACCCGTACCCACGAAATCGTAGATCACGGTCGCTCCCGCGCGCTCGAGGAGCTCGCCGAGTTCGCGCGCCAACGGGTGCGCCTCGGGCTTGTGCTTGGTGCTGGCGATCACGACGAGCCTCAACTCGGGGGCCGCCATGGTGAAGTGGCGCGACTCGCTCAAGTGTTGACCGTCCTGGCGGGTAGCACGCGGAGGACGGCCGTCAGCACCTGCTCCACGACCTCCACCAAGGTCAACGGGCCCGTGTCGATGACCACGGCGTCGGCGGCGGGCACGGATTGGCGCTTGTCGCGCTCGTCTCGCCTCGAGAGTTCGGTCGCGATGGCCTCCACGCCCGTCGAACGCTCCCCGGCGCGTCGCTTCGCCCGCACGGCGGGATCGGCGGTGAGGTAGAATTTCGCCAACGCGCCGGGGAACACGCTCGTCCCCATGTCGCGTCCGTCGATGACGAAGGAGCCGCCCATCTCACGCAAGCGGTCGTTGACCCAGGCGCGAACCCGCGGGTGCTTGGCTACTACCGACACGCTCGCGTCGACCGCGTCGGTATGCAGCTCGTCGGTCACGTCGCGCCAATCGACGGTGACGCGGTTACCGCCCGCTTCCGGGTGCAGCCGCACGTCTTGTTCCGCGAGCAGCGCGAGTATCGCGCCCTCGTCGGCTACGTCGATCCCCTGCCTCAAGGCCACTAGGGTCGCGCCGCGGTATAGCAAGCCGCTCGACACGTAGGCTATGCCCAGCCGCTGCGCCAACAGCTTCGCGGCACTCGACTTCCCGGAAGCGGCGGGGCCGTCGATGGTGATCACCACGCGAGCCCCGGGCTGAGCGTCGAAGCCGCCGCTAGACCCCGCCGGGCCGCCGACCGTCACGCCAGCCGACCCGAAAGGAAGGCAAGGAAGTCATCGAAGAACCTCGGGTAGGTCTTGGAGACGCAGCCAGGGTTCTCGATGAGCACGTTGGGTAGACGGGCACCGGCCACGGCCAGCGACATCGCCATGCGGTGGTCGCCGTAGGTCTCGAGGATCACGGGGGCCTCCGGGGCGCTTACCAGCGGGTGAACGAGAAGCTCGTCGACGCCCTCGTCGACCCTGGCACCCAGCCGCGACAGTTCGCTGGCCATCGCCGCCAAGCGGTCGGTCTCCTTGATCCGCAAGTTGCCGACGTTAGTGATCCGCACCGGAGCGTCGGCGAACAGCGCCACGACCGCGAGCGTCTGGGCCTGATCGGGCATGTCGTTGAGGTCGAAGGTCTGACCCCCCCGCAGGCGACCACCGCGGGGTCCGCGCACGGTGACGTGTTCGGCGCTCCGCTCCACCTCGCACCCCATCTGCTCCAACACGTCAGCCAGCCGCGCGTCGCCCTGGCGCGTGTCGCGGCCGAGGTTCTCGATGCGCGCCCGCCCGCCCGAGACGGCGGCGGCCGCCCAGAAGTAGCCGGCGGCCATGGCGTCACCCTCCACGGGGTAGTCGCGGGCCTCGTAGCGCGACGGCACGACATGGAACGAACGGTAGCCCTCGCGCTGCACGCTGACCCCGAACCTGCGCATCAGGTCGAGTGTCATGTCGATGAACGGCTTCGACAGCAGCTCGCCGTCCACCTGCAGCGTCAGCGGGCCGCGAGCATACGGTGCCGCGAGCAGCAACCCGGAAAGGAACTGCGAACTGCGATCGCCCCGCACCCGCAGGGTGCCGCCGGCAAGGCCGCGTGCGGCGATCACCACGGGCGGGCAACCGTTCCCGGCCTCGCTGCGGGCATGGCCGCCGAGCTCGTTGATGGCGTCAATCGTCTCCTGGATGGGGCGTTCGCGCATGCGCGCGTTGCCGTCCAGGCGGAACTCGCCGTGCCCGAGCGCCACTACGGCCGCCAGGAAGCGGAGGCTCGTGCCCGAAAGGCGCAGGTCCAGCTGGGCGGACCTGGCCGGCAGCGTGCCGCCGGCGCCCTGCACCCGTAGTTCGTCGGCGACGGCTTCCACTCGAACGCCGAGGCGTCCGAGCGCGCGGAGCATGACCTCGGAATCCTCGGCGACGAGCGCCCCGCGGATGGTGGTGACGCCGTCGGCCAGGGCGGCCACGACGAGGGCCCTGTTGGTCAGGCTCTTCGAGCCGGGCACGCGGAGCGCGCCACGCGCGGCACCCTGAGGTCCTACGTTCACGGTCGGCGGGAGGCGCAACATCAGCAGCGCCAGGATACACCGCCGTTATTTGTAGGCCGTCGCCCTTAGCCTCCCGCTGCTGCGCCGCCGTCTCACCTGCGGCTCCCTGTTACTCTATCTGGGTGAGTGTTCCGAGCAGACTGCAAGCCATCATCGACGAGTTCAGTGGGGCGCCGAAGGGGCTGCGGCTCCCACTGCTCCTGGAGTACGCGGACCGACTCCCACCCTTGCCGGCCGGCATGGCGAACGACCTCGAGCGGGTTCACGAGTGTCAAACCCCTCTCTTCCTCAAGGCCGAGGTCGTACCGCCCGCCCGCGTCAAGCTGTACTTCGATGCTCCCGAGGAAGCGCCCACCACGCGCGGATTCGCTTCGGTGGTCCGCACCGGGCTGGAGGGAGCCACCGTCGACGAGGTCCTCGGACTGGAGGACGACTTCTATCGGGAGATGGGGCTGGCGGAGCTCATCTCGCCCATGCGCCTGCGCGGCATGGGGGCCATAGTCGGGCGCGTCAAGCGTCAGCTGATCAAGTTCGGTGAGGGGCCGGGTGCTTGAGCGTGTAGGGCCTTCGAACCTGGCGGGGCCGCGCGTGCTAACATCACAAGGTTGACGATACCGGGCCGAGCCCGTGGAGGATTTAGCGATGAGGAAGAACATTCACCCGAAGATGGTGGCCTGTAAGGTCATCTGCGACGGTCAAGTGGTAATGGAGACCTACAGCACGAAGCCGGAGCTGCACGTAGACGTGTGGTCGGGCAACCACCCGTTCTACACCGGTGAACAGCGTTTCATCGACACGGAGGGCCGGGTCGAGAAGTTCCAGAAGCGCTTCGGCGACTCTTACCGCCGCACCAACAAGTAGTACCCGACACTAGAACAGCGGGCCGCCCGACCACCGGAGCGTGCCCCGAGGGCGGCGCAGATCGCTTGAGCGCCGCCCGTTCTCGTGCTGCCGCGCGCCCCGGATCATCAGCCCGGTATGGCGGCCGAGATGGTGGTGCCGTTGCCGGCGCCCGAGACTACTTCGAGGCGGCCACCGCGGGCCTCGACCCGCTCTCGCATCTGCTTGAGGCCGATGCCCCCGGCGCTGGTGACGCGGTCGCCAACGGCCTGCGGATCGAAGCCCTGGCCGTCGTCCCTGACCGCTACGAACGCCATGCCGTCGGCGGCGGTGCCCAGCTCGACCTCGACGACCCCGGCCTTCGCGTGTTTGGCCACGTTGTGCATGGCTTCCTGGAAGATCCGGAAGAGCACCGCCTCCTGCTTCACGGAAAGCGTCGGAAGGTCGCCTATCGTGACGTGCACCTTGATATCGTTCTGCTGCCCGAAATCGAGGACGTAGCGGCGCACCGTCTCGACGAAACCGTAGCGTTCCAGATCGACCGGCCTCAACGCGAAGATCGAGCGTCTCAACTCCTTGATGGTCTCACGGACGGTCTCGCGTGCCTGCTCCAGCGCCTCTACCGCCTTCTGCGGGTTCTTCGACATCAGCTTGTCGGCCAGCCCGAGCTTCAACAGCGTGAAGGCGAGGAGCTGGGCGACGCCGTCGTGGATCTCCCGCGCTATGCGCGCGCGCTCCTCCGCGATGGCGAGCTCCTCGGAGTGAAGGTAAGCCGCCGCGTTGCTCACGGCGAGGCTCACCTGAGAGGCGAGGAGGCCTAGGAACGGGATGGAGCTGCGCTCGAAGTGGTTCTCCTCCGGGTGCGAGAGCACGATGACCCCCAGGAGTCGGTCGTCGCTCGTGAGGGGCAGGGCCACGGCGCTGCCCGCCTCCTTCAGAAGCGGTCCGGCGCCCCGGCGCTCCGCGTCGCTCAGGCTCTCCATCATCCTGGGTTCGCGCTGGAGCGCGACGCGCCCCACCACGCCCTCCCCCACCTTCCACGAAGGCGGCGGACCCGTCCGGTCGATGCCCGTGCTGGCGCGTAGCTGCAACAGCGATTCCTCGTCCAACAGGAACACGCCGCCGGCCGGAGCCGCCACCCGGGCGGTGATCTCCTTGAGCACGGCGTCGAGCAGCCGCTCCAGGTTGCCCTCGGCGCGCAGTCGGCGGTCGACCTCGATGAGGGTCAGCAGGTCGCGCATGCGCAACCGAGTGGCCTCGGCCACGGCCGCGAACTGCGACGCCAGGATGCCCAGGGCTTCCCGACTGCTCGGGCCCGGCTCGGCCTCGTAGTAGGCGTGTAGGGAGCCCTCCGGCCTGCCGCCCCACGAGAGGGGCGCGCTCAGGACCACCAGGTGCTCGCCGGCCACGCCGTGGAACTCGCCCTCCACGAAGGTGTCGGCCTCCGCGGCGCTCGCTCGAAGCTGACGATCGCGGCTCAACGAGTCCGCCTCCAACACGGGTGTGAGGCCCACGCCTTGCGAGGCGCCGAACTCGGCCGGGCCGACCACCAGTCCCACCGCCACGGCGCCGGTGACTTTCGCGACGCCCCGGGCGGCCACGGCGATGGTGCCCTCGAGGTCCGGGGCGGCGGCGTAGCGCAGCGTGACGTCTTGGATGGCGCTTAGCAGCTCGTGGCTCGCCCTGAGCTCTTCGTAGAGGCGCGCCAGGTCGGCCTGAGCGCGTTCGCGCTCCCGCGCTCCCCGGGCTATCCAGTTGAGGGTCACGTACGTGGCGAGTGGTCCCAGGACGCCGTAGAAGAGCAGCGGTGCCCAGAACCGGAACGTCGGCCCGCCCCGGGGTAACACCGCCAGTTGGTAGACGATCACCACGCCCACGATCGCCAACGGCAACCACAGCCGGGCCAGCCGCACCTGCCCCGACAGGCTCCCGTTGGGTTTTCGCAATGGTCCCTCCATGCCACCGTTCATGTGACTGCCGAAGTGGAGGGGGCGGCTCGTTCGCGGGGGAGCGATCTCATGCCCCGATTCTAGTCGGGGCGGTCCGCCTGCGCTGCGGGTAGCCCCGCGGCGGGAACGGCCGCCTGAGGGTAGACTTCGGGCATGCGAGATGAGTCTAGCGCCGCCGACGACGCTCCCGAGACGACCTCCTCCGCCGGGGGCGACGGGGCGGACGAACGGGCCGGCGAAGTGCCCGGCGGAACGCCCGGGGCCACGGCCGGAGCCGGCCCGGCCACCGAGCCGCCCACCGAGGCCGAGTTACGTGCGCTGGCGGGCGACCAGCCGCTTGATTTCGTGACGCAAGGGGGCGTGCGCTACACGCTGTTGGGCACGGCTCACGTCTCGAAGTCCAGCGCCGCCGCCGTCACGGACATGATCGAGGGGGGCCGGTTCGACGCCGTCGCCATCGAGCTCGACGCGGGTCGCTACCGCGCACTCACCGATCCCGACGCGTACTCCAAGATGGACCTGTTCAAGGTCCTGCGGGAGGGTAAGGCGGCGATGCTCGCCGTCAACCTCGCCCTTTCCGCCTTCCAGCAGCGGATGGCAGAGCAGTTCGGGGTGGAGCCCGGAGCGGAGATGAAGGCCGCCATCAAGGCAGCCGGGCAGAGGAATCTCCCCGTCTTGCTGGTCGATCGCGATATCGGGGTGACCCTGAGGCGCGTATACGCCAACGTGCCCTGGTGGCAGAGGATCACGCTGTTCGGCGGCCTGCTAGCGTCGGCGTTCAGCACCGAGAAGATCTCCGAGGAGGACATCGAGGCCCTGAAGGAAGGCGACATCCTCGAATCTACCTTCACCGAGTTCGCGGCGAAGAGCGAAAAGATCTACCGGCCGCTCATCGCCGAGCGCGACGAGTACATGGTCTCGAAGCTCCTCCAGCAGGGGCCGGGGCACAAGGATGTCCTCGTCGTGATGGGCGCGGGTCACCTCAAGGGCGTCGCTGCCGGGCTGCGGGAGCCGGAGGCGGGCGCCGCCGATGCCAGCGCCCGCCTGGAGGCCGTGCCGCCGCCCAGCAAGGTCGCGAAGGCGCTTCCCTGGGTGATCGTAGCCATCATCGTCGCCGGGTTCGTGGTCGGCTTCTCGCGCAGTGCCGACGTCGGCCTGACGCTGCTGACGGATTGGACCCTCATCCACCTGGTGCTGAGCGCCGTCGGCGCCACGATAGCGCTCGCGCACCCCCTCACGATCCTGGTGGCCGCCGCGGCCTCGCCCTTCACGGCCCTCAACCCGCTGATCGGCGTGGGCTTCGTCGCCGCCGGTACGGAGTTATGGCTGAGGAGGCCCAACGTCGGCGACTTCGAGGCGCTGAGGCACGACGTCACCAAGGTCTCCGGTTGGTGGCGCAACCGTGCGGCGCGCGTCCTCCTGGTCTTCATCCTCACGACCTTGGGCTCCGCGTCCGGCACCTACATAGCGGGCTTTCGCATCTTCCACCGCCTCTTCGGCACCGGCTGAGGCTAGCGCCGGGCGGCCTACACCGGCCGTCGGGTCACTCCTTGGTGGGAGCTCCGTCCAGCGCCCACTGAGCGTAGCCGTCGACGAAGACGAAGCGGTAATCGCTGACACCGCTCGCGATCAAGTAGGCGAGGTAGTCCTCCACGTCCTCGGCCGTACTCGTGCTGAACAGCTCCCCACCCGTGAGTCCAGCGAAGCGGCCGTCCGTCACCGTCGGCAGCGCCGACTCGGCGGCCGCGGCGCCGGAGGCCAGTTCCTCCAGGAGGCTCGAGACGAGCCGTCCTGGCGCCCCGAGGTCCTTGACGCTGTAGAGGGGGGTGGAGGTGCTCAGGGACGTCATCACCACGCCGCGGCTCAGGAGTTGGCGCAGCGTGTCGGGGAGCCCGTCCACCTCGAGCGAGGTCGAGTCTTCGACGTGCGTGCCGTCGATGCCGTCGACCGTGACCGCCAGCGTGTAAGTTCCGGCGGAGGCGTCCTCCGGGACGTCTATGCCGAGCGAGTCGATGACGTAGCCGACGGCGCCACTCGGCACCACGATCTCGCCGCTCGCCGTCGCCGTCGCCTTGCCGCCCGGGTCGGTGAGGGTAAGGGTGACGTTCAGCTTGTTGGGGAGCTGCTCGCCCGGGGTGCTCACCTCGAAAACGGGAAACACGCGGTCGCCCGGGTGGAAGGGCTCCGCTTCGGGGCCGCGGACCCCCAGCCTGGGCACCACCTTGCCCAGGATCTCGAGGGGCGGGGGCGGCGCATCGAGCGCCACCAAGCGCTCACGCGCGGCGCTCACGAAGTCTGCGTAGTCCCCTGCCGCCCCGGCCAGGCGCACGAAAGTGCGGAGCTGCCTCCGGGCATCGTCGCGGCGGCCCTCGGCGTCGTAGAGGTAGCCGAGCGAGTAGTGGACCGCCACCACGGCCCCGGGGTGTTCCTGCACGGCCTTCTCCAGGTCCTTAACGGCCTCGTCGTCGACGCCCGGGTCGAGGCCGATGGCGCGGTCGTACGCCTCGATGGCCTGCGTCAGTCGACCCGTCACGCTGTACACGAGGCCGAGGTTGTAGCGCGCGATGTACTGGTTGGCGTCGAGCTCCACGGCTCGGTTCGAGGCCTCCTCGCTTCGGTCCAAGAAGCCGAGCAGGTAGTACGCCCAGCCGAGGTTGGTCCAGTAGAGGTCGGACTCGGGGTCGAGCTCCACGGCCGGCAGTAGCGCCTCTGCCGCCGCCAGGGCGTCGCCCCGGTCGAACGCGAGGAAGGACAGACGCTCGAAGGGGTACGTCAGGAACGGCGCTGCGCGAGTGAGCGCGTTCAACGCGGCAGTCTCGCGGGCGGGGTCCTGCGCCATCTGAGCGACGATGGACGCGCCTAGCAGCGCGGCGGCACCTTCCGTCACGGAGTCGACCTTGGCCAACGCCGCATCGGTGTCGCCTTGCGCCCACGCCAGCGACGCATCTAGCGCCCGGCCGTAGCCGTACGAGCCGGTGGCCGTTACCGTCTGCAGGTCGCTCGCGGCGGTGGCGTAATCGCCGACGCTGGCGGCCAGCACCGCGGCCCACGCTCCCGCGACGGGCAGACCCGTGTCGTTGACGATCGCTTGGAACGCCCCGTACGAGGCGTCGGCGTCGAAAGAGTCCACTCCGAGGCTTAGGAGCGCCCTGCGCAGCCGGCGCGTGGTGGAGGCGAGGTCGTCCGCGGACGCGAGGTCGGCAGCGGCGACGAGGTCCTCCTCCAGGCGCAGGCCGCGCGCGGGCAGCTCACCGCTGGGGACGCTGGCCAATAGCGAGGCGGCGTCATCGGTCAGCCCGCCGCTGGCGTAAACGAGCGCCGTCATGTAGGTCGCGTACGCCCCGTCCAGGGGGGGCGAATCGGGTGGTGTGGGAGAGACAGGGCCGGCGAACGCCTTGGCGACCACGCGCGCTGCCAGCGCAACGATCCGATCACGTCTGCCGTGCGGCTCTTCCACCGTGGCGTTGGTGACGCCACCCGGGCCCGCCACCACGAGTTCCAGGCGGTAGCTGTCATCCAGCACCAGCACGCGGCCCGACACCGCGACGTCCACTCCTAGACCGCCCCGGAGCAGGTCCGGACCGGCGGGACCGTACATCGGGTCGGCGCCGATCACGCGCGTCAGGCCGATGAAGCCTCCACTAGCCATGACGGGTGGGACGGCGCCGGCCGCGACCTCCGGGCCGATCACGACGTCCATGCCGCCGAACGACGCGGCCAGCTCGCTGGATATGGCCATGCCGAGCAACGGGTCGTCGCTCGCGAAGGGGTGGACCGCGAGGGACGCCGCCGAGGCGGCGGTGAATGGCGCGACCGCCACGGCGATGGCGGCGAATAAAGCATGCAACAAACGTCGGTTGGGACGGGGCATCTGTTCCTCCAGAGTGCCCCAGGCTAGCACGCCCCCATGAGCCGGGAACCAGGCCAGGCCTCAGTTGAGCAGGCGCTCGAAGCCTTCCAAGAGGGACTCTGCGGCAGCGACCGTACGCGCCACGACCAGGATGGCGTTCTGCCCGGCGAGCGTCCCGACGATCTCCTCGCGCTCGAGCTTGTCGATCACGAAGGCCACGCCCGAGGCGTGACCCTCGTCGGTGCTGATGACGATGATGTTCTCGCCGCGGTCTAAGTGCCGCACGAACAGCCGGAAGCGGTCACTCAGCTCACGCTCGACGTCCACTTGCATGACCATCGGCGTGGCGCTGTAGCGATGGCGGCCGCGGCCGGAGGGGACCCGCACCAACCGCAGCTCGCTCACGTCGCGGCTGACGGTCGCCTGCGTGACATTTATGCCGCTCTGAGCGAGTCTCTCTGCTATCTCGGCTTGGGTCGAGATGAACTCGTTCTCGACCAGTTCAGCGATGAGGCGTTGACGGTATTCTTTGCTCGCCATGCATAATCATCCTAGCATCCGGCAACATATCCGACGCTGGACAAGGGAAGTTGGCTAGGAGCGCTAGGAGCGCAAGGCGGGCGGGCGTGAGCGCGGCGTCGGCCCTCAGTCTTCCTCGTCGTCGTCGAACGGCGTGGCGCTCAGAGTGCTTATCGGGTCGGGCCTGCGAACCTCGACGAGGCGCTTGAACTCCTCTGCGGGGGGCAGGTCGTCGCCCCACTTGATGCCCGCGTCCGTCTCGAGTTCCTTCATGGCGACCGTCACGCTGTTCTCCAGGTTGGACAGCGT
Organism: Truepera sp.; assembly: GCA_032027045.1. Taxonomy (NCBI): domain Bacteria; kingdom Thermotogati; phylum Deinococcota; class Deinococci; order Trueperales; family Trueperaceae; genus Truepera; species Truepera sp. The sequence continues at coordinate 848,439 of JAVSMU010000001.1, read as the reverse complement.
CCCGGGCTCGAGCACCGTCGGGATCCCCATCTTGAGCTGCGCGGCGCGCCTGGCGACGATCATCGATAGCCGGTAACGCGAGTCGGTGAGCGCGATGAGTTTGTCGTAACCTTCTTGAGCCATTGGGTCCTCCAAGCGCGGCGTGGGCCGCGGCGGCGTTCAGAATCACGGGTACGGGCCGGCCGGCGCCCGCGACGACCTCGGATGTTACCGCGAACCACGCAGCGGCGGGGTGAGTCGGGCGTCAGCCGCCGGTAGCCGACCCGGTGCGCAGGAACTCCGCAATGTGCTCGTCGGTCACCCGCTTGGCTCGGGCCCGCTCAGCGCGGATCACCGACTCGAACTCGAGGACGGCCCGCGGCAAGTCGTCGTTGACTATGAAGTAGTCGAACTCCCGCACTGCACGGATCTCTTCCCTGGCCCGCGCCAGCCGCTTCTGGATCTTCTCCTCGCTGTCGGTGCCGCGGCCCCTCAAGCGCCGCTCGAGCTCTTGCAGCGAGGGTGGGACGATGAACAGCATGACCGCTTCCGGCATCCGCTGCTTGACCTGCCGCGCTCCGGCCAGCTCGAGTTCCAAGAGCACGTCCTGTCCCCGGTCGAGGGCCTCGCGGACGGCCGCCTCCGGCGTGCCGTAGTAGTCGCCCACGTAATCCGCGTACTCGAGCAGCGCCTTCTCGGCGATCATGCGCTCGAAGGCCTCCCTGGTCAGGAAGTAGTACTGGACCCCGTTCTCCTCTCCGGGGCGGCGTCCGCGGGTGGTCGCCGAGATGGAGTAGTACACGTTGGCCAAGAAGGGCGCGGCAGCGGTCCGGATGGTGTCCTTCCCCACGCCGGAAGCGCCGGTCATCACGAAGAGTATCCCGGGCGGTTGCCCGCCGGCCGCGCCACCGGCGCGTGGCTCGGCCACCTCGTTCTCGTCCTGGTTCACCAGCAGCCGGAGCCTCCTCGACGAACGTCCACCGTCAGCGCGATCGCATCGAACGTTAGCGTAAGCGCCTCGCACCTGAGCACGTCCGCGCCACGAGCGCCAGCGCCTACGCCTCGAGCTTCTGCGCCTCCGCGCCTCGAAACGCGGTCGGGCGCGACTCTACCATGCGTGGCCCTGACGCCTCTTCCCTGACTGGCACGAGCAGCACGGATGCTAGCATTGAGTCCCGAGAAGGTGAGCCATGAACCGTAAGTACATCTTCGTGACCGGTGGGGTGGTCTCCAGCCTTGGGAAGGGCATCACGACCTCGAGCATCGGGGCGTTACTCCGTGCGCGCGGCTACCGGGTGACGGCCGTGAAGATAGACCCGTACGTGAACGTGGACGCGGGGACCATGCGGCCTTACGAGCATGGCGAAGTCTTCGTCACCGACGACGGCGCCGAGACCGACCTCGACATCGGCACCTACGAGCGCTTCCTCGACGTCGACCTCGGCCGCGAGAACAACGTCACCACCGGGCAGGTGTACCTGAGCGTCATCGAGCAGGAGCGCCGCGGCGCCTACCTCTCGCAGACGGTCCAGGTCATTCCGCACGTGACCGACGAGATAAAGCGGCGCATCTTCGCGGCGGGCGACGCCGCCGACGCCGAACTCGTCTTGGTGGAGGTCGGCGGAACGGTGGGCGACATCGAGTCGCTGCCGTTCCTCGAGGCCATCCGGCAGATCCGCTTCGAGCAGGGGCGCGAGAACACGCTCTACATCCACGTGACCCTCGTGCCGTACCTCGGCACCAGCGAGGAGCACAAGACGAAACCGACCCAGCACTCGGTCGCCACGCTGCGCGGCGTGGGCATCCAACCCGATGCACTGGTCCTGCGCTCACAGCAGGCGGTGCCCGAGGGCGGGAGGCACAAGATCGCGCTGTTCTCGAACGTCGAGGAGGCCGCGGTATTCAACGCGTACGACGCCGACTACGTCTACGCCGTGCCCGAGATGCTCGAACAGCAGGGCGTCGGCCGTTTCATCGAGGAGATGCTTCACCTGGAGAAGGTCACGCCGGAGCTGCGCGCCTGGCAAGAGGCGGTGCGCGTGCTGCGCCAGCCTCAAAGGCACGTCAGCATCGCGGTGGTCGGCAAGTACGTGGCCATGCCCGACGCCTACCTCAGCCTCATGGAAGCCCTCAAGCACGCCGGCACCGCGAACCACGCGGCCGTGGACATCCACTGGGTCAACGCGGAGGACCTGGTCGACGCCGAGGTCGAGAGGCTGGCGGACTTCGACGGCATCCTGGTGCCGGGCGGCTTCGGCGTCAGGGGCATAGAGGGCAAGGTTCGTGCCGCCCGGGTGGCACGTGAACGGCTCGTCCCCTACCTGGGCATATGCCTCGGCATGCAGGTCGCGGTCATCGAGTTCGCGCGCCACGTCGCCGGGTTGTCCGGCGCCAACTCGACCGAGTTCGACCAGTACACGCCGGAGCCGGTGATAGACCTGATGCCGGAGCAGCTCGAAGTGGCCGGCATGGGCGGCACCATGCGACTGGGCAGCTGGCCGATGGAGGTAGTCGCCGACAGCCTGGTTGGCCGCCTCTACGCCGAGTCGGGCGCCCAGTTGCCGACGGTGTACGAACGCCACCGGCACCGCTACGAGGTGAACCCCGCGTACGTCGACCGCCTCGTGGCCGCCGGGCTGGTGGTCGGCGGCGTGACTCCCGGGATGGCCGGCCGTGGGCGCGGCCTCGTCGAATCCATCGAGCTGAGGGGCCACCCGTTCTTCCTCGGCCTGCAGTCGCACCCCGAGTTCAAGTCGCGCCTGATGCGGCCGAGCCCGCCCTTCACGGGCTTCATCAGGGCCGCCGTCGAGCGCTCCTCGGCACTCGGCGAGCCTGCCGTCGACCACGGTGCGGCAACGAGCGCCACCCCGAACAGCGCCATCCGATGAGCGCCGGCCCGCTGGTCATCGGTCTCGCCGGGGGCACCGGCTCGGGGAAGACCACGGTCGCCAAGGCGCTCTTGGCGGCGGCCGGCGACGGCAACGCCCTGCTGCTCCCACAGGACGCCTATTACCGCGCGCAGGGAGACCTGCCTTTCGAGGCTCGCGTGCTGACCAACTACGACGAGCCGAGCGCCTTCGATTCGGAGCTGCTGGTGCGCCACGTAGACCAGCTCAAAGCGGGCAACGCCGTTGCCCGGCCCGTGTACGACTTCCAGGTCCACGACCGCGCGGCCGAGACGGTGAGGTTGGAGCCCGCGCCTGTCATCATCGTCGAAGGGATCCTCGTCCTCCACGACCAGCACCTCCGTGAACGCATGGGGCTCAAGGTGTTCATCGATGCACCGCCCGACGAGCGCTTCATCCGGCGCCTGGAGCGCGACGTCGCCGAACGCGGGCGCAGCGCTCAGGCGGTCATCGATCAGTACCGCCGGACGGTGAAACCCATGCATGACCTCTTCGTCGAGCCCACGAAGCAGTATGCCGACCTCGTCTTGCCGGAGGGCGGAAAGAACCGCGTCGCCCTCGAAGTCCTTTTCGATCACATCGACGGCTACCTCAGGCGGCGCCGGCGCGGTGAGGCTTGAGCCCCACCGGTTTCAGGAGCTCGAGGCTCGACCAGGCGCTCTGGCTGGTGGTTCTCCTGGCGCTGGTCCCGGCCGCCGTGCTAGGGCTACGCAGGGTGGCCGCCGAGGGCAGCCGCGAGCAGGTCGCCGTCGTCATGGACGAGCAGGCGCTGGCCGTCCAGGGGAGCATGGTCGGGCTCACGAGCCTGGAGCTCGGGAGGCGCTATCAAGCGTTAGGGTTGCCCGGCGTGGCGCTTTACGAGGACACCATCGAGACGCTGGCGTCGAAGGGCTACGCCGCAACCCTGCTCGGCTCCGAGCTGAAGGCCCAACTGGTGGCTGCCGGCGAGGCGCCGCCGCCCATCCCGTCGAACGCGACACTGGTGACGGCGCTGGCGCCGGGGGCCCTCGACCGCCTGATCGCCAAGAACGTGCCTCCCGCGCGCTCGTTCGAACTGAACGGCCGCACCTGGTACTTGTGGCCAGGTAGTGTCAAGCCGACACTACCGGCCGGTCCGGACGAGGCCCAGGTGCGCCTGTGGAAGAGCGCCGGGTTCGACGTGGCGTACAGGCCGCGCAACGGTCCCTACTCCCTGGTGGGCGTGGGTGCGGACTTCCCCCCGGAGGCCAGCTACATAGTGCACGCCGGCACGCAGGTCGCGGGGTGGCCGTTCGGCTTGGACGAGCTCGTCGCCGCCTCGCAGGGCTTCTACACGGCCGTGATCGAGGGCAGCCCGCAGAACGGCATGGCCGAGATAGCGAACAAGGTCCCCACCGTCAGGCTCCTCAGCTTCAACCAGGACTACGTGGACCGCCGCCTGCGCCCCGGCGACCTGGTCGAGAAGTACTTGCTGGGAGTCGAGGAGCGCAACGTGCGGCTGCTCTACCTGCGTCCCTACACGACCGTGGAACTGGGCGACCCGATCGCCAACACGGAGAAGCTGGTGTCTGCCCTGATCCCCGCCCTGCGGGCGCACGGCTACGACGTCGGTCCGCTCGAGAGCCTGGGCACCACCTACCGGACCAACGCCTGGCTGCGGGGCCTGGCGGCCCTAGGCGTTCTCGCGGGCGCACTCCTGTTGGCGCGCCGCTTCCCCTCGCCCTGGGGCGCAGTGGCGCTCGGTCTGGTGCTCCTGGCGTGTCTGTTCTTCGCGGGCGCCAGGTGGGACGCGCTGGCGCTCCTCGCCGCCCTCGTCTTCCCTGCGCTCGGGTACCTCACGTTCAAGGAGCGCTTGCCGGCCATCCTCGGGGCCACCGCGGTGAGCCTCGCCGGCGCGCTGCTGCTGGCGGCGGTCGGCAGCGAGCGCGAGACCCTGCTCGCCATCAGGCCCTTCTCGGGCGTGGGCCTCACTCTGCTTGCGCCCCCGCTCATCTTCCTGGCCGCCTACCTGTTGCGGCTGCACCGGCCCGTCGTGTGGATCAAGCGCCTGCTCACCACCAACCTCACGTTCGGCCACGTGGCCTTGGGCCTCGTCGCCCTAACCGCCGTCGGGTTGGTGCTGCTGCGCCGCGGCAACGACCCGGTGATCGGTGTCAGCCAGTTCGAGCTGACGCTGCGCTCGCTGCTGGGAGAGTTCGTGGCGCGGCCTCGCTTCAAGGAGCTGCTCGGGCACCCTGCGGCGCTGGTGGCGCTGGCGCTGCCCGGCTGGCCAGTGTGGTTGCGCGCCCCGTTGCTCACGGCGGGGGTGGTGGCGCAGGCCAGCATCCTCAACTCGTTCAGCCACTACCACACACCGCTGCTCATCTCGCTCGAACGCACCGGCGTGGCGCTGCTGGTGGGGCTGGTCATCGGCGCCGTGCTCGCGCCACTCGCTGCCCTCCTCACGCGCCTCGTGAGGCGCTGGTTGCAAGGGGCCGAGGACGATCTATCACATGCTTGAGTGCCCACGTGCGCGTCCTGCTTAGCGGCTACTACGGCGCGGGTAACGTCGGGGACGAGGCGCTCCTGGCGGGCCTGGTGAGCGGGCTGCGAGAACGTGGCTTCGAGCCCGTCGTGCTGTCCGCCGATCCGCGGGCCACGCGGGAGCTCCACGGTGTCCGGTCGTTCGACCGCGTGTCCGGCCTCCTGCCCGCGCTCTTGCGAAGCGGGGCGCTCGTGTCCGGTGGCGGGGGGCTGCTTCAGGACGTGACCAGCTCCCGCAGCCTCGACTACTACCTGGGCGTGGTGCGCCTGGCCAGGCGGCTCGGCAAGCGCGTCGTCTTGTACGGGCAATCGTTGGGGCCGCTGAGCACTGCCGGGTTGGGGCGGACGGCGGCTGCCCTGAGGGGCCTGCCGGTGGCGGTTCGCGATCAGGAGTCCTTGGCGCTCGCCGGCACCTTGAACCTGTCGGCCGTGCTGGTGGCGGATCCTGCCTTGCTGCTCGACGTACCGCCCGACCTGCCCGGCCGCGACCCCAGCGGTCCGGTGGTCCTGGTGCCCCGGTCGGGTCAGGACGTCCTCAACTCCGCCCTCGAGACCCTCGCGCTGCAACTGAGGGAGGACGGCACGCCGCTCGCGGCGACGGCGCTTCACCCGCAGCAGGACTCGCCCGCGGTAGACCGACTGGTACGTCTGGTGCCCGGCTTGGACGTCAGGGACGCGACGACGCCCGCCTTGGCGCTGCGCGCCGTCTCCGGCGCGCGCTACGTGGTTTCCGTGCGGCTGCACGGTTGCATCCTGGCTGCACGGGCGGGAGTCGGCTTCGCCGGGCTGTCTTACGACCCGAAGGTGCGCGGCTTCCTGGCTCAGGCCGCGGCGCCGTCGTTCCAGCGGCCCGTCGACCAGAAGTCGCTCGTGAACCTCGTGAGAACGTCACCACCCATGGAGGTCCACGCCATCGACCACCTGACGCGCCTCGCCTCCGAAGGTCTCGATTGGCTGGCCGACGTTCTGGGCCCCGAGCGGACCGCGGGGGCGTAGGGAACACCACGCGTTCTCACCCAGACGTGAGTTACCCTTACGCCGTGCACGAGGAACGTCTCGATCGACGCCCTGGCCCGCGGGGCTCTGGCGACCGCGCCGCCTGGCGCGCCTTGGCGCTGGTCGCGCTGCTGCTCGTGGCGGCGGTTGCCACGGCTCAGGAGAACGAGTTCACGCAGATGAGCGACCTGCTCGAGCAGGGCTATTACAACTCCGCCGCGCGGCTGAACGGTCCCGAACTCGTGGCCCGATACCCCGACAGTGGTCGCGCGCACTTCCTGTACGCGCGCGCGCTGTACCTGACCGGTAACCTAACGGGCGCGCTCACGGAACTCGACAGGGCCGTGGCCATTGACGGTGAGTCCGACCCGGCCGTGGTCAACCTGCAGGGCCTGCTTCGGGCCGCCAACGGCGATCCTGCGGGTGCCCTGCGGGCCTTGCAGAACGCTTTCCTCAGGAGCCGCGATTACCAGTTCGCCATGGACTGGGGGCGCGTGGCGTGGCAGGCCGCGCGTTATGACGAGGCCATCGCGGCTTTCGACGCGGCCGCGACGACGGACGAGGGTCGCTCGAAACTCTGGCCCTACGTCGACAAGGGGCGGCTCCTGGTGTTCACCGACCGGCTGCCAGAAGCCATCACCGCCTTCAACGCGGCCATAGACGTGTTCGAGGCCACGGACCCGGGCGAGGCGCGCCCGGGGAGCCCCGCCTACGTGGAGGCGTACTACCGCCTGGGTGAGGCCTACGAGCGCCTCGGCGAGATCGACCGGGCAGAGGTCAACTACCGCGCGGCCAAGACGGCCGATCCCAACTACGCGCCGGCTATCCAGGCGCTGGACAGGCTGTCGCGCTCGTTCGAGTGAACCGGTGCCGACGCCTTGCGCCATGCCCCCGCGACCGCGTCGGGATCCAGATGACCAGCTTGGTGCGCCCCGGACACGCCCGAAAGATCAGTTGACCAGCTTGGTGCGCCTCGGACACGCCCGAAGGATCAGTTGACCAGCTTGGTGCGCCCCGGACACGCCCGAAGGATCAGTTGACCAGCTTGGTGCGCCTCGATTGGTAGTCGAGCAGCACGTAGCGGCCGATCGTGTGGGGCGTCGTGAAGTACGCCTTCCCTTGGGTCATGGCGCTGACGCGCTGTACGAACGCCACCAGCTCCGGGTCGCGCGCCAGCATGAACGTGTTGATCTGGATGCCGTGCCGGCGGCAGGAGTTGACCTCGCGGAGCGTTTCGCCTAGGACGAGCGGGTCGAGGCCGTAGGCGTTGCGGTAGAGGCGGCCGTCTGGGAGGGTGATGGCGGAGGGCTTCCCGTCCGTGATCATCACTATCTGCTTCATCTCCTTGTTCTGCCGCATGAGGAGGCGCTGGGCAAGCCGCAAGCCTTGAGCCGTGTTGGTGTGATACGGACCCACCTGCGACCGCGCGAGGCGCCCGAGCGGGATCTCCTCCGCCCCGTTATGGAAGAGCACGAACTTGACGGTGTCACCCCGGTATTGGGTGCGGATCAGGTGCGCCAGGGCGAGCGCCACCTGTTTGGCGGGGGTGAAGCGGTCCTCGCCGTAGAGGATCATCGAGTGGCTGCAGTCGAGCATGACGACGGTGGCCGCCGACGAGTGGAACTCCGACTCCTGCACCACGAGGTCGTCCTCCTGCAGGTCGAGGCTTCCCGCGTGCAGGCCCCGAGCGGCGGCGTGCCCGAGGGTGGCCGGCACGTCCAGGTTGAGCGTGTCGCCGAACCTGTACTCCTTCGTGGCGCCGATCGTCTCCACCCCGGTGGTCGAGAAGCGCGTGTCGTGAGCGCCAATGCTCGACCTGCCGGCTCCTCCCAGCACGTCGTGTAGCGTCTTGTAACCGAGGAAATCGATGGCCTTGTCGGTGAGCTCGAACTTCACCTGCCCGGGGTCGGGGCTTTCGCCGTTGGCGCCCGCCGTCCCGCTTGGTTCGGTGGGGTCCTCGCCCGTGGGCATCGTGCGTACGTAGCCCTCTTGGCCAAGTCGCTGGGCCAGCCGGCGCGCCGCTTCACCCAGCTCGCTGTTCATCCAGTTCTCGGAGTTGAGCGCCGCTTCGACGACGTCTTCACTCACCAGCGCGTTCTCGATCAGCGCCTGCGCGATCGCCTCGTAGAGTTCCTGGAGAGACTGCTGATAGTCGGGGTCGGGATCGTACGGGTTGCGCTCGAAACCCGACTGCATGAGGCGGTCTTGGAGCATGCGCATGAGGTCGGCCATGTCGAGGTCGTCAAGGCCCCCTTCATACTTGGAGTAGCGGACTACTGCCATTGGCCTCACCTCCTCCGCGCGCCGGACGCCAGGGCGCCGGCCGGGTTATGCCTCAGTTCCACCGGGGCCTGGTCGAGGGTTCCCGGCTCTCGGGCGCGGAGTAGCCGAACTCCTCGCTACGGCCTATCAACTTCCGGGCGTGGAGCCCTTCCAGGATGAACTCGGCCGTGACCACCACCAGATCGTCGGTGCCCTCCGCGGAGTGTAGAGGTTCCGAGGCCGCCACGCTGTCGGCCAACGAGAGCAGCCCCGGCACACCGGCCAGCTGACCCTGCCACTCGCCACTCGCCGTGTCTGCCCGCAAACGCAGGTTGTTACCCTCCTCGAAGTACTCGACGACTTCCGATGCGTCCAGGCCGGCGGCCCGCCGCGCGTACACCTGACCTATCGCCCGGTGCACGATCTCGCGCGCCACGTTCTCGGACCCCTTGAGTTCGCCCTCGTACTCGAGCTCGATCTTGCCCGTCACCGCCGGTAAGGCCTTGTAAAGGTCCGATATGCGGGCCATGCCCGGTCCTCCCACCGACAACGCGCGCTGCTCGGCGTTACTGACGACGTTCTCCAGCAGGCTGATGGGCAGGCGTTGCGAGACGCCGGAGTGCTTGTCGACGCGCGAATCGATCCGCGCCTGGAACGCCACCTCCTCTACCGCCTCGGCAACGAAGGTGGGCACGACCACGCCCTCCTCGCGCTCGGTCCAGGCCTCCTGGCTGGTGATGGCCATGCCCTCTTCGACGCTGACCGGATAGTGGGTCCGCACCTCGCTGCCTATACGGTCCTTCAGGGGCGTGATGATCTTGCCGCGCGCGGTGTAGTCCTCTGGATTAGCGCTGAAGACGAGCAGAAGGTCCAGCGGGAGGCGCATGGGGTAGCCCTTGATCTGAACGTCGCCCTCCTGCATGACGTTGAAGAGTGCGACCTGGACCTTACCCGCGAGGTCGGGCAGTTCGTTGATGGCGAATAGGCCGCGGTTGGCCCGCGGCAGCAGGCCGAAATGCACGGCGCGCTCGTCTCCGAGCCGGGTTCCGAGCTTGGCGGCCTTGATCGGGTCGATATCGCCAACGATGTCCGCGACCGTGGTGTCCGGGGTGGCAAGCTTCTCGACGTAGCGCTGATCGCGTTGGAGCCATTCGATGGGCGTGTCGTCGCCCTGGCGCTCGAGGACCTCTCGGCCTTCCACTGACATGGGCGCGAAGGGATCGTCACGCAACTCCGTGCCCGCGATGTAGGGCACCTCCGGGTCGAGGAAGGTTACGAGCTGGCGCAGGATCCGCGTCTTGGCCTGGCCACGGAGCCCGAGAAGGATGAAGTGATGCCGGCTGAGCAGGGCGTTGACGATGGCGGGAACCACGGTGTCTTGATAGCCGAGCACTCCCTCGAAGAGGGGTTGGCCCCGCTGCAGGGCGGCCACGAGGTTGGCGCGGATCTCGTCTCTCACACTGCGCCCAGCGAGCCTTTCCCACTTGGTGCCGCGCAGCTCCGCCAGCGTCGTCGCGGGCCTGGGGTGCGTGCTGGACGTACTATCTGCGATGAACGGGGAGCTTGCCATGGGTAATGCTAGCACCGGCCGATGAGCCGTTCGCCGCCGGGCAGGACATCTGCCTAGGACTTCTAGGCTAAGCGCGCACCGAGGGTCACCCGGCTACACCAAAAGTCTGACCCTGCGTGGGGGAACGCAGGGTCAAAGAGAGGAGATGGTGGAGGGCCTAGGCCCTCTCCCGGTTCCTAGGGGGGAGGAACCGCCTCAACCTTACTACATAGGCGGACACCTGTCATCTGTTGTTACCCCTGGTATCGTCTCTCATGAAAGCCATCCGCAGCGCGGAAGTCATCGCCGTTGGTACGGAGCTGTTGCTCGGCGAGATCGTCGACACCAACAGCGCTCGCGTGGCCGCCGACCTGGCGGCGATCGGGGTCGACGTCTACTGGTCGCAGCGCGTCGGCGACAACCTGGAGCGCATCGCACAAGCACTCTCGGGCGCGCTCGGCCGCAGCGACCTGGTCGTCCTGACCGGCGGCCTCGGCCCCACGGACGACGACGTCACCCGCGACGCGATAGCAGGCGTGTTGGGCGAGGAGCAGCACGTCGACCCCACGCTGGAAGCGTGGCTGCGGCAGCGCTTCGCGGGCCGCGGCCGTCACATGCCCGAGTCGAACCTCAGGCAGGCCCGCCTCATCCCTTCCGCCGAGGTGCTCCCCAACCCGATCGGAACGGCTCCGGGCTGGCTCGCGCGCGTCACGCGTGGCGCATCGGTCCGTTACATCGTCACGTTGCCGGGGCCGCCTCGCGAACTGGAGAGGATGTGGAAGGTCGAGGCCCTCCCCCGGCTCCCGCTGCCCAGCAGCAAGCTCTTCGTACACACGTTCAAGACGATCGGCGTGGGCGAATCGACGGTGGCCGAGGCCCTCGGCGCGCTCACCATGCAGGCCAATCCGAGCGTGGCCACCTACGCCAAGGCCGACGGCGTCCACGTGCGCGTGGCCGCGAAGGCCGACGACGCCGAGCACGCTTTGATGCTCGCGAAACCAACCATGAACGCGGTCGCCGCAGCGTTGGGCGACAGCGTGTGGGGAACCAACGGCGACGATCTCCCCAGCCTCGTGCTGGCCCTGCTGCGTGCCCGCGGACAACGCGTCGCCATAGCGGAGGGCGCCACGGGCGGAGTGCTTACCGGTTACCTGGTCGGCGCCGACGACGGCACCGACCCGCTCGCCCGGCCCAAGAACCTCGCGGGAAGCCCGAGCGTGGCCCCGGACCGATCAGGGGCCATAAGGGGCAGCGTGATAGCATGCGACGTGGAAACCATGAGAGCGCTCGGGGTACACACTCGACTCCTTCAGCGACTGCCTTACGAGGCCGTCGAGCTCGTGGCCGCGCTCGCGGCTGCGGTCAGAGCGTTCTTCAAGGCTGACATCGGCATCGCCAACCTGGGACCCTGCGTTCCGGTCCTGGCGGCGCCCTCGAACTTGGATTTCGACGCACGCAGCGCCGCTGACGTTGACACCGACTCCGGAGCGCCGCCCCCACCGGGCAGTGTTTCCGGGGCGTCGAACGTCGTCGGCGGCCGACCGGTTGAGGAAGAACGCCTGATGACGAAGGTAGTTATCGCGATTGCTAGTGACTCCGGAACTTCCGTGAAGCACCTCGACTTGCCACCACTTGGCGGGCCTTGGCAACGCGAAAGGACCGCTTTCACCAGCCTCCACCTCATCCGGTCCGCGTTGCGCTGACGACCGTTCGGTGATGGGGCCCGGCAGGGTCCGGCCACCGGCGGCGGCGCGACCACAGGGGTAGGCCCATCACGGGCCCACTCCTCACCGGATGGAGGATTGCGAGACCATGGAAGACGAGCGCAAGAAGGCCTTGGAGTCCGCTTTGTTGCAGATCGAGCGGCAGTTTGGTCGTGGGGCGATCATGCGGTTGGGGGCTGAGCCGGTTGGGGTGTTGGGGTCTGGGGTTATTTCGACTGGGTCTTTGAGTGTGGATGTGGCGTTGGGGGTTGGGGGTTTGCCGCGGGGGCGGGTGGTGGAGGTGTATGGGCCGGAGTCGGGGGGTAAGACGACTTTGGCTTTGCATGTGGTGGCTGAGGCGCAGGCGGCTGGTGGGGTGGCGGCGTTCGTGGATGCTGAGCATGCGTTGGATCCGGCTTATGCGGCGGCGTTGGGGGTGGACGTTGATGAGTTGTTGGTGTCGCAGCCGGATACGGGTGAGCAGGCGTTGGAGATCGTGGAGTTGTTGGTGCGGTCGGGGGCGGTGGATGTGGTGGTGGTGGATAGTGTGGCGGCGTTGACGCCGCGGGCTGAGATCGAGGGTGAGATGGGGGATGCGCATGTGGGGTTGCAGGCGCGGTTGATGTCGCAGGCGCTCAGGAAGTTGACGGGGGTGTTGTCGAAGTCGCGGACGACGGCGATTTTCATCAATCAGATCCGGGAGAAGATCGGGGTGATGTATGGGAATCCGGAGACGACGCCGGGGGGTAGGGCGCTTAAGTTTTATGCGAGTGTGCGGCTTGAGGTGAGGCGTAAGGGGGATGTGAAGGTGGGGGTCGAGCGGGTGGGTAATCGGGTGCGGGTGAAGGTGACGAAGAACAAGGTGGCGCCGCCTTTTCGTGAGGCGGAGGTGGACATCGTGTTCGGTAAGGGGTTCGATAAGTTGGGGGATCTGGTGGCGGTGGCGAGTGATCTTGGGATCGTGGTTAAGAGCGGGTCGTGGTTCTCGTATGGGGACACGCGGTTGGGTCAGGGTAAGGAGCGGGCGGTGGAGTTCATCGCTGCTAATCCCGAGCTGATCGGTGAGATCCGCGGCAAGGTCATGGACGCCCTCAAACTCGGAGGCAAGACCGGCACCAGTAGTGAAGGCGAACTCGAGGAAGGTGCCCTGTGAACGGATCTGTCACCTACGTCTTGCTACTCCTTCTTGGCCTGCTCATCGGCGCGGTCGGCATGTACCTGCTGCGCAAGCGCAGCGACCAGAACGCGGAGGCCGAGGCTCAGCGCCTGGTGGCCGCCCGCTTGTCCGAGGCCGAGCGGGCCGCCCGCGACATCACCGACGAGGCGAAGCGGACCATCGAGTCCGAACTCGCCCGGGCGCGCCAGACCTGGACCGAGGAGGAAGCCGGCAAGCGCCGCCGGCTCGAAGACGAGCTGGCGCACGTCCGCGAGACGGCCAAGGCCACTTCGGAGCGCGCCCTCGCCGAGATCGAGCGCGACCGCGAGGCGGCCCGAGAAGCCCGCGACGAGGCGCGCCGCGACCGCGAACGCCTGGAACAGCAGGAGGAACGCCTCAACCGCCGCAGCGAGCAGCAGGACGCCCGCGCGCTGCGCCTCGACGAGGCCGAGGAACGCCTCAACCAACGCAACGCCGAGCTGGTCACGCGCGAAGAAGGCATCGAGGCGCGCGAGGCGGCCGCCCTGGCGCAACTGCACGAGATCGCGCAGCTGAGCCGCGAGCAGGCCACCCAGATGATCCTCGACAAGCTCGACAGCGAGCTCGACCGCGAGAAGGCCGTGCGCATCCGCGGCGCGCTCGAACGTGCCGACGCCGAGTCCCGCAAGCGCTCACAGGACATCCTCGCCCAGGCGATCCAGCGCAGCGCCTCCGAGGTCTCGGCCGCGATCAGCGTCTCCGTCGTGCCCATCCCGAGTGACGCCATGAAGGGCCGCATCATCGGCCGTGAGGGGCGCAACATCCGCGCCTTCGAGGCGCTCACCGGCGTCGACCTCATCATCGACGACACGCCCGAGGCGGTCTTGCTGTCGAGCTTCAACCCCATGCGCCGCGAGGTCGCGCAGCTCGCCCTCTCCGAGCTAGTGACCGACGGCCGCATCCACCCGGCCCGCATCGAGGAGGTCGTGCACAAGGCGCAGCAAGAGATGCAGACCTACATCCGCGAGCGGGGCGACGAGGCCGCCCTCGAGGCGAACGTCGTCGGGCTCAAGCCCGGCCTCGTCCAACTGCTGGGGCGCATGCAGTTCCGCACTAGCTACGGCCAGAACATCCTCAAGCACTCGGTGCAGGTAGCGCACCTGAGCGGCATCATCGCGGCGGAGCTCGGCCTCGACGAGGCGATGGCGCGCCGCGCGGGCCTCTTGCACGACATCGGCAAGTCGATAGACCGGGAGATCGAGGGCACCCACACGGAGATCGGGGCGAACCTCGGTCGGCGCTTCGGGGAGCCGAAGGAAGTCATCGACGCCATCCTCAACCACCACGAGCTCGATCACGCCGAGACCCTCTTCCCCATCATCGTCAACGCCGCCGACGCCGTCTCCGCGGCCAGGCCCGGGGCGCGCCGCGAGACGCTCGAGAGTTACATCAAGCGCTTGGAGGGGCTGGAGACCATCGCCACCAGCTTCCCGGGCGTCGACAGCGCCTTCGCCATCCAGGCCGGTCGCGAGCTGCGCATCATCGTGCAGCCCGAACGCGTCGACGACGCCACGGCCGTGCTGCTGGCGCGCGACGTCGCCAACCGCATCGAGCAGGACATGGAGTACCCCGGGCAGGTGCAGGTCACGGTGGTGCGCGAATCGCGCGCCGTGGAGTACGCCCGCTGAGCTTGGGTAGCCGGCCGGCCGTCGGCCCTCGATCAGCCGGCGGCCGCGAACGACCGAGCTCACCTGGGTATACTTCCCCTGGCCGCACGAGGGGCGCCCCACCGGGGGCGCTACACCCCGGCCCTAGTCCCCTGCGAGGTGTTCCGTGACGCTTCTAACCCGTAACCAGCCCGCGCTTTGCCATGGCACGGCAGCTCCAGGAGCACTTGACCAGCCGCACCAGGGTGGTCGTCAGTGAGGGGCGGCGAGGACGTGAAGCTCTTCAGCGGCAACGCCACGCAGGCGCTCGCGCAGGCCGTGGCCAAACACCTGGGCGGCCGGCTGGCGCACGGAACGGTAACGCAGTTCCCCGACGGCGAGACGCGCATCTCAATCGACGAAAGCGCTCGGGGCGGCGACTGCTACATCATCCAGTCGACCTGCGCGCCGGTCAACCACCACCTCATGGAACTGCTCGTACTGATCGACGCGCTCAGGCGCGCCTCCGCGTGGCGCATCAACGCCGTCATCCCGTACTTCGGCTACGCCCGCCAGGACAAGAAGATGCAGGCCCGAGAGCCGATCACGGCCAAACTCGTCGCCAACCTCCTCGAAACGGCCGGTGCCGACCGCGTCATCACGGTCGACCTCCACGCGGGCCAGATCCAGGGCTTCTTCGACGTGCCCGTCGATCACCTCACCGCCCTCACCATCCTGGGCGAGAACCTAAAGGGCACGGACCTCACCGACAGCGTGGTCGTATCGCCGGACGTCGGCCGGGCGACCGAGGCTCGCCGCCTCGCGAACCTCCTCGACCTCCCGCTGGTGATGCTCTACAAGCGCCGCACCAGCCCCACCGAGACCGAGGTCACTCACGTGATCGGCGAGGTCGAGGGCAAGAGGCCGATCATCATGGACGACATGATTTCGACCGCCGGCACCATGCGCCGTGGCATAGAGGCGCTGCTCGAACTCGGCGCACAGCCCGACGTGCGGGTAACCGCGACGCATGCCGTCTTCACCCCGCCGGCCATGGAGCGCCTCGACCACCCGGCGATCACCGGCATCTACGTCACCGACACCATCCCGCTCGTCGAAACGAGCGACAAGATCCACGTGCTGAGCGTGGCGCCGCTCCTGGCACAGGCGATCCGCAACGTACACGATCACGTATCGGTAAGCTCTCTCTTCGCCAGCTGACTGCACCGTCACACCTTTACAGCCATGGCCGTCACCTAGTATCGTCACTAGTTGCAAGCGCGTCGCCTAGAGTGCCATGCGCACCGGAGGAACCATGAGAATCAACGCCGAGAAGCGCGTGCCGGGCACGGCCGCGCACTTGAGACGCGCCGGGAAGCTCCCAGCCATCGTCTACAACAGGGAACTCAACGAAGCCATCACCGTAGACCTGCGGGCCTTCGACAAGGCCTTCCGGTCCCAGGGCACCTCGAGCCTGATCGACCTCGTGATCGACGGCGAGTCGCGCTCGGTGCTCGTCAAGCAGGTGCAGATGGACAAGCGCCGGCGCGAGCCCATGCACGTCGACTTCTACGCGATCACCGCCGGCCAGCTCCTCGAGGTCAACGTGCCCATCGAGTTCGTCGGCACCCCCGTGGGCGTCCGCGAGGGCGGCCTGCTCGACGTCCAGCGGCGTGAAGTGCGCATCTCGGTGCTGCCGCAGAACATCCCCAACCACGTCACGCTCGACGTTAGTGGCCTCGACATCGGCGACAGCCTTCACATCGGCGCCATCGTCGCCAACCTGCCGGCCGAGGCCGAGGTCCTGGACGACCTCGACCTCGCGCTCGTCGCCGTGGTCCCGCCACGAGTCGCCGAGGAGGATGAGACCGAGGCCGCCGAGGAGACCGTCGAACCCGAAGTCATCGGCGCTGCTCCCGAGGAGCCGGAAGAGGATTGAGCCTCGCGGCGGACCAAGGGTCGCCGGGCGTCACCTTCAAGCTGGTCGTGGGCCTGGGCAATCCCGGCCCCCGTTACTCAGGAACCCGGCACAACGCCGGGTTCCTTGTCGTCGATGAGCTCGCTCGGCGTCACGGCGCGAACTTCAGGCAGGGGCGCGTGGCGGCCACCGCCAAGCTCCCGCCCGGGACCCTGGCCGCCGGGGCCCTTCTGCTCCTCAAACCGCTTAGCTTCATGAACCGCTCCGGAAGTCCGGTGCAGGCCGCCATGACGCGCGGGAACATCCGGCCGTCCGAGACCATCGTGGTGCACGACGACATCGACCTACCCCTCGGTAAGCTGCGGGTGCGAGTCGGCGGCACGAGCGGCGGCCAGCGGGGAGTAGCCGACATCACCCGCGCGGTCGGCACCGACTTCGTCAGGGTGAAGGTGGGCGTCGGCCGCCCGCCGGATGGTTGGCAGGTGGAGAACTGGGTGCTCAGCCGTTTCACGGCAGGCGAGGCGCCGCTCGTCGGGCTCGTCGTGGCGACGGCCGCCGACGCGGTCGAGTTGACCGTTCGCCACGGGGCGCCGGAGGCCATGAACGCGGTCAACGGGTTGGACCTCTCGCTTCCCGACTGAAGCCTCAACCGAAACGGCCCGAGACGTAGCGCTCCGTCAACTCGTGCTTCGGTGCCGTGAACATCTGGTCGGTGGGGCCCTCTTCCACCAGCCTGCCCAGGTGCATGAACGCCGTCCGGTCCGACACGCGGCCCGCCTGCTGCATGTTGTGCGTCACGATGAGCACCGTGTAGCGCCCCGTGAGCTCCCCTATGAGCCGCTCGATCCTGTCGGTGGCGATCGGGTCGAGAGCGCTTGTCGGCTCGTCCATGAGGAGCACCTGGGGTTCCGTCGCCAGGGCGCGGGCGATGCATAGCCGCTGCTGCTGCCCGCCCGACAGGCCGAACGCGGATCCGTCCAGCTTGCCTTTCACCTCGTCCCAGAGCGCCGCGTCCCGCAATGCGCGCTCGACGACCCCGTCGAGGCCCCCGCGGCGACCGGCGAGCCGCGGCCCGAAGGCGACGTTGTCGTAGATGGACTTCGGGAACGGGTTGGGTTTCTGGAACACCATGCCCACCCTCCTTCGCACCTCGACCGGGTCCACCCCTGCGCCGTAGAGTTCCTCGCCCTCGTACCGCACGCGCCCTTCGGTCCTGACCCCCTCGACCAGGTCGTTCATGCGGTTGATGCTGCGCAGCAGCGTGCTCTTCCCGCAACCGGACGCACCGATGAGCGCCGTGACCTGATGCCGCGGCACGGTGAGCGACACGTTGTCGAGGGCCTTGAATGACCCGTACCAGAGGCCGAAGGAGTCGATCTCGACCACGGCGTCCGCCGGCGGCACTCTCTGCGTGCGAACCGTCACGTGATCCTCCGGTAGCGCTCCGCTCACGCGGTCTCCTTCCCCTGAGGGGCCGCTGGCGCCGCTCACGCCTGCCGCCCGAACACTCGGCGCAGCCGGAACGCGACCCCGTAGAACAGCACCAGCACTGCGAGCATGACCACTATCCCAGCCGACGCGGCGTGGGCGAACTCGGGCTTGTTCTCACCCACCCACGAGTAGATCTGCAGTGGGAGCACGGTGTACTCGGACAGCGGGCCCTTGGGCAGGCCCGGCACGAACACGGCGGCACCCAGCAGCAGCAGCGGGGCGGTCTCGCCGAGCGCGCGCGCCACCGCCAGGATGACGCCGGTAACGATGCCGGAGCGCGCCGCAGGGAGCACCACGCCGAAGGTGACCTGCGACCTGGTGGCCCCCAGCCCGTAGGCGGCCTGCCGCAACGTTGACGGCACGGCCCTGATGGCCTCTCGCGACGCGATGATCACCACCGGGACGACGAGAAGCGAGAGGGTGAGTGCCGCCGAGAGGATGACCGGACCGAGGCGCATGAAGCGCACGAAGACCGACAGACCCAACAGCCCGTAGACGATGCTCGGCACCCCCGCCAGGTTGCGGAGGTTGACCTCCAGCAACCGCGTGAGTCGCGACTCCTGCGAGTACTCCTCCAGGTAGACGGCCGCGGCCACCCCGAGGGGAACCGCTATCAGGATGACCAGGACGATCAGCCAGAGGCTGCCGACCAGGGCGGGGGCCAGGCCGGCCATGGCGGGTGAGCGGGAAGCGCGCCGCGTGAAGAACGAGGCGTCGAGCCAGGGGTTGAGGTAGAGGTGTTGGCCGGACTCCAGTGAGGCCCTGAGCGTCGAGCGCTCGCGTAGCCCACGTGCGAGCGAGAAGTCTGCCACGAGCCTGTCGCGGGTCGTCGAGACGACCCAGCGCAAGGGCCTGCCGTCGACCGACCACATCAGCTCCACCCGGTTGCGAGCCGCGAACTTGCGCCGCTCCTCCGGGTCCGACAAGAGCTCGTCGATCGCCACCGCGGACTCCCCCCGGGCCGCCAGCTCGAGGCGGGCGACCCTCTCCCAGCTGCCCGCCAAGGAGGCCCCCTCCCAGAATGAGAAGCTGACGCCGCTGCCGCGCGGCTCGACCACTTGCCACGACACCGTGTCGGTGAGAACGTCGAAGATCAGCGCCAGGAGGACGGCGAGGCCGAGCAGCGTCGGCACCAGCACGGCCAGGTGAAAGAGCCGGCCCCTGAGACGCCGAGCGCCGGGCGCCGTCACTCGTAGCGCTCCCCGAAGCGCCTGACCAGCGCCTGGGTGGCCAGGTTGAGAAGGAAAGTGATGACGAAGAGCGTGGCGGCGACCGCGTAGAGGGAGCGAACGGCGAGCGAGCCGGCGGGCTGGTCGCCGGTGGCGGCCTGCACTATGAACGAGGTCATCGTCGCGATGGTCTCACGCGGGTCCAGCGTGAGCAAGGGGCGCTGTCCCGCTGCAAGCGTGACGATCATCGTCTCGCCCACCGCGCGCGAGAACGCCAGGATGACCGCGGCGAGGATGCCCGAGAGGGCCGCCGGCACCACCACCTTGAGCGTCACGTCCAGTTTGCTCGCTCCCAGACCGTAGCCCGCCTCGCGCAGCGCCACGGGTACGGCCTGCATGGCGTCGGCGGAGAGGCTCGATATCACCGGCATGATCATGAAGCCCATGACGAGGCCCGCCGATAGGGCGTTGAACAGCTTCAGGCCGGGGATGAAGCTCTGCAGCCAGGGTGTCACGAACAGCAGAGCGAAGTAGCCCAGGACGACGGTGGGGATTCCCGCGAGGAGCTCGAGCGCGCCCTGCAGGCGCCGCCTGACGGCCGGGGCCGCGAACTCGGAGAGGTAGATGGCGCTGCCGATGCCGAGCGGCACCCCCACCAGCATGGCGATCAGCGTGACGAGCAGCGTTCCGCTGAGCAGCGGCGCGATGCCGAAGTGCTTGTCGACGAAGAGCGGCGTCCAGGTGTCCGAGGTGAAGAACTCGACGACGCTCACGAGCGGGTCGCGGAAGAACGCCAGCGTCTCGCGCGCGAGCACGAAGACGACGGCGACGGTCGTGAGAACGGTCACCCACGCGGCGGTGCCCAGTAGCAACCGCACCAACTGCTCGCGGCGCCGCTCCGCCGGGCCCAAAACGAGCCCACGGGCAGCAGGCCGGGCGCGGCCCGCCCCGAGCCCCTTCGCGCTCATGGCACCGTGCCTTCCACGGAGATCGGTCCCCTCCCTGCTCGAGCGCGCGCCCGGTGGCTACTCACGCCGGCGAACGGCCTCGAGCACGCTGTCGCCCGGCTCGAACCCGGCGAACGCCGTACCAGTGATCCCCGCCTCGAAGCGCGCGGCGACCGCTTCGTACACGTCGTCCGGGTAGGCGACGTAGCCGGTGTCGGCGATGAACTCGCGGTTCTCGGGCGCGAGGTAGTACTCGATGAACTCCGCGATTCCGGGCCTCGCGGCGAGCGCGGCGCTGCTCACGTAAACGAAGAGGGGGCGGGAGAGGGGCGAGTAGGCGTTGCTTTCGATGCTGAGCGCGTCGGGCTTCACGCAGCCGGCGCCGGCGTCGACCGCGAGGCTACGCAGCCGGCCGGCGTTCTCGACGTAATACGCGTAGCCGAAGAAGCCGAGAGCGTACTCGTCACCCTCCACCCCCTGAACCAGGACGTTGTCGTCCTCGCTGGGAAAGAAGTCGGTGCGGCTGGCGCCGACCCGGCCGTTGATGGCGTGCGTGAAGAACTCGAAGGTGCCGCTATCGGTCCCGGGCCCGTACAAGGTGATGGGCACAGCGGGAAAACCGTCGCGGACCTGGCTCCAGTACTCGACCTTGGAGCCGGGCTCCCAGATGGCCCGCAACTCGCTCACGGTGAGACACTCGACGAAGTCGTTTCCGGAGTTGACCACCACGGTGAGGGCGTCGGCGGCGACGGGCAGCTCGATGAGGCCGATGCCCCTACTCGCGCACTTCTCGAGTTCGGCCGGCGTGACCACGCGGCTGGCGTCCGCGATGTCCACCTCCCCCGCGCACAACTTGGAGAGGCCCCCTCCCGTGCCCGAGAAGGCCACGGAGACGGGCGTTTCGGGGTGATCGATGCTGAACTCCTCGGCCATGGCCAACGATATCGGGAAGACCGTCGAGGAACCGTCGACACGGATGTTGCCCCGCGCCGCGGCGAGGCCCAAGACGGCGGCGGCGGCTACCACGGCTAGTTTGAGCACGTGCCTGGGGGCGCCCACGACTTCCTCCGGAACCGAGGGTACGAGTCGTGCGTCATGGGTCCGTCATGCGTCCCGCGCCCGGGCGATAATGGCGTGAGGACACTCGCTACCTGCCAGGAGGCTCGCATGCCGTTGGGAACGCCGCCCACGTGGCCCATCCGCGCCCCACGGGGGGCCAAGCGCACCGCCAAGGGCTGGATTCAAGAGGCCGCCAAGCGGATGCTGATGAACAACCTCGACCCCGAGGTCGCCGAGAAGCCGGAGGAGCTGGTCGTGTACGGCGGCCGCGGGCGCGCAGCTCGCGACTGGGCCGCGTACCGGCGGATAGTCGCGACGCTCGACCGGCTCGAGAACGACGAGACGCTCCTGGTGCAGTCGGGCAAGCCCGTCGGGGTCTTCCGCACCACCCACGAAGCGCCGCGCGTGATCTTGGCGAACTCCAACCTGGTGCCCAAGTGGGCGACCTGGGAGGAGTTCGACAGGCTAGATGCCGCGGGGCTCATGATGTACGGCCAGATGACGGCCGGTTCCTGGATCTACATCGGCACTCAGGGGATCTTGCAGGGCACCTTCGAGACGTTCGCCGCGGCCGCTCGCCGCCACTTCGGCGGCACGCTGGCGGGGACGCTGACCGTCACCGCCGGCCTTGGCGGCATGGGCGGCGCGCAACCGCTGGCCGTGACCCTCAACGGCGGGGCGGTGCTGGTCGTGGAGGCCGACGCGCAGCGCATCCGCCGCAGGCTCGAGACGGGTTACCTGGACGAGATGAGCCTCGACCTGCGCACGGCGCTGGCGCGAGTGGAGGAGGCACGAGCGGGGCGGCTCCCACTATCGGTCGGCCTGTTGGGCAACGCCGCGGAGGTCCTCCCCGAACTCGTTCGCCTCGGCGTGAAGGTCGACCTGGTGACGGACCAGACGAGCGCGCACGACCCCATGTACGGCTACCTGCCCGTCGCCGCGCCCGACGAGGACCTGAGCGCCGCGCGCGACGCCGATCCGGTGCGTTACAGAGCGCGCGTGCTGGAGTCCATGGCTCGCCACTGCAGCGCCATCGTCGACCTGGCGCGCAGCGGCGCGGTGGCCTTCGATTACGGGAACAACCTGCGCGCGTTCGCCCAGGAGGGCGGATTCCCCGACGCTTTCTCCTACCCCGGCTTCGTACCGGCGTTCATCCGCGACCAGTTCTGCGAGGGCCGCGGCCCCTTCCGCTGGGTGGCGCTATCGGGCGACCCCGAGGACATCCGCCGCACCGACCGGGCCATGCTCGAGCTCTTCCCCGAGGACGAGGGCTTGCGGCGTTGGCTCACGGAGGGCGTCGACAAGTTCGCGTTCCAAGGGCTGCCGGCGCGCATCTGCTGGCTGGGCTACGGCGAGCGCGACCGGGCCGGCTTGCGCCTCAACGAGATGGTGGCGAAGGGCGAGTTGAAGGCGCCCATCGTGATCGGACGCGATCACCTCGACGCCGGCTCGGTGGCGAGCCCGTACCGCGAGACCGAGGCCATGCGCGACGGTTCGGACGCGGTTGCCGACTGGGCGCTACTCAACTTCGCCCTGAACGCCGTGAGCGGCGCGGGCTGGGTGAGCTTCCACCATGGCGGCGGCGTGGGCATGGGTTACAGCCTGCATGCCGGTCAGGTGTGCGTCGCCGACGGTACGTCTGACGCGGCCGAGCGTATCGGACGCGTGCTCCTCAACGACCCGGGTACGGGCGTGATGCGCCACGCCGACGCCGGTTACCCGGCCGCGATCGAAACGGCCCGGGCGCGCGGCATGGACCTGCCCGGCGTGACGGACGGGGAGAACCTCTGATCAGCGAGGGGAACGCATGAGGAGCGAGGAGAGCACATGAGCGACGCCGCCGCCACTACAGGCACGCTGGTCAAGGGCATCAGCGAGCTGTACACGCCCCACGATGCCGTGCCGAACGCGGCCATGGCCGTGGCGGACGGGCGGGTGGCATGGGTCGGCGCGGAGGCGGCCGTACCGCTACCGTTCGCGGGCTGGCCCGGCGTCGACCTTGGCGGTAACGCGGTCATACCGGGCCTGGTCGACAGCCACACGCACCTGATCTGGGCCGGCGATCGGCTGGAGGAGTACCTGTTGCGGGCCCGCGGCGCAAGCTACGCGGAAATCCTGGCGGCGGGCGGCGGGATCCACGAGACCGTGGCCGCCACCAACGACGCCTCCGAGCCCACGCTGCTCATGCTCGCGAGGCGGCGCGCGGGTGCCTTCCTGCGCGGCGGGGTTACCGCCCTCGAGATCAAGTCGGGCTACGGGCTGAGCACCGAGGGGGAGTTGCGCATGTTGCGCGTGGCGCGCCGCCTGGGCGAGGAGGGCTCCCAACGGGTCACGACCACGCTACTGGCGCACGTGCCCGACAAGCACCTGCCGCGCGGCGACTACCTGGAGCGCTTCTTGAGCGAGACCCTGCCCGAGGCCGCGCGGCTTGGGCTGGCCGATGCCGTCGACGTCTTCTGCGACGAGGGCGCCTTCACCCTGGCCGAGACGCGCCGCATCCTCGAGGCGGCGCTCACCTACGGGTTGAAGGTGAAGGCGCACGCCGAGCAACTCACCCACACGGGCGCGGCACGGCTGGTAGCGGAGCTGGGGGGCGTCTCGGCCGACCACCTGGAGCTGGCTACCGCCGAGGACCTGGCGGCACTCGCCGCTGCCGGCACCGTCGCGACGTTCTTGCCGGTGGCCGCACTGCTGCTCAAGCGCCCGATGCCGGAGATCGCCACGGTGAGGGCCAGTGGTGTGAGGGTGGCGGTGGCGTCGGACCACAACCCGGGCTCCTCCCCGGTGTTCGGGCTGCTGCTCGTCCTACAGCTGGCCGTGGCGATCTGGGGGTTGAGCGTCGAGGAGGCGCTCGTGGCCGGAACCGCCAACGCCGGGCTCGCGCTGGACCGGCCCGAGTGGGGCAACCTCGCCGTGGGGTCCGTCGCCGACTACCTCGTGATCGACTCACCCAAGGCGCTCACTCCGCTCTACACGTGGGGGTCGCCGTCGCTCAAGGAGATGGTCATCGGCGGGCGCACCGTATGGCGCAAGGACGGCTGAGGACCCACACCGGCGTTCGTGGTCCGCGGCCCTCGTGGCGCCCGTCCCTCGTGGCGCCCGGCCCTCGTGGCGCCCGTCCCTCGTGGCGCCCGGCCCTCGTGGCGCCCGGCCTTCGTGGCGCCCGATCATTGTGGCGACCGGCCCTCGTCGCGTCCGGCCTCGGACACTCGCCCAGCTACTTACGCGCCGGACTCGGCACGGACGCGCCACCACGCCTCCAGCGTCTCGGCCAACAGGCGGGCACTCAGGAGGGCGCTGCGCCCCGTGGGGTCGAGTTCCGGGGCCAGCTCCATGAGGTCCACTCCGACCAGCTCGTTGCGCCGCACCGTGGCCACGACGAGGTCTCGCGCCTGTCCGTAGCTGAGGCCCTCGGGCTCGGGGCTGCCAGTGCCCGGCAACTCGGCCGCGTCGAGGGCGTCCACGTCGATGCTCAGGTAGACGTTCTCGCCCTTGGGGAGCCTGTCCACCACGTCGGTGATGGCGGCGTGCACGGCGCGGGCAGCTATCAGTTCGTGGCCCCTGGAGCGCGCAGCCGCGAACGCCTCGGGGTCGGCCCTCACACCGCGCAGCCCCACCACGGTCACGTGGACGAGTTCGGGTAGCGCCTCCACCGCCCGCCGGAACGGGCTCGAGTTGGCCCACCGCGTGGCGTTCCTCGAATCGGAGTAATCCAAGTGGGCGTCCAACTGCACCACGTGCAGCCGACGCACCTCGTCGAAGGCACGCAACAAGGGGTAGCTCACGGAATGATCGCCGCCGACGAAGAGCGGTAGTGCCACGGCGGCCCGCAGCGCCCTGGCCGCGGCGGTGATCCGGTCATGGCTCTCCGCGGTCTCGAGTTGCGCCACGTCGACGTCTCCCGCGTCTACCAGCCGCGCGCCTCCCAGCGAATACGAGTCGGTCTCGAAGTCGTAGTAGCCGGAGGGCGGCACGGCGTACCGTCCGCTAGCGGCGCGCACCGCGGCTGGGGCGAAGCGCGCGCCCGGCCTGAAGCCGACCGCGAAGTCGAAGGGCACGCCCAGTATCCCCACGTCGAAGCGCCCGCCGGTGCGGTGGAGCTCTAGGGCCGGCACGTGGGGCGCCTTGAAGAACGTCGCGGGCCCGGTGAACGGCAGTTCGAGGTGCCGTTCGTCGCCGCTCACGTGAGCACCACGCCCGCCTGCGTGACGGCCGCCAGCAGGCTGCCGTCGACGATGGCACCGTGAACGGCCTCGATGTCGGGCTTCAGGTAGCGGTCGGCGCCCAGGTGCGGGACCCGCGAGCGGAGGTGCCGATGCGCCGCCGCCACGCCCTTCCCCGGCCTGAGCGGCGCCCTGAAGTCCAGGCCCTGCGCCGCCGCCAGCAGCTCGACGGCGAGCACGTAACGGACGTTGGCCAGCACGCTCAGGAGCTTGCGGCTGGCGTGCGCGCCCATCGACACGTGATCCTCCTGGTTGGCGCTGGTCGGGATCGAGTCCACCGAGGCGGGGTGGGCCAGCACCTTGTTCTCGCTCACCAGCGCTGCCGCCAGGTACTGCGCCACCATCAGCCCGGAGTTGAGGCCGCCGTGCTCCGTGAGGAAGCCCGGCAGGTTCGAGAGGGCGGGGTTGACGAGCTGTTCGACGCGCCGCTCCGACACGTTCGCGAGTTCGGCGAGCGCGATGGCCGCGAAGTCGGCGGCCAGCGCCAGCGGCTGGCCGTGGAAGTTGCCCGCACTGATGACCCGCGCCGCTCCCCCCGGCTCGTCCGTGATCACGAGCGGGTTGTCGGTCACCGACCGCAACTCGACGTCCACCACGCTGCGGACGTGCGCCACGGCGTCACGCGAGGCGCCATGCACTTGCGGCACGGCGCGCAACGAGTACGGGTCTTGCACGCGGCCGCAGTCGGCGTGCGAGGCGACCACCTCCGACTCCGCCAGCAACGCCCGCATGTTGGCGGACGTCGTGACGGCCCCGGGGTGCGGGCGCAGGCGCGTGACGGCCTGGTCGAAGGGCGCGTGGCTGCCGAGCAGGGCCTCCACGCTCATGGCGGCGGCTATCTCGGCCACGTTCAGCAGCCTACCCGCGTCCAGCACGGCCAGGCCCAGCAGGGCGGTCATGGCCTGAGTGCCGTTGATGAGCGCCAGGCCCTCCTTCGCCTCGAGCGTGATCGGGCTCAACCCGGCGCGCGTAAGCGCCTCGAGGCCGGGCAGCAACTCGCCGCCCAGCTCCGCCTCTCCCTCGCCGATGAGCACCAGGGCCATGTGAGCGAGGGGCGCGAGGTCGCCCGAGGCGCCGACGCTCCCCTGCGCCGGCACCAGCGGGTGCACTCCGCGCTCGAGCAGGCCGAGCAACGCCTCAACCAGTACGGGCCTCACGCCGGAGGCGCCCAGGGCGAGGGACTGCGCCCGCAGCAGCAGCATCGCGCGCACGACCTCGGTGGAGAGGGGCTCGCCGACGCCGACGGAATGCGACAGGAGCAGGTTGCGCTGCAACTCACGCACGTCCGCCGCGGCGATGCGCGTGGCGGCGAAGCGGCCGAAGCCCGTCGTCACCCCGTAGACGGTCTGGCCCTCTGCCAGCAGGCGCTCCACGAAGCCGCGGTTCTCCTCGAGGCGGGCCCTGACCTGCGCCGGCAGCGTGACCGCACCACCCCCTCGGGCCACGCGCTCGAGCGCCGCCAAGGTCAGTTCCGTCCCGAGCACGAACGGCTCTTCGCTCACCAGCTACCTCCCGTCGACCAGTTGGGCCAGCACGACCCTGGTGCGGGCGCTCACTTCCGCCGCCTCCGCGGCGCGTCGGCGCACCTCGGCCACGACCTCCGCGGGGGCGCTCGCGAGGAACTTCTCGTTCGCAAGCTTGCGCTCGGCGCGCTCCAGCTCGTCCAGCAGCTTCGCCAGGCGCTTCTCGAGCCGCGAGCGGTACTCGTCCAACGCCACCTGGCCGCTCAGCGGCAGCCGCACCTCCAGACCCGGCAGCGTGAGGCTGATGCCCGGACCGCCGGCGGCCGCGGCCAGGTGCGCCCTGGCCAGCCCCTCGAAGACCGCCACCTCGCGCTCGATGAGCGCCGCCCCCTCGCCGCTTACCTCCACGCTCACCCACGCCGTGGGCGACAGGTCGGCCTCGCTGCGCAGGCTGCGCACCGCCCCGACGGCGGCCTGGAGCCGCGCGAAGTCGGCTTCGGCCTCTTCGTCGATCAGGCCTTCGGTGGCGGTGGGCCAGGCCTCGAGGGCGAGTTGCACCTCGTGCCCCAGGCCCTCGTACAGTTCCGAGGTCACGAACGGCATCAGGGGGTGAAGGAGCTTGAGGATCGTCTCCAGCACGTGTTTGAGGGTGGCCCGGGTGCCCGCGCCCTCCGTCTTCAGGGCGGGCTTGCTGGCTTCTAAGTACCAGTCGCAGAACTCCGACCACGTGAAGTCGTACACGAGGCGCGTGGCGGCACCCAGGTCGTAGGCGTCCAGGGCTGCCGTCACGTCACGGACTGTGCGCTGCAAGCGGCTCAAGATCCACCGGTCGGCCAGCCCCTCCGGCACCGCTTCGCCCTCGTCACCCGTCAGGTGGAGCATCGCGAAGCGCGCGGCGTTCCAGAGCTTGGTGGCGTAGTTGCGGCCCATCTCCACGCGGCGATCGTCCCAGCGCACGTCCTGCCCACCAGTGCTCACGTGGCCCATGGCGAAGCGCAGCGCGTCGGCGCCATGCTCCTCGATCACCGCCAGGGGATCGATGCCGTTGCCCTTCGACTTCGACATCTTCTGCCCGTTGGCGTCGAGTACGAGGCCGTGAAGCAGCACGTCGTCGAAGGGCCGCTGGCCCGTGAGCTGGTACGCGACCATCTGCATGCGCGCGACCCAGAAGAACAGGATGTCGTAGCCCGTCACCAGCACGCTCGTCGGGTAGAACTTCTTCAGGTAGGGATCGTCCTCGTCGGGCCACCCGAGGGTGCTGAAGGGCCACAGGTTCGAGGAGAACCAGGTGTCGAACACGTCCTCGTCTTGCACCAGGTTCTTCCCCGCGTAGCGGGGATCCTGCGGGGGGTCGAGGTCGGGGGCGTCCGGCGACGGCACGTAGATGTTGCCTTCCTCGTCGTACCAGGCGGGTATCCGGTGGCCCCACCAGAGCTGGCGGGAGATGGTCCAGTGGCGCATGTTGGCCAACCAGTCCTTGTTCACCTTGAGGTAACGCTCGGGATGAATGCGGATCTCGCCCGCGTCCAGCGCCTCGAGCACCCGCTTGGCCACCGAGTCGGTGTCGTAGAACCACTGTAAAGACAGGATCGGTTCCACGGGCTCACCCGTGCGCTGCGACAGTCCCAGGGCGACCGTGTGGTCGCGGACGCCGCGCAAGTAGCCCTCCGCCTCCAGGCGCCGCGTGACTGCCTCGCGGGCCTCGAAGCGGTCCATGCCGCGGAACTCCTCGGGAACGAGGTCGCCCACCAGCCTCGCGCTCAGGTCCAGGATGCTCGGGTGGGGAAGCCCGTGGCGCTGGCCGATCTCGAAGTCCGTCGGGTCGTGAGCCGGCGTGATCTTGAGCGCCCCGGTGCCGAAGCCCAACTCGACGGCCTCGTCGAGGATGACGGGCACGGAACGCCCGGTCAGCGGGATGATCACGCTCCTGCCCACCAGGGAGGTGGCGCGCGGGTCGCCTGGGTGCAGCGCGACGGCCACGTCGGCGAAGATGGTCTCCGGGCGCACGGTGGCGACGACGAGCTCGCCGCCGCCGTCCTCGAACGGGTAGGCCAGCTCGTAGAGCTTGCCGCGCCTCTCCTCCCGCTCGACCTCGAGGTCCGACAGCACGGTGCGGCTGACGGGATCCCAGTTCACGATGCGCTCGCCGCGGTAGACGAGGCCCGCGTGGTAGAGCTCCACGAACTGCCGCCTCACGGCGCGCGAAAGGCCCTCGTCCAGGGTGAAGCGGGTGCGCGTCCAGTCGGCGCTGGCCCCGAGGCGCTGCAGTTGCTCCAGGATGATGCCGCCGTAGCGCTCCTTCCACTCCCACGTACGCTCGACGAACTGCTCCCGTCCTAGTTCCTGGCGGCTTCCACCCTCCTCGCGGAGCGCGCGCTCGACCACCACCTGCGTGCTGATACCAGCGTGGTCGGTGCCCGGCTGGAAGAGGGTCTCGAACCCCTGCATGCGCTTGAAGCGGATGAGGACGTCGATGATCGTGTTGTCGAACGCATGGCCCAGGTGCAGGTTGCCCGTGACGTTGGGGGGCGGGATGACGATGCAGAAGGGTTCCTTGTCGCTATGGGGGTCCGCCACGAAAGGCTGCTCGGCCCACCTCCGGACCCAGCGCGACTCCAGGGCGGCGGGGTCGTAGCGGCTGGCCAGCTCGGCCGCGGCTTCTCCCTCGAATGGTGCTTCTCTGCTTGGCTCTCGCGTCATGCTCTCCTCCGGCGTTAGCGCCTTGGCGTCCGCCGGGAGGGTAGCAACGCAAAACGGCCCCGCCCGGCTGCTTGCGGACGAGGCTAGGACCCCGCGGTACCACCGCACTTCCCCCCTGCCCGGGGGGCGCTCTGGAAACCGCACTGTCGCGGCGGCCTGCGGGGGCTCTACTGGCCGGCCAAGCAGGGGCGCCGGCTTTCTGCCCCGGGGAGGCCCCGAAGGCCTCTCGGCGGGGGACGTTCGGCACCCGTACCCGGTTCGCGCTCACACCCGGCCACTAGCTCCGGCGCGAACTCTCTGGCGGGTACGGCGGCGCCTACTCTTCCCGCTGGGCGGATGATAGCACCGCGGCCCCTCGAACGGGGCCCACCGCATCGCTAACCCACCGCCGGCCGTTGCAAAGCCGTTGGGCCGCCGGTTACCCGGCCGCCACGCGCGCCCGCTAACCCACCACCGGGAGGGCGTTGACGGACTGGATGCTCACCTGGCCGGCCATCAGGCGCGCCGCGCGGCGCAACTCGATGGCGCTGGGGTCTTCGGGGTCGGCTATCACGAGCGGGGTGCCGCTGTCGCCGCTCTCGCGCAGGGCCCGGGTGATCGGCACCTGCGCCAGCAGGGGCAGGCGCTCGGCCTCGGCCCACCGGGTCGCGCCACCCTCACCGAAGATGTGATCCTTGGTGCCGTCTGGTAGGGCGTAATAGCTCATGTTCTCGATGACCCCGAGGACGGGGATGTGTGTCTTGCGCGCCATGGTGTAGGCGCGGCGCACGTCGACCAACGCCATGTCCTGCGGCGTCGTGACCAGCACCATGCCCGTCACGGGCACGAGCTGGGAGAGCGAGAGCTGCACGTCGCCCGTTCCCGGCGGCAGGTCGATGACCAGGTAGTCGAGCTCGCCCCAGACGGTCTGCTTCAGGAGTTGGGTGAGGGTGCCGTGGAGGATGGGGCCCCGCCAGGTGAGGGCCTGGCCGTCCTCTACCAGGTTGGCTATCGAGATGACCTTCACGCCGTGGTTGCGCAGCGGGAGGATGTGCTTCTCGTCGTCGGCCATCAGGCGCTTGCCCTCGACGCCGTACATCTTTCCCTGGCTGGGACCGTAGATGTCTGCGTCCAGCAGCCCGACTTTGGCGCCCTCCAAGCTCAGCGAGGCGGCAAGGTTGGCCGCGATGGTCGACTTCCCCACCCCGCCCTTGCCCGATCCCACGGCGATGACGTTGCGGATGCCCGGGAGCGGCATCTGTGACGGTCCGCGGACCTTGGAGCCGAACTCGATGTCGAGGTGAACCGCTCCGACGACCTGCTTGACCGCGGCCCGGATGTCGGCCTCGATCTTCGCCTTCAACGGGCACGCGGGAGTCGTCAGCGTGATCTCGAGCCTGACGTTGTCGCCGTCGATGTCGACGGAGTCGACCATTCCCAGCGTGACGAGGTCTTGGTGCAGTTCCGGGTCGTTGACGCCCTTGAGGGCCTCCAGTACGCGTTCTCGGGTGACTTCCATAAGTTGTTCAAGCGTAACAGCGCGCACCCCTACCGGCGTCACGCTGGGTGACGGAGCGCGGTGTGCCGGGCCGCCGAATGGCATGCCGGAGTGGCAACCCGCGCCTTGTGGCGCCCCCGAAGGCTGGCTATACTCACATACGCGTGGACCAAAGCGGGCGTTTTCAGCGCAACCAGGAACTGAGGCACGACGGCCAGGTCGTGACCAGCATGGGAGTGGACGTCGTCACGGGCCTCTCGGTCCTCATCTACGACTTTCCCGGTGAGCCCCTGCTGAGCCAAGGCTCGCTCGACCTGGAGGGCGTCCCGACCGTGCTCGCGTCGTGGACCGAGGGCGAGAAGGGGACGTTGGTGGCGGCCTACCCGAGCGGCTCGACCCTGGTCGCGCCCGGCGAGGCCGTGGTGGACGATCAGTTCGTGCTGCAGACCCTGACCCTGCTGAGGGACGCGGCCCGCAAGGGACTCGCCCACGGCGGCATCGGTCCAGGCCGCTTCCTCCGGGCCGGGAAACGCCTCTACCTGGAGGGTTACGGCGTGCCCTGGCGGGCCGGTACGCCACCAGCGCCGGCGTCAGGCCAGGTGACGCCCAACCCCGCACTCGACGCCGCACTACGGGCCGACCTCACGGACGGCGTGAAGGCGCTGCTCGAGCTAGGCGCACAGGGGATCAGCACTGAGGTGGCCGCCGCGCTGCGCGCCTCGGTGACTGGCAAGAACGCCACCGACGTCGCGGCGCTGCAAGCCACCGTTCGGCGGCTTGCCGGCGGCGCCGTCACGGTCCCGTCCGCGGGCTTCGTCGACATCGTCCTGCCCACCACCCCGGAATCCACGAGCGTCGGGAGGGGGCCGCTCGACCTCGAGTCCCTCGAGTTCACCCCCGTGCCGCGCGCTCCCGAGGCCGGCATCGACTACGACCCGCACGACGTGGCCGGCACCATGGGCGCCTCACCCAGCGTCTCGGCCACTCGGACCGACATGCGCGTCGATCCCGACGAGCTGAAACCGCGGCCTTCCTCACCGCAACCGCCGCCCGGCGCGGCGAAGCGTCAGGAATCACCCCTCGAACCCGACCCCATCACGCTCGTGAGCGATCCCGGCGGCGGCACGTTGAGGACCGGCAAGCCCGACCACAAGGCCTCCGACCCCGGCTTCGTGAAGCACCTGCCGCCCGGCGCCACTTACCGGGCCGGAAGCTTGGACGACGCGCCGCGACCCGCGCCGATACGCATCGACGACGACGCGGACGACCAGGTAAGCCACCGTGCCTGGCGCGGGCCGGGGCTCCTCGTTCTGCTCGTTCTGGTTGTCGCCCTGGGGATCTTCCTGGCACTTCGCGCTCAGCGCAACTCCACGCTGTCGCAGGTGAGCCCGAGCACCGTCAGCCACCTGGTCGACGTGCGGGTGAGCCCCGGCAACCTCCCGCCAGTGAGCCTGGTGGTCGACCGCAGCCCGGACGGCTCGCGCTACGCGCGAGGCACCATAATCGGCACGGTTCCGCGACGCGTCGGTTTCGATGCGGCCGGCACCTGGGTCGTGCACGGTCTGTTCCAGGGGCGCTCCAGCGAGCCCGTCACCCTGCAGGTACCTGACGACACCGTCATCACCGTCGTGTTCCCCGAGACGCCGCCCGAGACCCCGTGACCGCCTAGGCCACCGCCAGCCAGGGAGCCGCATGCCCGAGTCCATCGTGGTCGTCGACTACGGTTCACAGTTCAGCCATCTGATCACCCGCCGCTTGCGCGAGCTGCGCGTGCTCTCCATCCTCGTGCCCGCCGGCAGCTCCCTGGACGAGATCCTTGCCCATGCCCCGGCCGGGGTGATCCTGTCGGGCGGCCCGAACAGCGTCGACGACGTGGGCGCGCCCGGCCTCGCACCAGGGCTCCTCGAGCAGGGTCTCCCCGTCCTGGGAGTGTGTTACGGCATGCAGCTCATGGCCAAGGAACTTGGCGGCGCCGTCGGTACCGGCGGCGTGAAGGAGTACGGCAAGGTGGCGCTCTCTGGCCTCGGCGGGATGCTGTTCGAGGGGGTGGAGGGCGAGTTCATGGCCTGGATGAGCCACGGCGACAGCGTCACGCGGCTGCCCGCGGGCTTCACGGCCACGGCCACCACGGAGAGCGGCGCGCTGGCCGCCATGGAGGACGCCTCCAGGCGGCTCTACGGTCTGCAGTTTCACCCGGAGGTCCGGCACACGCCCAAGGGCATGACGCTGCTGGAGCGCTTCGTCGACGTCACCTCCGTCGCGCGCGACTGGACGCCCGCGGGCATCCTGGACTCGGCGGTGGCGCAGGTGCGCGAGCAGGTCGGCGCCGAACGAGTCCTTCTGGGGATCTCCGGCGGCGTCGACTCGACGACGCTCGGCCTCCTGCTGCACCGGGCCATCGGCGAGCAACTCGTGGCCGTCTTCGTGGATCACGGCCTGCTGCGGCTCGGCGAGGCCCTCGAGGTAGAGGGCGCCCTGCGCGCCCTAGGCGTGAACCTGCACGTGATCGACGCCTCGGCGCGTTTCGTGTCGGCCCTCGCTGGCGTCACCGACCCGGAAACCAAGCGCAAGATAATCGGCCGCGAGTTCATCGAACTCTTCTCGCGCGAGGCGCGCAACCTCCAGGCCGAGGCGGGACCCATCCGCTTCCTGGCGCAGGGCACGCTCTACCCCGACGTCATCGAATCGGCGGGCGTGCCGGGCGCCGCGAACATCAAGTCGCATCACAACGTGGGCGGCCTGCCTGCGGACCTGGAGTTCGAGCTGGTGGAACCCTTCAGGAAGCTGTTCAAGGACGAGGTGCGCGAGGTGGCGGAGCGGCTCGGCCTGCCGCCGCACCTGCGCGACCGCCATCCGTTCCCCGGCCCCGGCCTGGCAGTCCGCATCATCGGTGAGGTGACCAACGAGCGCCTCGACGTCCTCAGGCGCGTGGACGACCTGTTCATCTCGGCCCTGCGCGAGTTCGATCTGTACCACGATACTTGGCAGGCGTTCGCCGTACTCACGCCGCTCAAATCCGTCGGGGTCATGGGCGACGGCCGCACGTACGCCAACACGGTGGCGCTTCGGGCGGTATCCAGCGTGGACGGCATGACGGCGGACTGGACCCGGCTACCGCACGAGTTCCTCGCGACGGTGGCGAACCGCATCGTCAACAAGGTGCCCGAGGTCAACCGGGTCGTGTACGACATCACCAGCAAGCCGCCGGCCACCATCGAGTGGGAGTGAGGCCGATAGACTCGGGCATGGAACGTGCCT
The DNA here is from genome assembly GCA_032027045.1 of Truepera sp. Taxonomy (NCBI): domain Bacteria; kingdom Thermotogati; phylum Deinococcota; class Deinococci; order Trueperales; family Trueperaceae; genus Truepera; species Truepera sp. The sequence continues at coordinate 814,056 of JAVSMU010000001.1, read as the reverse complement.
GGCTCATGAAATCCGAACCCGACAGCTACGCCTACGCCGACCTCGCGCGCGACGGGCGCACGGCCTGGGACGGGGTGCGCAACTATCAGGCGCGCAACTACATGCGTGACGAAATGCGCGTGGGTGACCTCATCCTTTACTACCACTCGAGCACGAAGGTGCCGGCCGTGGTCGGGCTGGCGCGGGTCGCGTCCGAACCCTATCCGGACCCCACGCAGTTCGACCCGCGAAGCGGCTACCACGACGCCAAGGCCACGCGCGAGGCCCCCCGGTGGTTCCTGGTCGACATCGAGCCCGTGCGGGAGCTGGAGCGCCCGGTGACGCTCGCCGAGATGAAGGCCGACCCCGCACTTGCCGGCATGGCCCTGCTGGCGCGCGGTAACCGCCTCAGCGTGATGCCCGTGGAGCCCGAACACGCGCGGCACGTCCTGGCGCTGGCCGCGGGCTGAGCCGGCGCGGGAAGCCTTACGTCCCCGCCGGACGAGCGGTGGTACCATCGGCATTATGAACGAGCGCCGCGCCCGCGTTCTCGACATGGTGGCGGAAGCGTACATAGCTACCGCGCACCCTGTCGCCTCCGCGCACATCGCCGCGCAGCTGGACGTGAGTCCGGCAACCGTGAGGTACGACTTCGGTTCGCTCGAGAGCGAAGGGTTGTTGCAACAGCCTCACACTTCCGCCGGCCGCATCCCCACGGCACTAGGGTTTCGCATGTACGCCTCCAGCTTCCTGCCGCCCCGGCCGCTCCCCGACGCGCAGCTCGACCAGCTCGACCGCCACTTGAAGGGCGCCGAGGGGGACGGTCTCTTCCACATCGCCTCACGGCTGGCGGCCGAGTTCTCGGGCTACGCGGTCATGGTGCGGCTACCCGCCGACGACACGCTTCAGATCCTCGAGATCCACCTCTCGCAGCTCGCCTCCAACCGGATGCTGGCGGTCGTGGTGCTCGAGAACGGGCTCGTCAGGCAACTCGGCGTGACGGTCGATCCCGTGCCCAGCGAGGACGTCATCGACGACGCCGAGCGCAACCTGCGCCAGCTCTCGCAACCGCTGGGCGAGGTCCCAGCGGCGCTCCTCGACATTGCCAAGCGGGCAGAGGCGGAGCTGGGCAGGACCCTCGTCGCCCTCGCCAAGGCCTGGGACGACCTGCAACCGCCCCGCGTCTTCCGGGAGGGGCTCCACCAGTTGCTGAGCGAACCCGAGGGGGCCGACCCGGCGTTCGTGCGCTCCGCGCTCGAACAGCTCGAGATGGAGGCGCCCGCCCCGGACCACGAGGGGGGTCTCGCGCTCGAACTCGACGACCACGTCGCGCGGGTAGCGTCGACGTTCTCGCTGGGGCGCTCGACCGGCAAGCTCATCCTGGTGGGTCCCTCACGCATGCGCTACCCGAACGCGCTCGCGGTGGCGCACGGACTCGCGGGCGCGCTTGCGCGTCCACGGCCGCGAGACGGGGCGCAACGGTGACTTGAGCGCGCGGCGGCGAGTCGTTGCCCAACGGAATATCTCACAACCCACAGGCCCGTCGCGGCACTATGCTCCGCATCGGGAAGCGGGAAGGAGGGGCATGCCTAACGACGTCTACAAGTACACGCACGAGGCACTATCGGCCCTGGTCTCTCCCCGCGTCGCGTCGACGGTGTTGGACGGGGCCCTGGCGGCCAAGGGCCAGGATCCGAACTCGGTCAGCACGCGCACCATGCGGCATCTGCTCGCTGGGGCGGTGCGCAAGGAACTCAGTGGTTCCTTGCCGAGGTCGGGCCTCACCCGTAGGCTGAAACGCCTGGCGGACGAACTGACGTTACTGCCCAACACGGCGAACCACGCCGAGCCTACCCCCGTGCTCCAGGCACTCATCGCCGAAGCGGACGCCGAACGCGCCCTCGTGAAACTCAGCTCCGAGAGGCTCCCCGCGGTTCCATTGGGCGCCTCACCGGTTTCCCTGGGCGACGCCGGAACCGCCGCACGAGGCTCAGGGGACGCCGTCCTCCCAGCGGCAACCGCGGCGCCGAATCACCTCGTCGCCCTCGCGGGCATGCCGTTCGCTCCTCCCTCCGGGCATGGGCGGCTTCCCGGCCGCGCGCCGGCGCTGCGCTCCCCCGACCGCCGCAGCAAGCCGCCGCACGAGGCTCAGGCGACGCGCAAGGAGATCACGCGCCTGAGCGAGCTCGCTGTCGCTTCAGCGCTCAGGCTCTTCGGCGACATCGAGACGGTCAGGCAGGTAGTCGTCGTGCGGGGCAACGAAGTACTGTTGCACCGGGGCCAAGGCGTCGACCCGGACCACCTGCCGAACCTCGTGCTCAGCTCTCGTGGGCTCTTGGCGCGCTCGGGCAACCTTCGCGCCTTTTCCGTGGAGCGCGCCGCGGGCGTGCTTTTCCTGTTCCCATTCGGTGAGGACTGCGTGGTCGTCGTCACTTTCCCCCACGTGAACATCGGTGCCGTCCTGAACGCGCGCGCCGCTCTTGAGGAGGCTGCATGATCCGGCGTCAACTGACCTTCGCCACCGGTGTTCTGGTGGTGTTCTTCTGCCTGAGTGGGGCCATGGCCCAGGAGGACTCCCTCCTACAACGCTACGACCTCGCCATCGAGAACCTCGAGATCGCCACGGCCAGCGTGCCGACCGACGGCGCCCAGGCGCGCGACGAGCTGGAGCGCGCCCTGAACGCCCTCCTCACGCTCTCTCGCGACGCGACCAGCACCAACCTGGTGCGCGCCATGGAGCGCACCTTCGAGCGCACTCGCGTGGCGGTGGAGAACCAGAGCCACACCGACATGGCGGTCCAGACCGCCGTGCTGGCCGGTGGCTTCAGCCGCCTGGTCATGGACTCCGCGTACCTGAACGCCAGCTCCGGTGACCTGGAGACCGCGCGCAACCGCCTGCTGCACCTCGCCGAACGCCTTGACTTCACGGCCGACGACGTGGCGGCCCTCACCGCCGCCGACGCGGGCCCGGCCCTCAGGTTCGCCTTCGAAGCCGGCGCGGCCGACGCCATCACCACCGAGCTTGCCTCCGCGCAAGACCTCATGGCCAGCGACCAGGACGCCGCCTACGTGAGCCTCGCAAAGGCCTACGGCGAGTCGCTCCTCGTCCAGGATTCGCCGCGGATCGACGCCTCGCTCAACCGTGACCTCGTGGGCGCCGCCCAGGCCGTCGTGAACGAGGACGCCGCAGCCCTGGACGCCGCGGCTAAGAGCGCCACGCTCACCCTCACGAGCCTGGCGAACGCCGCTCGGGCCGGCAGCGAGGGCACTCTAGCGCCGGGAGGGGCCCAGCAGGCACCCGCCCCGGAGTCACTGCCGGAGCTCGCCACGGCCCCCACACCAGCGACCACCGACGAGGCGACGACCGCCGAGGCCGACACGGCCGCGATGGCGGAGGCACCGCAGGCGGCGGAGGCCGCGGAGGCCGCGGAG